>CAZYSH010000047.1:0-1567 GCA_964650035.1 uncultured Candidatus Saccharibacteria bacterium | reverse complement strand
TAATTTTGAGGCCGTACCTTGAAATCAAGATGGGCTTCCAAAATTCTCTTGAATCCATATCATGTACAGTCACTTAAGAAAACTTGACTGGCCTTTAATAATTATTGTCCTACTTCTAACCGGAGTAGGGCTTTTAACTATTTACGGGATCGGCTCCCCGGAATCATTGGTCTTTGCAAAAAAGCAATTAAGCTTTGTTGTTTTGGGTTTTATTCTCATGCTGGCTATTAGTTTTTTTGATTATCGGGTCTTTAAAAATTATTCATCCGTTTTAATAGTTCTTTATTTGTTTTCTTTGGCATCTTTAATATCTGTTTTGTTTTCTCAAGAGGTAAGGGGAGCTTCAAGTTGGTTTCAGTTAGGACCGATTAATTTTGAGCCAATAGAATTTGTAAAAATAATTGTTATTCTTTTTCTGGCTAAATATTTTTCTTTGCGCCATATTGAGATGTATCGGATTCGCCATTTGGTTGTTTCCGGTTTTTACATCGCTTTGCTTGTTTTAGCGGTAGTAATTCAGCCGGATTTTGGTTCAGCTTTGGTTTTGATAAGTATTTGGTTTGGTTTGATTATTGTGGCTGGCATTAAAATTCGTCATCTGATTATTCTTTGTTTGATTATGGTTTTACTTTTGGCGGGCAGCTGGTTCGGAGTTCTGAAAGATTATCAAAAACAGAGAATTCTTACCTTTTTAAATCCTCAAGATGACCCTTTCGGCAGGGGATATCATATCAGCCAGTCATTGATTGCTGTTGGCTCCGGCGGCTTATTTGGCCAGGGATTGGGAGCTGGTTCTCAAGCCGGGCTTAAATTCTTGCCTGAACAGCATACTGATTTTATCTTTGCTACTTTAGCCGAACAAAGGGGTTTATTGGGCGTTTCTGTTTTGTTATTTATTTTCATCCTTTTATTCTGGAGAATTATCAAACTCATTCTTGTTTCTGCGAATAATTTTTCCCGTCTTTTTGCGGTTGGTTTGGTTATAATGATTTTTACTCAAGTAGTAATCAATGTTGGTATGAATATGGCTGTTTTGCCAATCACTGGTTTGACTTTGCCTTTAGTTAGTTATGGGGGCAGTAGTTTGGTTAGTATTTTTTTAGCTTTAGGTATTTTGCAGAGTATTAAGGCGAGGAGTTGATCGTTTAATCCGAGGTTCAACTGAAGATAATAAAACCCCTGGATATCCAGGGGTTTTATTATAGATAACTTAAAGACACTTGGAAGCGACGCTTCCAAATATCAAAACAAATCTATCTTTCTCTTAGCTTGTTTGGCTTTGCTTTGTTCTATCCCTCTAAGAAAGCCCTCTATTTGGTCTAAGCGATACATTCGGTAATTATTAGCTGGATTGCGGTAAGGTTTTAAAACCCCTTTCCTATCCCAATTTCTTAGGGTTAGGGGAGTAACATGAAGAAGTTTAGCAGCGTTTTTAATAGTAATGTATTTCATAGTTTTTAGCTAATTAGTGAATTTATTATTAATGTTTTATAAAGATTATGTATGTTTATTAATTTTAACTTTTAATATATACCTATGTCAAGGATGAAGTTGTGGATAAAGTATA
>CAZYSH010000046.1:0-1702 GCA_964650035.1 uncultured Candidatus Saccharibacteria bacterium | reverse complement strand
ATTGAGTTAAATTCGGAATAAGTTGGGAGCGGAGTAGTTTAAGAGGCTTGTCCTGTAAAATGATGTCCCTTTATTTAGGAAGTCTAAGAGGCTTGTCCTGCAAAATGATGTCCCTTGCGTAGCAAGGGCGTCATTTTCAGGACGATGCCTCTAAATCAACCAGGACGATGCCTCTGGATTTAAAAGCAATGAATAACTTTCAAATCTATCCCAGTATTACTGGTTATGAAAATGCCGAATGGCAGTCAAAATTAGAAGAAATCAACCAACTTCAATTAAAAGAAGTGGCTGTTTTTTTAGGGCTTTTTGACAAAAAAGAGCGCGACCACCTTTATAAATTCCTAGAAAAATCAACTATTAAAAAAGTGCCTTTTGTTCATTTAAGGCATGATACAACCAAAGAAGATATCCGTTTTTTTAACCAGAATTACGGCACCCGGCATTTTAATATCCATGAAGAGCATTTTGATATTTTAGACCGATGGAAACCGCACTGGGACAAACTCTACTTGGAAATGAACTACGACAGCCAGATTCCCAAAAATACCAAAGTCAGGAAAATTAACGGGTTTTGCATTGACTTATCCCATTTTAAGTCATCTATTGCCCGGGGCGCGGAAGAAGCCAGCTATATTTTCCAAAGAAAAGACAAAATTCCTGTAACTTGTAATCATCTTAATGGTTATGACCCGATCCAGAATAAAGAAAAACATACTGTTACTAATTTAAGTGATTTTGATTATTTGACTACTTTGCCAAAATTCGCTTTCGGCCAAATCATCGCCATTGAGGTTTTTAATCCTATCAAAGAACAACTGGAATTCAAACAATATTTAGAAAAACTACTAAGCGAGTATTTGAATGTCCAAGAGGCTTGTCCTGTAAAATGATGTCCCTTGCGTAGCAAGGGCGTCATTTTCAGGACGATGCCTCTGAATCAACCAATTGACAGAATAATATTATAGCGTTATTCTGTTTTTAGTTATTTAACTTAATATAAGGAGGTTGCCTATGAAATCTGTGAAATTTTTAGACCCAAAAGCAGCGTTGAATCTTTTGGAATTAGCGAGTGGCTCCCATCGTCCCAAAGAGATAGTTGATTTAAAGGAAGAAATTGAGGGAGAAATCCGCGCAGCCGAATTAAATGTTTCGGTTACAGGCCTTGTTGATCCTATGCGTGTTAAAAAGATTGTTGCGATGAAACTTCACCTTGACGCTTTGTGCATTGACTGGGCAGAAGGTAAAATATCTTAATAATAACAAAAGGAGGGTAGTATTATGAGAGCTATGAAAAAGAGGGAAGTAGAGGTTAAATATTGTGATTTCTGTAAGGAAGAGGTTGATAGTCTTGGGGAATGCGCGGTCTGCAAACGGGAAATGTGTAATAAAGAAGGAGGAGCCGCTCATTCCGCTTTCAGTATAGAAATCTATAGGCATGCTGATGGAAGGCGCTTAATTAGTAAAATTTGCAGGGTATGCGCCACAGCAGAGTTCAGGGGTGTTATCCAGCAGCTTTTCAACGGGATGATGAGCGAGGATCCTGTAACAACTAAACCTTAAATTTTCATCGATTTTCATCACAGACAAACAATTTGAAGCCAGTGCCTATATTCAGGTCCTGGCTTTTAAATTAACCAAATACCAAGATCTAACGTTCAATAAGTAAGTGCAACACTTTGATAAAGTAGTGTATTATCAAAGT
>CAZYSH010000045.1:0-1728 GCA_964650035.1 uncultured Candidatus Saccharibacteria bacterium | reverse complement strand
TTTAATGTGGGGTTTATTTTTTGCACTTCCCTTTTTATAAAACCCAACTTGTGGTGTTGTGGGGGTTGGGTTGTCCCCCACCAAACCCCCAACTCCACTACCAACCCCTAAATAATCTTTCGCGCTATCTTATATCCAAAATACCAAAATCTATTAAAAGCCAAATCAAAAGCGCCTGGATAAGATATTTCCTGACCGCCAAAACCCTTTTTAAAACGGGTTACCCCGGGCCATTTTTTCTCATCAATGCCGTTAAAATCGTAATATTTAAAACCCTGCTGCTTTGCTTGGCAAATCGCCCGCCACTGGAGCAAGTACGGAGCCATTAATTGGCGGTAATCATAGTCAGAAGCGCCGTGAGCGTAAACAGCCGTCTGGCCAAAAAAATAAATTAAATCAGCGGCAATAACCTCATTCTGGTAATAAGCTAAAAATAGCTTGGCTATGCCCTGTTCGCCCAAAACATCTAATATCTTATGATAATATTCTTTAGGGTGCAGATAAAATTTATCCCGCTTGGCTGTTTTTTCCAATAAGTCAATAAAAACAGCTATTAATTCTTGGTTACCTGATTGCTTAATTTCTATTCCTTTTTTTTGAGCCAAGCGAATATTATATCTGGTCTTGGAATGCATTTGTTTAAGTAATTCATCTTCTGGCCTGCTAATATCCAAAACTATAGTTTGGGAGGGCTGAATTTCTTTGGTTGACTTAAACAGGGACTGTCCCTTAGATGCAGTCCTTGAAGCAAGGACTGCATCTAAGGGACAGTCCCTGTTATCCGGCTCAATTTTAAAAAAAATACTTTTTTCCTGTTTAGCTATTTCTTCAACTTTATTTAAAAATTCTTTAAAATCTCCCTGACCAATTGGCCCACGAGGACAATAAAGATAATTTTTATTCCTAATCAGATTGTGCTTAATAATTAAACCCTTTAATTCTTTTGTTTCAATCCGCCAAATCTTCCTCTTCATTGCCTCTTGAAGTTGGCCCCACTGCCAGGACTGCAAAAAAGACCCTTTATTCTCAATCATAAACTGATTCCATTGTTCCTTGTTATCCATAAATTTTAAGGTGTAAATTTCAAGGTACGGCCTCAAAATATACGTCCTTTGCAAAGGACGTATATTTTGAGGCCGTACCTTGAAATTACTACCCTTGGTTGCCTAAGATTTTCAAGGCCTGTTTAATCCGACTTTCCACTTGCTTTACTTTAGCCGGCACTTGTTTAAGGGCATCTCTGGCCTGGCGACCGGCATAACCCAAACTAACCAAAGCGTCAATTGCTTCATCGTCAGAAACCAGTTTTCGGACATCATCTCCGGACACCAGAATCTTGCTCCTTAATTCCAAAATAACCCGCTCGGCTGTTTTTTTGCCAATGCCAGAAACCTTAGTCAGTAAATTAACCTGGCCACTGGCAATTGAGACCTTTAAATCTTTCAAAGAAGCAATAGAAAGAACAGCTAATCCCGCCTTAGGCCCAATACCGCTAATAGAAATTAATAATTCAAAAAACTCCAGCTCTTTAAAAGAAAGAAAGCCGTATAAATCCAAAAGATTCTCCCGGTGATAAAGATGAATAAACAGTTTAACTTCCTTTTCAGGAATTAATTTTTCTAAAATTCTGCTTGAGCAATAGATCTTGTAGCCGATTCCCTGAATATTAATAATAGCGAATTTGTCGGTCTTAAGCTCAATTTTGCCTTCTAATAATGCGAGCATATA
>CAZYSH010000044.1:0-2129 GCA_964650035.1 uncultured Candidatus Saccharibacteria bacterium | reverse complement strand
ATTTGACCCTATCGAATATAAACTATTTCAAGGCTTTAAAGTAAAAAATATGCGAATTTTTGAAGGGCCGCTCGAGACCGATGAGCTCCTGATAAAGGTTAAAGAAGTTCGCTTCAATATTCAATTTCTCTCTATTTGGCGGTTAAAAAAAGTGGTTATTCCTTCTGTTTGTATAGATTCACCGATGGTATATGTCAACTACAAGGGTGATAGAACTTTTGACACTTTTTGGCCAAAACCGGCTAAACCTAAGCCTTCCCAAAAAACAGGGCTGTCTTTATTGGTCAAACGTATAGTTCTCAAGAACGGGGAATGTCTAATCGAAGACCAGACAAAAGAACCCTATTTTCGGAGGAGAATTATAGATTTGAATGCTGATTCAACCATCTCTTTGCCAGGCAGCCTTAAGCTGACTTGCCGGGGAGTGGTGCAGAACAATAATCTCCACAAATCCCGGCTTTTTTTAAAAGGAAAGTATAATTCTCTCGACAATTCCTTTGAGGCAGAAGCCATATTTAAGGATATTCCTTTAGATGAGTATGAGCCGTATTTTGCAAAGGTAGACCTAAGCTTAGCAAAGGCGCAAATAAAAGAATTTAAAACCCTGATTTCCGGGAATGACGACCGGATTAATTCCCAGTATAGTTTCGCCGCTGAAGAGGTTGTTTTTGTCAAGGATGACTTTAAAGTCCGCGGCGCTTTAAGCTCAGAAGGTAATATAAAAGTCAACCTTTCTAATAAAGCTTTTGATTACAGCGGTTATGCCGATATAAGCCGAGGATACGCTCAAGGGATACCTGGGGTAGGGGTTGCTGAAAATATTGAAGGCAGAGTGGGTTTTTCAAAAGATATTTTAACCATACCGCGCTTAACTGCCAAGGTTCTTGATTGTCCTGTAGAAATAAGCGGTGAGCTTAGACAGTTTGCTAACCCTTCAATAGAAGCTTCGCTTTCCGGGCCCAACCTCGAAGTTAATACAAAATTAGGCCTTGGGGCCAAAAAGATCAATATAGCCTATTTAGATTCAGAAATTTTTAATACAAAGTTTGGGGTCAAAGGCAGCATAGGCTTAGAAGAAATCAAGAAGCCTTTCCTAGATTTAGAGGGATCGTTATCTTTGGCCTTGGAAGATATCAGAAAAATTAGCGCCAGAGTTGGCCGGAGTTTAGATTTTCCGGATTTAGAAGGAAATTTTAGCGCCTCTTTTCTTATGTCAGGCTTTTGGCCGGATAAAGGCAGTTTAAATATCGACCTGGACGGGAAAAGTAAGCGGCTGCTATTGCGGGATCTGGCTTTAACTGATTTTTCCTTGCAGTATAATCAAGAACAGTCGCAGGCAGCGGTTAAGCTTTTCTCAAAAGCCTACCAGGGAGTTTTGAATATATCTTCCAATTTGGATTATCGAGAGGCTGATATTGCTCATTCCACGCAAATAAAACTGCGGCATTTGGATTTGGCCAGCTTAAAAAAGGACACTGCTTGGAGGGACAAGAATACTTCAGGAATAGTAAACCTTACCGGTTCCTTGGACGGCAGGCTGAAAGATTTAGCTAGCTTAGGCGGAAATTGCCGGTTAGAGATAAAAAACGGCAACCTTTGGGAGTGGGAGCCTTTAAGCGGCCTGGGCAAGTTGATATTACCGGCTGATTTTTCAAAAATTGTCTTTGAAGAGGCCAGGGGAGTTTTTCTTATAGAGCAGAGTAAGGTTAACACAGAGAATTTCAAATTTACTAGCGATAATTTACAGCTAGTCGTTGACGGCTATTTTGATTTTGCCGGGAATACTAATTTTACAATCATTAGCCAGAGGCGTAAGAAACCCCCAAAAAGACAATTCATGGGTTTAGGCGAGGTAATTTCCCCAATTTTAAATCAGGCTCAAAGGTATATTTTGGTAAAAATGTCAGGAACCTTTAAAAAACCGAGATATAAGATTTTACCTCAGACAGAAAATTTACTGAAAGATCTACTTGATGTGGACGATCTATTTGATGTGTTGGAAAAATCATTTTAATAGTCCTGGTTTTTCTTATAATTATCCTATAATAAGGAGTGTTTATGGATAGGCTAATTTTATGGAGTTGGAAACTACCTACGGCGGGGCCCAAGAGCCCCAGAGATATTACCCC
>CAZYSH010000043.1:0-2303 GCA_964650035.1 uncultured Candidatus Saccharibacteria bacterium | reverse complement strand
TTTAAAACTCCATTAGAAGCCTTTAGTGTTGCACTTAGAGGTTGAATGTGCCATACGGGAATTTGACATAAGTATGTTGATATGGTATACTTATTTTAGAATTAATTATTAAAACGAATTAATCATTAACAAAATTTATCGATAAGGAGGAGACGGATATGGCATGGTTTACAGTTTTGGTAATCATGGAAAAAGGTGAGAATGACGAGGATGATTATAAAGAGATTGAGCGATGGATCGAGAAATTCGCCTGTTGTGGGAGAGAGGATGATGATGGTCATTTTGACGGTGTCTATGAAATTGAAAATTTCGGATGTTTGAAAGATATTATGGTTTATCTTAATCTGTCTGGCAAAGATTGGAGTTTTGATGCTGTTATAACCCGAGAAGGAAATTGGTGGCACAGAGAAAAAAGTGTATTCACTTATGAAGAGGAGTACATCCGGTGGTGCAAGAATGTATTGGCATTTTCCTTACAGGCAGATAAAGAATATACGAGTGCTTTGATTAGATGTCATTATTAGTTTGGAGATTAATGGATTGTTCATTAAGGTTTGAGCAGCGAAACACAAGTTTCGCTGCTTTCTATTTTCATAAACCAAGTTCTAAAATCGTCCCAGCGGGGGAGCTGAAGCTGAATAGGATAGATTAGGGAAATCTGCTATAATGTCTTTGTAGTAGATTTTTTAATTCAAAAAATAAAAAACTTCTATTTTTTCCCCCAATATGAAGAAGATTTTAATAATTTTTGGTATAATATTGTTAAGCGGAGGACTTTTGTGGTTAGCTAGTTATGAGAAAAGGGATAAAACTATGGATAACCAAGAAAAAAATCAGGAGCAGGAAGAAAAAAGTGTTCGTCAGCCAGCAGTAGCCGGTCAGTTTTATCCGAGCGATAAAAATGAATTAGCTGGAATGATTGAGCGGTTTTTAGAACAAGTTGAGGAGGTGGAATCAGATTCAAATATCAGAGGAGTCATTGCGCCGCATGCTGGTTATGTTTATTCTGGAGGGGTGGCTGCTTGTGGTTTTAAAGCAATTCAAAATCAAGATATTGATAAAGTTATTCTAATTGGCTCCAGTCATAACTTCTATTTAGACAAAGCAGCTATTGACGGCCATGATGCCTGGCAGACACCATTAGGTCAGGTAGAAATAGATTCTGATTTGCGGGATAAATTAATCAACAATTCATTATTTGAAATTAATTCTGAGGCGCATCAGCCAGAACATTCTTTAGAAGTAGAAGTTCCTTTTTTACAAACTGTTTTAAAAGGTTTTAAACTTTTACCCATTTTAGTCAGTTCTTCTATTAGTAGTGATGATTTAGAAAAAATTAGTCAGGCCTTAGGAGAATATATTGATAAGAGGACTTTAATAGTAGTTAGTACTGATATGTCTCATTATCCAGAATATGACCAAGCTAACCAAGTTGATGGAAAAGTAATTGAAGCAATTTTAAGCGGTCAGGTCTCTAATGTTCGGGAAACTATTAATCAGCTAATGGGGCAAGGTATTAGTAATTTGGATACTTGTTTATGCGGCCAGGCAGCTGTTGAAATGTTAATGAATATAGCAGGAGATAAAGCTGAAATTAAGCTATTGAATTATGCTAATTCAGGAGATGTCAGTGTTGGTGATAGGAATAGGGTGGTTGGTTATGGGGCCATTTCATTTGCCTGGCAAACAAAATCAATTGACAAAATAGAATTTAATCAGGAACAAAAAGATAAACTTTTAGAAATTGCTAAAGAGTCAGTTGAGGAATATGTTAAAGAGAAAAAAGCGCCAAGTTTTTCAGTCAGTGATGAATTATTGAATAAACATTTAGGCGTTTTTGTTACTTTAAAAAAACATAGCCAATTGCGTGGTTGTATTGGTCGGTTTGCTCCAGATATTCCTTTATATCAAGTGGTTTCCCAAATGGCTATATCCGCGGCAGTTAAAGATGCTCGGTTTAAGCCGGTTCAATTAGATGAATTGGATGAATTAGATTATGAAGTTTCTGTTTTAAGTCCTTTGAGGAAAATAGATAGCTGGCAGGAAATAGAATTGGGCAAACATGGAGTTCAAATTAAAAAAGGACTCCGTTCTGGAGTATTTTTACCGCAGGTAGCTACGGAAAATAATTGGGATTTGGATAAATTTATGGGCGAGCTTTGCTCTCAAAAAGCCGGCCTGGATTGGGTTTGCTGGAAAACAGGCGAAGTTGATATTTATGTATTCACGGCTAATGTTTTTGGGGAAGATTGAAGTTTTTTGGAGGTCGTACCTCCAAATTTGGAGGTACGACCTCCAAAAAA
>CAZYSH010000042.1:0-2473 GCA_964650035.1 uncultured Candidatus Saccharibacteria bacterium | reverse complement strand
GAATTCCTCGCCGCCTGTGGCGGCGAAATGCGTTCGGACTATCTTTAGAATACTGTACTGAATTTAAGGAGTTGAGAGTCCGTGTCTAAAGGTTGAACCTCAAAACTACGAATCTGCTAATCCGAGGTTGAACCTCAAAACTACGAACTTCTGCAGAAGTTCGTAGTTTTGAGGTTCAACCTCTAGGTATTCCAGAGGTTCAACCTTGGACTTAAAAGTACCCTAAATTTATCCTTAAATTACTAAGGCAGGGTTGTCTTTTTTTTATTCCCCTGCTACAATGAGAATATGCTAAAAACAACTAAAAAGTCCAAGCTTATTAAAGAGCACAAAGCGCATGAAAAGGACACGGGTTCTTCAGAAGTCCAGATTGCTATTTTCACTGAACAGATTATAGAATTAACCAAGCATTTAAAAAAACATCCTAAAGATAATCATTCTCGGCGAGGTCTTTTAAAAATGGTTTCCAAGAGGAAACGACTCTTGGATTATCTTAAAAAAGAAGACGAGAAGCGGTATAAGAAAATAATTAAAAAATTAGGGCTTAAAAAGTGACCATTTGTCAAAATCTTTGATTTTGTAATAAATGGTCATCCTGAGGAGCAAAGCGACGAAGGATCCCGTGGAATAAGAAATAGATTCTTCGGGCTTCGCCCTCAGAATGACTAAAGTATGAGTGTTATTAAACATAAAGAGCAACGAGTGGCTGTTTTGATAGATGCCCAGAATATGTATCATTCGGCTAAGAATCTCTATAATGCCCGGGTTAATTTTAAAGAAGTGTTAAAAGCGGGCGTGGCTGACCGAAAGTTAATTCGGGCGGTTGCTTATGTAATCAGCACGGAAACAGGCGAAGAAAGAACTTTTTTTGAAGCGTTAACCAAAGCTGGCATTGAGACCAGAGTTAAAGATCTCCAGGTGTTTTATGGAGGCATGAAAAAAGCAGATTGGGATGTAGGTATTACCATTGACGCAATCAAATTTTCCAGTTTAGTTGATACAGTTGTTTTAGTAACCGGCGATGGCGACTTTATTCCTTTGGTAGAATATCTTAAGATAAATAAGGGAGTTCAGGCAGAAGTAATCGCTTTTAGCAAAAGCGCTTCAACCAAATTAATTGAAGCAGCTGATGATTTTATTGATTTAAGTCAAGATGAAAAAAGGTATTTAATAAAGAAATAATTTAAGCGTTCCTATTGTTAATTTTGCTCTCAGGATTTTTCGTTTAGGTTTCTGTTTGGAATAGTTTTGAATAGAAACCTGTACGAAACCTGAAATCTATATTAACAGCAGGACGCTCTTAATATATGAAACCTAAACAATTTAAGACCGATTGGGCGGGCCGCGAACTAAGGGTTGAGATTGGACGATTAGCCGGACAGGCCAACGGTTCAATTTTACTTAGTTATGGCCAGACAACTGTTTTAGCTACGGCTGTTATGGACAAGGACCCGAGAGATGTTGATTATATGCCCTTATCGGTTAATTATGAAGAGAAGCTTTACGCAGCCGGCAAGATTAAGAGTGGTCGTTTTATTAAACGTGAAGGCCGCCCTTCTGATGAAGCGGTTTTGACCGGTCGGATGATTGACCGGGTTATTCGGCCCTGTTTTAATCAGAAAATCAGGAATGATATTCAAATCGCCTTAACTGTCCTTTCTTTTGATAGAGAGAATGATCCTGATATCCCGGCTTTAATTGCCGCTTCTTTGGCTTTGGGCGTTTCAGATATTCCTTGGGATGGTTTGGTCGGAGGATTAAGAGTGGTTCGTTCTTCGGTTGGTCAATCCGGAAATGAGCAGGAATGGATTTTAAATCCAACTTATCAAGCCAGAGAAGAGAGTGATTTTGATTTAGTGGTTACTGGAAAAGATGGTAAGATTAATATGTTGGAAGGGGTGGCCAATCAAGTGCCGGAGGAAATACTTTTAGGAGCGATAGAATTTGCCCATCCTCATATTAAGCAAATAATTGAATTCCAAAAAGAAATTACTAAAAAAGAAGGCAAAGATAAGAAAGATTTAAAAATAGAAGAATTAGATGGGGAACTGATTAAGCAGGTAAAAGATTATTTAACTGATAGGTTGGAGTCGGCTGTTTATCAGCCGGATAAGGTGGAGCGCAGCAAGGACTTATTGCTTTTAGAAAGAGAATTAATAGAAACCTTAGATGATGAAACAGGAGAAAAACAAGGGCAAATCAGGGAAATTTTTCAGGAACAAGTGAATCAAATTATTCATGATAATATTTTAAAACAGGAAAAAAGACCCGATGGAAGAAAGTTGGATGAGGTAAGGCCGATTAATACCCAAGTAGCCCTTTTGCAAAGAGCTCATGGTTCAGCTTTGTTTGAAAGAGGGACTACCCAAGCGCTTTCAGTGGTTACTTTAGGCGGGCCGGGCGAAGGCCAGACAATTGATGGCATGGAAATTGATACTGTTAAGCAGTTTATGCATCACTATAATTTCCCTCC
>CAZYSH010000041.1:0-2633 GCA_964650035.1 uncultured Candidatus Saccharibacteria bacterium | reverse complement strand
CTTTTTAAAAAGTTTCGCCGTCCGAGAAAACCGTCAATTAAGCCGGTTGAGAAAAAGCCGGTGCCACCAACATTAATAACGCCGCCAATACCAGATAAGAAAATGGTCAAGAAACCAGTTCCACCTGTTAAGTTATTAGAAAGACCTAATTTCTTTGCCCGTCTTTTTAAAAAGTTTCGCCGTCCGAGAAAACCGTCAATTAAGCCGGTTGAGAAAAAACCAATTGAGAAGAAACTCCCTCCTCGCTTACCTCCTTTGCCGGTTAAACCAGTTGAACTGACTAAACCAAAGATTCTTTCTAAGCCGGCCTTAACTCGGGAAAAACTAAAGCCATTTGGAATAAAACGCCCTGAGCGACAAGCAAGGTCTGTTTTTGCGGTTTTAGCTTTAGTTATCATTTTGATTATTGGAGGAGTGGGAGGATTTTTTTATTGGTGGAATTATTTGAGAATAATACCTCCGAGCGTTTATTACCAATGTCAAGAAAATACCTGTGTTGTTGTTGAGGGCGAAGGGGAGAGCCAGTGTCAGTCCGACCAGGATTGTCAGCCAACAGGTCTAATTGAACCAAGTATGCTTAAATCATTGATTCCAGTAGCTGAAACAAAAGTTATTGAATTGTCGATTGGCCAGGAGGATTTATTCTTTAATCAACTAAAGTCAGTTGTTAACGAACAGCAGCCAGAGAATACTTTTAGAAGAATTTTATTAAAATTGGTTAATGAACAAGAGGAGAAATACGCTGATTTAGACACTCTATTAACAGCTTTAAGAATTAGTTTACCGGCTAATATACAAGAGGTGGTGGTTGAAAAAGAGATTGCGGCGGAGAATTATACGTTTGTTTCCTATAGTCAAGCAAGTGGCAGCCGTCTGGGTTTAATTTTGGATTTAGGCAAAAGCGAAACATTAGTCCAAGACCTTAGAAATTGGGAATCAAGTATAGTTAATGATTTAAAATCAATGCTTTTAACAGACGAGATTCCGGTTTCAGCCACTCAAGAGTTTCAAGATAATTTTTATCAATGGACATTTATTCGTTATATGAATTTTTCTACGCCGGATTTAAGTTTGGATTACGGTTTAGTGGATGAGAAGTTAGTAATTGCCACTTCTCGGGAAGCTATGTACGCGGTTATTGATAGTTTGTTTGCGCAGTAGAGGGTTGTGACAAAGGTTGAACCTGAGAGTTACGAACCTGCTAATCCGAGGTTGAACCTCAGAACTACGAACCTCTGCAGAGGTTCGTAGTTCTGAGGTTCAACCTCTAGACATTCTTAAGGTTCAACCTCGGGTTAACTAAAATTTATGCGGATACCTATTAAAATTAAAAAAGACAAATCAAATCAACAACAGGTCCCAAAGGATTTAAGGGTTGACTTGCGAAATAATCAGTCAGCGGAAAAGCCAAGACAGCTGTCTAAAAAATGGCTGTTTTTAAATATTTTTTTGGTTTTAATAATTGTTTGTTTGGGAATAAGCTATTGGCTTTTGGTTTCTCAAGAAAGGCCTTTTAATGATTTGGTTCCTGAAGAAGTAATTGTTTTTAGTTTGATTGAGCAGGAAAAACTATATCAGCAGGTTTGGCCTTTTTCACAGTTTTTAAGAGATAATAATTTTTACGGGCAAGAGGCGATAAACAAAATAGAAGGTTATTTAAGCCAGCTCAATATTAGTTTTAAAGATGATTTTCAGTCATTATTTAAAAAACAAGCCGCTTTTATTTTAAAACCAGCTAATTCAGAAACACCTTTCCCTTTTGTTTTAGTGTTTGAAAAAAAGAATTCTTCAATTAAAATGAACGATATTTTAGAAGAACTCTCTTATAGATTAAAGAACGATTTTAATTATTCTGAACAGGATTATCGCCAGATTAAAATAATTAATTTGGGTTCTTTAAATGGTTCTCAAAATTATACTTATGCTGAAATAGAAAAATATTTTATTATTAGCAATTCTCTGGAATTTTTAAAAAGGACCATTGATTCAATTGTTGATTAGTATGTGTGGTATATGTGGAAAGATTGTGGATAAGGTGGGGTTGACGTTTGTTTTGAATAATTGGTAAAATATAAGTATTCTCTAAGGTGTCTGACTTTAGAGAACAATCTTACTGGCTAGTTTATTTGTTCTGACTCTTTTATGTTCTTTAAAATCAAGGCGTTCAAAAAGGAGGGAGAACGTTTAGCCGGTAGGAAAATAAACCTGTTTTGATGAGAAATTGTGATTGTTTATTGCCGGAGGTGATAAAAAAAATAATAAGGCGGTAACATCCTGTTTATTATCAAAGCTGGAGGGCCATAAGGCCTAAAAGTCATACAAAAAAGGGCCAAATTATGACCCTTCTCTATAACCAATAAAAGGGGTTGGCAAGAAAGCTGATCCCTTTTTCAATTGACGGAGCTAATTAAAGAGTTGGGAGCAGGGGATCCGAGGTTGAACCTTAAAATTACGAACCTCGCAGAGGTTCGTAATTTTAAGGTTCAACCTCTAGACAGCAACTCCTCTTCAACCTCTAGGCAAGTCTCAGATTTAACTAACTAAACTGCACGTGATGAGATACATAGGTGACACCTCTAAAATCAAGAAATATGCTAAAAATGATTGATAAAAGGGGTGTTGTCTACTATGAT
>CAZYSH010000040.1:0-3096 GCA_964650035.1 uncultured Candidatus Saccharibacteria bacterium | reverse complement strand
CGGCAGGGATGCCTGCCTCACCTCGAAAAATCCAACTTCGTTTAAAACTGATGTTCTATTCAATAATTTCAGGGGCTAACGAAAGGGGCAATTTTCTAAAAAACTAAACTAAAAACGAAACGAACGAGGGGGGAATTCCGTACGAATTAGAAAGGTTTATATATGTAACATTGTTATATAGTTAATTATGTGCCAAAATAATGATGATTGCCATAAAGGATGTGGGTATCCTGAAAGAAGATGGCTGCAATTCCTGATACTAAAAGTAATATGTGAAAAACCCACCTATGGATATGATCTAATCAAGACAATAGAAGAACTAAGCGAAGGAAGACATAAAGTTAAGTCGGGGACTATGTACACAACATTAAGAAGAATGGAACAAGAAAATTTATTAAAATCAGAATGGAAAGAAAGTAAAAACGGACCTAACAGCAGGGAATACAAGATAACAAAAAAAGGGGAATCTTATCTAAAGAACTGGCTTGAGATGATAATCGAGAGAAAAAAGATGATGGATAAAATGGCAGAATTTTATAAAAATCAATTTGGAGATAAAAAATGAAAATTAATCACCTTTTAGAAAAATTATGCATCTTGACATTTATAATAACAGCACTGACTTCAATTCCATTACTTTCCAATTATTTTAGAGGCGTATCTCCAAAATTTCAATTGATAGTAGATTTGCATGTATGGTTTGGGACAGCATTCATAATATTTGTCATTATCAGAATCATAAAAAATAGGAATTTCGTAAAAGCCATGCTTAAAGGAGGCAATTAAAATGTATATAAAAAATCTAAAATCAAAAGGAAAATTCTTACCAGATAGACCAAATAAAGAAGATATATTAAAAACAGATAATTTTAACCTTGTAGTTGTTTGTCTTGAAAAAGACCAGGAAATAAAACCACACCCCGAACCATATGCTGTTTTCTTTTTTGTGATGGATGGTAAAGGAATATTTACCAGTGAGAAAGGAGAAATAGAATTGAATAAAGGAGATTCTATTTTTATGGACGCAGATAAAATTAGGGGAATTAAATGTATTGAGAAATTAACAATTTTGGGGGTTCAGGATGGGCACTAATAAAAACAAAATAATAAAAGCAGAATCATTAGTAAAAAAATTCAACTCTTTTACAGCTGTAGACAATATAAGTTTTGAAGTTGGGAAAGGAGAGATATTCGGGTTGCTTGGCCCTAATGGCGCAGGCAAAACTACCACAATCAGGATGCTTACTGGAATATTCAAACCCACAAAAGGCAGGATTCATGTAAACAACTATGACATGAAAAAAGAGCCATTGAAAGCAAAACAGCTCATGGGAATCGTCCCTGAGATGGCGAACGCTTATGTTGATTTATCTGCTTACAAGAATATGGTTTTAATAGGAGAACTGTACGGTCTTGATAAACAATCAATAAAGAAGAAAACAGAAAATTTACTGAAGTTGTTTGGACTATATGAACGGATGCATGATAAAGTGAAAACATTTTCTAAAGGAATGAAACAGCGTTTAATTATAGCTATGGGCTTGATTAATGAACCAGAATTATTATTTTTAGATGAACCCACATCCGGCCTTGATGTGGAAAGCGTTAGACTGATAAGAGGGCTTATCAGAAAGTTTAATGATGAAGGGACAACCATTATCCTGACCACCCATAACATAGAAGAAGCGGATAACCTGTGTAATAAAGTTGCCATTATGAATCATGGGAAAATTGTGGCCATAGACCGGCCTGCAAGATTAAAGCATATAATTCAGAGCACTTCATCTATTGAGGTTGCCTTTGAGAAAAAAGTGAGTATAGAAGAACTCAAGTTTAAGGAAGTTGGTCCAATAAAAAAGATAGGTGATAAGATAAGGCTTTACACTAAAACCCCTGAAGAAACCCTGCCCCTCCTGTTTAAATATTCTCAATCTTCAAAAAACAAAATTTTATCTATTAACACTTTAGGGCCAAATCTTGAAGACATATTCGTAAAGTTAACTGGTGAGAAAAAATGAACATTTTAGAATTGGTAGAGCAGATAAAGAGGTCCTTGGCTATCGTCAAAAAGGACTTATCTATATACTACATGAAAGGACCAGTAGTAATTTTTGGCCTGCTTTTACCAGCATTTTTATTTATTTCTTTTGCCTTAGGTAAAGAATTGACAATGGAGTTCTTATTTCCAGGTTTGCTGGCCATGGCTCTTTTTTTCACATCAACTTCTATTGGCCCAGCGATAGCACCAACAGAAACAAGTACAAAAACCTTTGAAAGGATTATTTCGGCTCCAATATCCTTGTGGGCAATCATTTTTGGAGATATATTAGCATCCTTTTTATTTGGGCTATTTATAACTGCCTTTGTCTTCTTGTTAGGCATTGCTTTTTTGGGAACAGGGTTTATAACCTTAAGTCTGGCGATAGGTACAGTATTGGCTTCTTTTTGTTTTTCTGCATTCGGGTTAGTTTTATCTGCACCACCAACTGATAAGCCCTCCAACATAATGATGCTGTCTTCTCTAATAAAATTTCCTTTGATTTTCATAAGCGGAGTGTTTATTCCTCTCAGCCAAATGCCTGGTGCAAGTAGATTTATCTCATTTATTTCTCCACTAACCTATTATACAGACATAGCCAGATATTCAGTCGAAGGCATTAGTTATTTTTCCCCTGTCCTTAACTTATTGGTACTTTCAGGATTTACTGCCTTATTTTTTGCTGTAGCTATTATCTGGCACAAAAAGAGTTTGGCTAAAAGGTTTTAGATATTCTTTTTTCTAAAAAGAAGCAAAAACACGACGGAATTCCCCCCTACGAAACGACGAACTGAAAATTGCCCCTTGATACTTATTCTTGATTGCTCACTGTGTTCGCTTGATTGAATACGCCCCTGAAATTACTTTGATTTTTTGCTCTTCGAGCATCGTTGCACTAAAAATCAATCCCTCCAAGTATTCGGGAGAATAGAACAGGAATTTAACGGTTCCGAAACCTTGCAGGTTTCTCCACCCAAATCGCCTTCGGCGACTTCGTTAAATTCCGATGTTAAATACAATAAAATTTCCATTTCTTAGACGGTAAAGTTGGGGAGTTC
>CAZYSH010000039.1:0-3239 GCA_964650035.1 uncultured Candidatus Saccharibacteria bacterium | reverse complement strand
GAGGTTCAACCTCTAAACATAACCTAAATCTAGGTTCAAGCCCTTAAAACTGCTTCAAAAACCTTAAATCACTGCTAAAAAACAAACGAATATCATCAATCTGATACTTAATCATAGCTAAACGTTCTATACCGGCGCCAAAAGCAAAACCCCGCCACTTTTTAGTATAACCAACCGCTTTAAAAACATTGGGATGGACCATGCCCGCGCCCATAATTTCCAGCCATTTTTCTTCACTTTTTCTTTTAACATCAACCTCAAAACCCGGTTCAACAAAAGGGAAATAACTAGGGCGCAAACGAACCTGAATATCAGAAGAATTAAAAAATCGTTTGAAAAATTCTTCAATAATCGCCTTAAAATTAGCCGCGGAAATATCCTCGCCTACCATTAAACCTTCAAACTGATGAAATTGGACATCATGAGTAATATCAGTCGCGTCATGGCGGAAACAACGACCCGGCACAATTATGCGCAAAGGCGGATTATTCTTCTCCATATACCTTGCTTGCATCGGCGAAGTATGAGTTCTTAAAAGTAAATCCAGATTTTTTAACCAAAAAGTATCCCACATATCCCGGGCTGGATGATTTTCAGGCACATTTAAAGCGTCAAAATTGTAATAAGCGGCTTCCACTTCCGGACCGTCAAGCACTGAAAAACCCATTGATTGGAAAATCTCTTCTACTTCTCGCTGAACTAAAGTAATTGGGTGAAGATGACCCCGCGGCACCTTAATCCCCGGCGCAGTCACATCAAGCCAATCCCCAACAGGTTTTTTAACTCCTTTGCCAGCCAACTCTTTTCTCCTGTTTTCAATCAACTGACTAAGCTCTTGTTTAACCTGATTAGCCAATTTACCTTTCTCTTTCCGTTCTTTATCTGGTATATCTTTCAGAGAACGCAAAACCCGGGTCAATTTTCCTTTACGACCTAAATAAGTACGAAAAATCTGCTCAAGTTTTTTCAAATCCTTAGCTTGAGTTATCTCTTCAATGGCTTTTTGTTTAATTTGATTAGACATAATTTATCTCTTAGATAACCACCACTCCACCAACCCAACTACAATAACTATTAATAAGATGTTCCACCAAAAAAGAATCCGCTGGCTCTGTAAAATCAAAGCAATGATTAAAATAATCCCCAAAAGCATCCCCTGGCGGAAAGAAACCTCCAAATTACGAACTGCTTGCCTGACTGGCAAGGGGCCCCTTCTTTTCCGGGAAAAACGTCGGATAAAAAAACCAATTAAAGTAAAAAAACCAGTGGCAGTGATTAACAAACTTAGATAAAAAAGTATGAAAATTAGTATACCTGAAGTATTAGGGTTAAAGTAAATTAAAATAGCCGACAAACAACCCCCGGCTAACAACGTAGCTAAAACTAATCCCGCTAAATATACCGGCAATTTCATATCTTTCTCTACTCCTATTTTACTATATTCTACCCTTAAAGGCAAGCGAAGGTAGAGGTTGAACCTCAAAACTACGAACCTCTGCGAGGTTCGTAGTTTTGAGGTTCAACCTCGGATTACTATTAACCCCACTTGATATTTATAAAATTATAATATATAATATCCCTATTATTGCGGGGTAGAGAAGTAGTATCTCGTGAGGCCCATAACCTCAAGACCCGGGTGCAACTCCCGGCCCCGCGACTAGATTTTAAATACGGCGGCGTAGCTCAACTGGTTAGAGCGGGAGACTCATAAGCTCCAGGTTACAGGTTCAAGTCCTGTCGCCGCTACTAAAATTGAATATCATGGGGGCGTAGCTTAGTTTGGCTTAAAGCGCGAGCTTGTCACGCTCGAGATCGTGGGTTCGAATCCCATCGTCCCCGCATTGTCCATATTTGTACAGATTTGTAGATATTTAGACAGATTTAGAAATAAAAAAGCCACCAACAGATTGTTTGCCGGTGGGCTTTTTTTTGCTAATTACCTATAATATCTCTTCGGCTTTGAAAAGCACTTAAGAGATAATCAGGAAAAAAAGTATCAAGATTATTACTAAATAGATCAGGTAAAATAAACTTAATTTCACCTGTTCTACTATGAGTAAAATAATCCCCGATAAAGAAAACTGGACGCTTCTTTGGTAGATGACGTATAGCATTTGAAAGATCAAAATTTACTTGCTTTTTTTTTGAATCTCTTCTCAAAAGGTCAAAACCTACTCGCATATTTTCTAGATCATCTTTACATGCCCCGAAAATAAACCAGCTGTCAGAACAACCTCTCTCCTCGAAATAGAATTTACGATGAAGCCCTAATATTGTAAGCTTTAACTCTCTAACATAGCCACTTGCCAATCCACCGTATTCGTTTGTAATATCAAAACTGACTGAAAATATAAATTGACTTCCCTTAGATAAACCTTCCAGAACGGCATCCCATCTATTGGGACCGTTCACTATCTTAAACCTAATCTTTTCACCACTAACTGTCATACGACACCTCCTTATTAAAAAGAACTTAATTAATCCAACAATATTGGATTATCCTAACCATACAGTTAAGGACTTTATTTTTATATCATAAAACTATAATCCTGTAAAGATTCTCCAATTGTTTGATATAGATGATAAATCAAACCAGCAAAAGTTTTCATAGTGTCTTGGTTAACCCCACATTGTCTATATTTGTATAAATTCATAGATATTTAGACAGATTTGAAATAAAAAAGTCACCAGTGAATTGACAACTGGTGAGCTTTTTTTTGTTTCTGGTCGCCGAACATGTTTTCACTGAACGGCAGAGTCGCGGATTTTCTCTGCAGCTAAATCAAGTGTCTCCTTGAATTCATCTGCATCCATGTCGTTACTAACCAGACCAGGAGCCCATTTGAAGGGTCTTTCCTCACTGGACCGTTGAGTGAATTCCTTTTCCGTTAAAATGTGTAGAGGTTTTGTTTTATCGCCGCTAGGATTACCGACTTCAAACCCATAACATCCCTCAGTGTTAGCCAGTATTTGAAGCTGACCTTGTTTACATCGTCTTCTCGGAAGTAACTTCTTAACCTTCTCCAGTAATTCCTTGTTGAGACATACAACAATCTCTCCTGTCTCACTGATCAAAGCTGGGAAAAACCCCATAAGACCATGCTCTAATTCCAGATAGTATACCTGGATCTGCTGAAAACCAGACAAATCCTTATTCATTACATCGCCAAGAGTAGCTGGTATTACATTATCCATAAAACCACCTCCAGTCCTTAAAGATTGTTAAGATACTTCTCCTT
>CAZYSH010000038.1:0-3544 GCA_964650035.1 uncultured Candidatus Saccharibacteria bacterium | reverse complement strand
AATTCAAAAACTAATCAAAGACAATAAAAAAGAACAAGCAGTTAAACTTTTACCAGAGACATATAAAGCGATTGATAAAGCGGCTAAGCGGGGAGTGATTAAAAAAAATACAGCCAGTCGGAAAAAATCCCGTTTAACTAAAGCAATCGGAAAAATACAGGTTGGGGATAAATAGTTTGACAACCTAATAGAGCTTTGCTAATCTAATATTGTACAATGAGTACAATAAAACAACGTCTTCAAGCAATAATAAGGCGCTTTAAGATTGACATAAAAGGAATTAATAGAAAACTGCTGCTAGCGGCGGTTATTTTATTTGGTTTAACTGCGGCTTTGATTAGTCCGGTCAAAGGCGCGGGACAATTGTTATTTTTGGTTTTTAACAAAAATAAATCAACTATTATTGAACGACCCCAAAACGAGATGTCTTATTCTCCAGAATTTCTCTCTAATAGCGGAAACTATTTGACAGCCAATACTTTAGCCAGTTTAATTAGTCAATCTGAAACTCCCAACACCTCTCAAGAAAACACATCTTTTAATGAAACAAATTTAGCAACCTTTCAGCAAAATGCCCTTCTAATCCAAACCAGTCCAATCACTACCATTAGCCAGGAAGCCCGGGACGGAATCACTATCTATCTTGTTCAAGAAGGCGATACCCCTTCCAGCATTGCCGCTAAATTCGGCATCTCACTCAACACTCTACTCTGGACTAATAAACTTAAAGAAACAAGCGTTATCCGACCGGGCGATGAATTAACTATTCTGCCGGTTAATGGTTTAATCCACCGAGTCCAAAGCGGCGATACTATCGGCGCCATTGCCACTAAGTACAAAGCCAATACGGAAAAAATTATCGCTTTTAACGACTTGCCGGCTGATGGGGCAATTCAAATCGGCCAAAAACTAATCGTTCCTGATGGCCAAATGCCAATCACCAGAACAACCAGCCGAATTGTCACACGCAGTTATACAACCGGTCCGGGCACCGGCAAAAGCCGCAGTTTCCCTTATGGCCAGTGCACCTGGTATGTTGCTCAAAAGAGAATAGTTGTCTGGTCTGGTCATGCCAAATCATGGTTAGCCAATGCTCGGGCAGCCGGGTATAAAACCGGCAGCGCGCCTCAAGTCGGGGCAATCGCGGTTATGACCGAAGGCGGCTGGCTTGGCCGGTTATACGGACATGTTGCCTATGTTGAAGCGGTTAAAGGCAATTGGGTTACCATTTCTGAAATGAACTATAATTGTTACGCCTGTAAAAGCGTCAGAACTCTGAACATTAATGACCGCCGAATCAGAGGATATATCTATTAGAATTTTTAATTCTATAATTTTAACTTTTAAACAAAAAACTGCCTTAGGCAGTTTTTAAGTTGGGAATTTAGAAGGAAGTTGGGAGAGGTATCGAGGTTGAACTTCCAAAATACCCCGAGGTTGAACCTCAGAGATGTCTAGAGGTTCAACCTCGGATTAGCAGGTTCGTAGTTTTCAGGTTCAACCTCGGATTACCCCGAATCTTAATCCTGTTTAGGGCGATATTGAATTGCTTCGGCAATATGGGCCGGCTCAATATCTTTTTCTCCGGCTAAATCAGCAATAGTCCGGGCAATTTTAAGAAGACGGTAATAAGAGCGGGCTGATAAATGAAGCTGATTAATCGCTTTTCTTAATAAGCTTTGACTGATTAAATCAATCTGACAATATTCTTTGATTTGAACCAAGCCCATCTCTTTATTGGTTATTATCCCCTTTTCCTGAATAAATCTCTTTTCTTGAATGCTTCTCGCTTTTTTAACTCTGCGTTTAATTGATTGAGATGATTCAGCTACTTTTTGGTTAGTCAATTCATCATGGGTTAGACGCGGCACTTCAATATGCAAATCAATCCGGTCCAGTAAAGGTCCGGATATTTTTCTTTGATATTTAGAAACTTGACCAGACGAACAAACGCACTCTTGTTGAGCATCGCCCAATTTGCCGCAAGGACAAGGATTCATTGCCCCAATCAAAATAAATTTAGCGGAAAAAGTTAAACTGTTGCTCGCCCGGGAAACTGTAACTATTCCATCCTCCAACGGCTGACGCAAACTCTCTAAAAGATGACGAGTAAATTCTGGAAACTCATCCAAGAACAATACTCCCCGATGAGCCAAACTAATCTCGCCCGGCATCGGATAAGAACCGCCTCCGATTAAAGAAACAGTAGAGGCAGTATGATGCGGAGCTCTAAAAGGAGGCTCTAAAATCAATGGTTGATTGCGGGACAAACGGCCAGCCACGCTAAAAATCTTAGTTACTTCCAAAACCTCTTCTTGAGTCAAAGGAGGTAAAATAGAAGGGAAGCTCCGGGCCAAAAGAGTCTTACCTGAACCGGGCGGACCGTAAAACAGAATATTATGACCGCCAGCCGCGGCGATCTCCAAGGCGCGTTTGGCTTGTTCCTGACCTTTAATATAGGCCATATTTGTTAAGGATTGATTCTTTTGGTCATGCTGCTTAATCATAGTTGATTGGCAGGGTGAGATTAATTCTTCTCCTTTTAAATGACTAATAATTTGCCGCAAAGAATCAACCGGTATTACTTTTATTCCTTTGACCAAAGACGCTTCAACGGCATTAGCCTTAGGCATAAACAGAGTCTGAAACTTTTCTTTTTTAGCCATTATAGCAATCGATAAAATACCATTAACGGGCCTAAGTTTGCCTTCTAATGACAGCTCGCCAATAAAAAGCTTGTCTTCCGGATCATCAACAATTAATTGATTAGCGGCAATTAAAAAAGCCACTGCAATAGGCAAATCATAAGCAGGGCCTTGTTTTCTTAAATTAGCCGGCGCTAAATTTACAATTACTCGCTTCCGGCTATGTTGAGGCGGACTAATGCCAATATTCTTAATAGCTGAAGAAACTCTCTCTTTTGCTTCGTTAACCGCTTTATCCGGCAAACCAACAATCTGAAAAGTATGCAGCCCGGCCGACAAATCAACTTCTACTTCAATTGGCTGGGCACTAAGACCAACAATAGCCGAAGAATAAACTTTAGCCAGCATAATCCCTCCTTGTTTCCTATTTATTAGAATTTCCCCGGCCGCACTTAGAACACAATCTAGCTTCAGGCACTATTTCAAGACGCTTTATTCTGATTTTTTTATTACATCCCTCGCATTTGCCATAATTATCTTTTTTTATCTTGCCTAAGGCCTCATCTATTTTTTTAAGACGTAATTCCAAAGTATGTTCAATCGGCAACAAACTTTCATAGGCCTCTATTCTTTCAGCGCTTTCATCTTTATGAGAACGGTCATTGCCAAAAAAAGGCAGACGAGTTAACCAATTCCCTTTTCGCTTAGGGTCTTTTTTAGCAAAAGAGCTCAAATCCTTGGTTATCTTCTTTTTCTCCGCTTCTAATCTATTCTTCAATTGTTTTTGGGTCTTCTTATCCATATATTTTGATAATAGCATAAAATAACTCTGTCAACAAGATTTTGTACTTGACGGGTACATCGGTGACACTTTAATAGAATTATTGAACTTTATCGGT
>CAZYSH010000037.1:0-3913 GCA_964650035.1 uncultured Candidatus Saccharibacteria bacterium | reverse complement strand
TTTCTATTTACAAATAGATATTTTTGTGTTATCGATATAATATATTAATTTTAGTTCTTTAATCTCTTAACATGGAGGTAGATTATGAAAGGATGCGCTTTTACAGATTATATGTTTGAACGGATTGTTAATGGGATGGCAATAAGAGAGTGGAAGCAGTTTTATTCTAAGATTAACATGGAGGAAATCAAGGGTTTTTTCCCGGAAGAGATAAGTTTTTCTTCTGCTTTGGTCGCAATGATTGGAATCGCCCTTAAAAAAGGTTTTTTCCAGGTAATGTTTTTTCCTCCGGTCTCGGTTCAGCAAAAAAGTATTCATAAACTTAGGATAGAACTTGGCAAGCCAATGAAAGGATTACGTCGTCAGCAACAGTTTCGGAAGGCCTGGTTGTCGCCTGATACAGTTGGTCTCCATTTACGAAACAGGAAGAAGGGGCTTCAGACACTGAATCGACCAGCTGGTCCTTATCTTCTTTTTCTTAAGGATGATTCAGAGGTTCCGAAAGAAACTATAGAATTAGGCTCGGCAATTAAGATAAGAAAATGGTTTAAGGAAAGAGGAGAAACCGGTTTAACTCTATTTGAATATTTGGTCTTCCGAAGGAGTTTTACTGAGAATCATATGAAAGATAAACGCTTTCATCCCGATGTTTTGTACAGTACTTGGTTATTGGATTCTTGTTTACAAGACGATAGTCTGGTTTTAGTGGCAGGGAGCGATATAGCCAAGAAGTCTAAAATAAAGATCTGGGCTTGGCCTGAAACCTATAATGAACACAATTGTCAGGGCGCTTGGCCTAGTATTGTTGTTCCCTTATCTTAACTATACTATGTAATGTCTATAAAAGAGTTGGAAAACATCTTCCAACTCTTTTAATTTTTCTTTTAACCTGCTATCTTAAGGTTATATATGTTAGAGAAATTATTGAGTTTAGGCAGGAAAATTATTCCTGACCCGATATTTAATTTTTTTCAGCCATTTTATCACTTTTGGTTAAGCTTAATGGCTGCTTTGATCTATGGTTTTCCCTATCGGAAACTTAAGGTTATTGGGGTGACTGGCACTAATGGCAAATCAACAGTGGTTCATTTAGTCAGTCAGATTTTAGAAAGAGCTGGTTATTCAGTGGCGAGTTTATCCTCTATTGAATTTAAGATAAAGGATAGGGTTTGGGAGAATAGTTCAAAAATGACTATGCCGGGACGGTTTAAATTGCAGAAGTTTCTACGTCAAGCAATTAAAGCCGGATGTGATTACCTCATTTTAGAGGTTACTTCAGAAGGAATTAAACAGTATCGCCAAAGTTTTATCCGTTTTGACACTGCTTTGCTGACAAATTTAACTGAAGAGCATCTGGAGAGTCATGGCGGTTTTGAAAATTACAGAAGCGCTAAATCAAGATTGTTCCATCAACTCCGCTTAAAAGGAAAATCAATCGTTAATTTAGATGACTCCAACGCAAAGTATTTTTTGCGGTTTCCAGCTGATAAAAAGTGGGGCTATGGCATAGATTTCCAGTCAGCTGATAATGTCGAACAGACGGTTCGGGCAAGCGATTATCAATTAAGTCAAAAGGGAATTGATTTTAGGGTTGATGGCCGCGATTTTAAAGTAAATCTTTTGGGTAAATTTAATTTGTATAATATTTTGGCCGCTGTTTCAGTTGGTTTGGCTGAAAACATTCCTTTAGATAATATTAAAGAAATATTAGAGCAGGTTGAGGGTATTCCCGGGCGTTTAGAAATAGTAATTAAAAAACCATTTACTGTAATTGTTGATTACGCTCATACACCTGATGCTTTAAAGAAGGTTTATCAAACGATTAAAGAGTCGTTTATTGATTTGTCTGATAGTGGACCAAGTCGGCTGATTGGTGTTGTAGGGGCGGCTGGCGGAGGGCGGGACAAATGGAAGCGAGCTGAATTTGGCAGGATTGCAGAGCAATATCTTGACGAGATTATTGTCACTAACGAAGACCCCTATGATGAAGACCCGGAAGAAATTATCAATCAGATTATTGATGGTATCGGGCAAAAATCAGCTAAGAAAATTATTGACCGGAGACAAGCAATTAATCAGGCCCTAAAATTAGCTCAACAAGGCGATGTAGTGATTATTACCGGCAAGGGATGCGAGCCATGGATTTGCGTTGAAAAGGGCAAAAAAATACCTTGGGACGACAGGAAAATAGTTAAGGAGGAGTTTAGAAAATTGGTCATCTAATCAATTAATCTATTATGCATTCAGAGAAATATTACTAAAGCTCCAGATGTTTTAGAGAATAAACTACTTAGCTATCTGTTATTTGTATGGTTTTTTTAGAAAAAATTGTTTTCTATGTTTTGGTTTTTTGTCTGCCGTTTCAGACAAGAAAGATATTATATCAATGGGGAGGTAGTTTTAACGAGTGGACCAGCGCTTATCTGTATTT
Organism: uncultured Candidatus Saccharibacteria bacterium; assembly: GCA_964650035.1. Lineage (GTDB taxonomy): Bacteria > Patescibacteriota > Minisyncoccia > Portnoybacterales > UBA2143 > CAZYSH01. The sequence continues at coordinate 1,482 of CAZYSH010000037.1, read as the reverse complement.
AACTGATATTCTAATTATTCTGCTTTTTCTTTTTTGGGCTTGGCGAATTAGAAAACAAAGATTTTTAGTCTTTCGACAAGTTCAGGATATAATTAAAAGTCCTGGTTTTTGGCTGGTAGTTTTTTTACTGATTTGTCTATCTTCCTTGGTTCAGGCGAGGAATTTTCAGCTTGGCTTTTATCAATGGTTTAAATTACTGGAATTTGTGGGGTTGTTCTTCTATTTGAAATATAATTTTAAGGAATTATTTAAATTTAAGCGGCTGGCTCAAATTTTTGTGGCCAGCGGCTTGTTCCAGTCAATTATCGCTTTAGGCCAGTATATTAATCAGAAAGATTTAGGTTTAAGATTATTAACAGAGAGTCCTTTAGACATAGGAATATCTGGAGTAGCTAAAATTATAGTTAATGATTTGAAATTTATCCGGCCTTATGGCGGTCTGCCCCATACTAATCTCTTAGCGGTTTTTCTTTTTACTTCCCTCTTCTTTTTATATTGGCTTTGGCTAAGAAAGGAACATTCCTTAAATAAGAATTACTTTTTCTTTTTTATTTTTGGTATTTTATTTTTTACTCTTTGTTTTACTTTTTCCCGAATTATTATAGCTGTTTTTGTCATAGTTAGTTTTGTTTATTTTATTTTTATTTTCAAACAATCTCTGCGGGATAAGAATAGAAAATTATCAAGAAAAGTTATTAAGATATTTGTTTTGTTTCTTGTTCTTTGTTCTTTGTTTTCTATTTTAGCTTGGCCGGAAATTTCTTCCCGTTGGCAGATTTCCTTGACTGAACAGTCGATCACTTTGCGCAATCTTTATAATCAAACCGCCTTTTTTATTATCAAAGAATATCCCGTGATTGGAATTGGCTTGGGTAATTTTGTTACAGAGATGAAAGAAACATTTGATTTGCTTGGCGCTTGGACTCTTCAGCCGGTTCACAATCTTTATTTATTAATTGCCAGCGAGCTCGGCTTGATTGGTTTAATTGTATTTTTAATGTTTGTTTTTCAATTAATAAGACAAGCCAAAGAGCAAAAAACAAAAAACAGGGAACAAAAACAAATAATATTGTTTCTTGTTTTTTGTTTTTTGCTCTTTGGCTTGTTTGACCATTATTTTTGGACTCTTCAGCAGGGACAAATATTATTCTGGTTGGTTTTGGGGTTATTAGTTAGTTTTGAAAATAAAAGTCCCCGATTGTATTAATCGGGGACAAAAGAGTCTTTTTATGTCTTCCTCACAGGACTAAATCAGGCAGCCTTTGTCGCAATGCGCGACTCTTGGAATCAAGAATCTCTTCATCTTTCTCATCACCTCCTTTTAAGAAAAGAACTGTATTTGCAATTTTAGTTGATTTGGTTAGTTAGGTCAACTCTAACAGGCAGGGGCTTGAGCTTAATTGGCAGAAGAGTATAATATAGGAGTTGGGAGTTCTAATCCGAGGTTGAACCTCAGAACTACGAACCTGCTTACCCGAGGTT
>CAZYSH010000036.1:0-4080 GCA_964650035.1 uncultured Candidatus Saccharibacteria bacterium | reverse complement strand
ACCGCAAAAATTGTCAAATAAAAGAAGATTGTGGTAAAATAGTATCATTGAACAATAATATTGTCATTGCGAGCGACCGAAGGGAACGAAGCAATCTCGTAGTTTTCAACGGGATTGCCGCGTCGCTCCCTACGCTCGCTCCTCGCAATGACGGTCATTATATATGAACAAAATAACATCTAACAATATCACCTGGATTGATATTCAAAAACCAAAACAAAAAGATTTGGATAAGCTTAAGACCCAATTTAATCTGCATCCTTTTATCAGCGAGCAGTTCCTGCCGCCTATCCATCGACCAAGAATTGAAGAATTCCCAAATCAGCTTTTTATGGTTCTTCATTTCCCGGTCTATTATAAAAGAAATAAACAGAATAAGGCGGTAGAGCTGGATTTTATTATTGCTGGCAATACTTTGATTACCAGTCATACTAAATCTATTCCCAACCTAAAAACTTTTTTCAATCAGTGCCAAGACAACTATCGCCAAACGCAATATTTTAAAAGCGTTGGACATCTACTTTTTGAATTGCTTGATTATTTAATTGATTCCTGTTTGCCAATGCTTGACCACATCAGCGAAAAAATTGAAAAGATTGAAAATAATGTTTTTAAAGGTAAAGAAAAAGAAATGCTTATGGAAATTGCCATCATTAAGAAAGATTTAATTGATTTTCGCAGAGCCATTAAACCACAGCGCTCGGTTTTGGAAATTTTAGGCAAGAAATCCCTGCGACTTTTTAATCCGGAAATCAAACCCATGGTCCAGGAAGTAATTGGTTCAATTATCCGAGTTTGGAATATTGTGGATAACAACCGCGAATTAATCGCTTCTATTGAACAAACCAATAATTCCCTGCTTTCTTATAAACTAAGCGATATTATGAAATTCCTGACTGTGGTTTCTTTTATTACTTTCCCTTTAAGCGTTATTGTTGGTTTCTTTGGGATGAATATTTTTGGTCAGCTCCCTTTAATTCAACATCCCTATTCTTGGCTGGCTATCCTTGTTGTTATGATTACCAGCGCTCTAATTATGGTTATTTATTTCAAAAAGAAAAAATGGCTCTAAGACTCTACAACACCCTCGCCCGCAAAAAAGAAACCTTTAAACCGATTAAAAAAAATCAGGTCTCTTTTTATTATTGCGGACCAACTGTTTACTGGAGACAACATATTGGAGGATTGAGAGGCAACTTTTGCGCTGATATTATCATGCGTTCTTTAAAGTATTTGAATTATAATATCAACTATGTGTCGAATTATACAGACGTAGGACATTTAACAGGAGATAATCAAGGGGATGCCGACACAGGTGAAGATAGAATGGAAAAAAGCGCTAGAAAAGAAAAGTTAAGTCCTCAAGAAATAGCCAAAAAGTATATAGATTTTTATGAACAAGACAGCAAGGAATTAAACATATCCCCTCCTAATACAAGATGCCGGGCAACTGATTATATTCCTGAAATGATTAATATGGTTAAAACTTTACTCAACAAAAGATTTGCTTATGCAACCGGCTTGGCTATTTACTTTGATATTTCTAAAGCCAAAAAATACACTCAACTTTCCGGCCAAAAATTGGAAGAACAAATCAAAGACGCCGGCAAAGCAGAGGTCTCCGACCCAAATAAAAAACATCCGGCTGATTTTGTCTTATGGTTTTTTAAAACAGGCCAGCATAAAAACGCTTTGCAAACATGGAATTCGCCTTGGGGCGAAGGATTCCCCGGCTGGCATATTGAATGTTCGGTTATGGCAAAAAAATATTTAGGTGAGACCATTGATATTCATATGGGCGGCATAGAACATATTCCAATACACCATACTAATGAAATTGCCCAAAGTGAATCAGCTAACGGAGTTAAATTCGTTAATTTTTGGCTGCATAATGAACATCTAATTATTAATAATACAAAAATGTCCAAATCATTGAGGAATGTCGTTACTATAGATGATATAAAAAACAAAGGATATAATCCATTGGCTTTAAGATATTTATTTTTACAAGCTCATTATCGCTCTAAACAAAATTTTACTTGGCCGGCTATGGAAGCGGCCCAGAAGGGTTTTAATAATCTAACCAATCAGATTAAAGATTTAGGCAATAAAATTGGTCAAGTTAATAAAGATTACCAAAAAAGATTTACTGAAAAAATTTCTGACGATTTTAATATCCCCCAGGCCTTAGTTATTGCTCAAGAATTACTAAAATCAGACCTAACTAATTCAGATAAATTAGCCGCCATTTTGGACTTTGATAATATTTTAGGCCTTAATCTAAACAAAGCAAAAAAACAAGAAATAAAAATTCCCGAAGAAATTAAAAAGCTTGTCCAAGAGCGCGAACAAGCCAGAAAAAACAAGGACTGGGATAAGGCTGACCAAATCAGACAGCAAATTGAGGAACAAAATTATCAAGTAGAAGACACTGAAAAAGGACCAAAAGTTTCCCCAAAATACTAACAGGATTTCCTCTTGCCTAAATAAAGTGATATACTTTAAAATATGAGGAGGGCAACCTCCTTATTTCAATTCGAGGTTGAACCTCAGAACTACGAACCTACTTATCCGAGGTTGAACCTTGAAACTACGAACCTCTACAGAGGTTCGTAGTTTCAAGGTTCAACCTCTAGACAGTTTCTAAGGTTCAACCTCGAATTATAACCTCGATTCTAAACCTCGATATTTTAATTCTATGGCTAATAACAAAAATAAAACCCGAACCCCTTCCACCAGAAAAATAGAGGGGCGCTTGCCGCCTCAAAGCATTAAAGCGGAACAATCAGTCCTGGGTTCTTTAATGTTAGACAAAGAAGCAATTATTAAAGTGGCTGATATCCTTGAATCAGATGACTTTTATCGCGGGACCCACTCCGACATTTACCAGGTTATGCTTGACCTTTTTGAAAAAAATGAACCAATTGATTTATTGAGCCTAACCAATTGTTTGGAGCAAAGAAATCAATTAGAAAAAGTTGGCGGCGCCACTTATCTGACAGAGCTAGTTAATTCTGTGCCAACTGCCGCTCATATTGTTCACTACGCTAAAATTATTAAAAATAAAAAAGTTCTGCGCGACTTAATTGACAGTTCCGCCCAAATAAGTCAGTTAAGTTTTCAAGAGCCGGAAGATGTTGAAAATTTAGTTGATACAGCCGAACAAAGAATCTTTAGTATTTCTCAAAAATCAATTGGTCAAAAATTTATTCAAATCAAAGACAGCTTAGAAGGCGCTTTTGAAAGAATTGATAAATTACACCGAGGCGATGAAATTACTCGCGGAGTGCCAACTGGTTTTATTGATCTAGACAACCATTTATCCGGCTTTCAAAGTTCAGACCTGATTATTTTAGCCGCCCGGCCCAGCTTGGGAAAAACTTCTTTGGCTTTGGATTTTGCTCGTCATATCTCTACTAGAGAAAAAATGCCGGTAGCCACCTTTAGTATCGAAATGTCCAAAGAACAATTGGTTGACCGTTTGATTTGCGCCCAGGCAGAAGTTGATTCTTGGCGCATGCGAACCGGTCGTTTATCAGGCGAAGGACCTGATAATGACTTTCAAAGAATTCAACAGGCCTTAGATGAATTATCAATCGCCCCTATTTTTATTGACGACACTCCTTCGCCTACTGTTATGCAAATAAGAACCATGGCTCGTCGTCTCCAGGCCGAACATAATATTGGGCTGATTATTATTGACTATATCCAAATGATTCAACCACGCAATTCCTTTGATTCGCCAGTTCAACAAATGACCGAAATATCCCGCAGTTTAAAAGCCCTAGCCCGTGAATTAAAACTGCCCGTTCTGGCTTTATCCCAATTAAACAGAGCGGTTGAAAACCGTTCTCCAGCTATTCCCAAACTTTCTGATTTGCGCGAATCAGGCGCTATTGAACAAGATGCGGATGTAGTCCTTTTTATTTATCGCGAAGACAAAGACAAACCCAATCCTGAAAGGAGAAATATCGCTGAAATTCATATTGCCAAACACCGTAATGGGCCAACCGGCAGGATAGAGCTTTTCTTCAATGAAAGCCAAGTCAGCTTTAAAAATCTTGAACGCCATCTCGGTGA
>CAZYSH010000035.1:0-5076 GCA_964650035.1 uncultured Candidatus Saccharibacteria bacterium | reverse complement strand
GAACGTCCTTAGATTTATAAACTTATGGCTTTTGACTTTTCATCTTTTAAAAAATCTATAAAGGATTTGTTTTCGGGCGGTAGAAAACAGCAAACATTGGTGGTTATTTTGGTCATGGCTGTTCTGGTAGTCGTAGGTGTTTTGTATTTCGGTTTTTGGCGTTCTCCGACTTCGTCTGATTCCGGGTTAGATGACCAATATTTACCTTCGGACAGGACCAAGATTAGCGCGGAATTTCAGGTTGACAGGGTCCTTGATAAAATAGATTTTGATATTAGTTTTCTAAAAACGTCCCGTTTCCAGGAATTAAAAGCTTATGGGCAATGGCCTTTAGAAATTGGTGAGAAGGGCCAATCAAATCCTTTTTTGTCAAATTAAACTCGAAAAACAATAAACAATAAACTTTGTTTTTTGAGATAGGAATCGGGAGTTGGGAGTTGCGCTCCCAACTCTATTTCGCTTTTAATTGGGAGTCGGACTCCCAATCCCCTAATTTGGATTATGGTTTCAGAAAAAAAAGACAACCAAAGAGAAAATAAGATAGAAGCAGTTAAAAAAAGAGCCCAAGAATTAAAAGTTCCTTTTATAGATTTAACCGGCAAGGAAATTCCAGTAGAGGTTTTGAAGGAAATTCCGGAAGAAGCGGCTGATTTTTATAAATTAGTTCCAATAGCCAAGAAAGATAAAGTTCTTGAGATAGGCATGGTTGAGCCGGATAATCTTAAGGCAAAAGAGGCCTTAAGATTTATTACCCAAAGAAGCGGCCTGGAACCAAAAATATTTATTATCAGTCAGATTGATTTTGATAATATTTTAAAGCAGTATAGAACATTGCGAAGCGAAGTTAAAAAAGCGCTTAGGGAGTTAAAAGAGGAAATAGAAACAGAGGAAAGGGTTAAACCTCTTAAGGGCAAAGCCAAAGAGATAGCCAAGAAAATTGTTGCTGAGGCGCCAATAACTAAGATAGTAGCTGTGTTTTTAAGGCATGCTATTGAAGGAAACGCTTCAGACGTTCATATTGAGTCAACTGAAAAAGAAGTTAAGATTCGTTTTCGGGTTGATGGGATTCTTTATACCAGTTTAGTCCTGCCCAAAGATATTCATTCAGCAATTGTTTCTCGGATTAAAATCCTTTCCGATTTAAAGATTGATGAGACAAGAGTGCCTCAAGATGGTCGTTTCCATACCACGGTTGGAGGAAAAAAAATTGATTTTCGGGTTTCTACTTTGCCAACTTCAGGCGGAGAAAAGGTTGTTTTAAGGGTTTTAGACCCTTCAGTCGGTTTAAGGGAATTTGTTGATTTAGGCATAGGGGGGTATAATTTAGAAGTCCTAGAAAAAGAAATCAAGCAGCCCTTTGGTATGGTTTTAATAACCGGGCCGACCGGTTCAGGAAAATCAACAACACTTTACGCTATTTTAAATAAATTAAATCAGGAAAGCGTTAATATTGTCAGTTTAGAAGATCCGGTTGAATATTATGTTGAGGGTATTAATCAGTCGCAAATCAGGCCGGATATAAAATATACTTTTGCTTCTGGTCTGCGTCATATTTTAAGGCAAGATCCGGATGTAATTATGGTTGGCGAAATTAGAGATGAAGAAACAGCTGAATTGGCTATTCACGCCGCTTTAACCGGACACATTCTTCTTTCTACTTTGCATACTAACGACGCTATTGGAGTGATTCCTCGTTTGATTGATATGAATATCGGTTCTTTCCTGCTTCCTTCTTCGTTAAATTTAATTATTGCTCAACGTTTAATAAGGCGCCTTTGCGAGAAATGTAAAAAAGAAATAACCGCTTCAGCTAAAGTCGTTGAAATAATTGAAAAAGAATTAGCTGTTTTAAATTCTAATTATAAAGAATCTTTTTTTCAGAAAAAGCCATTTAAAATTTATCGGCCGGTTGGTTGTAAATTTTGCGGCAATAAAGGGACTAAAGGTCGGATTGCTCTTTATGAAATGTTAAAAATGACCCCTCAGTTAGAGGCAATTATTGCTGGAGAATTGAATGAGTCAAAAATAAAAGAGGAAGCTAAAAGACAGGGTATGATTACCATGAAGCAGGATGGCGTTTCTAAAGCTCTTCAAGGCATTATTTCTTTTGAAGAAATGCTTAGAGTAGTTGAGGGTTAAAAATAAATGATTAAAATTAATAATCGAGGGTTTATCCCGCACCTTTCCAGTATGAAAAGGCATAAAAGCAGGGGTATTCAAAAAAAAGGTGCTGGGTTTACCCTCATAGAACTTTTAGTGGTTATTGCGGTAATCGGTCTTTTGGCGACCATTGTCTTGTTTAGTGTTGAAAATATTAGAGCTAAGGGTCGGGATTCTAGTCGGGTTTCTGACATTAAGGCGATTAAGGAAGGTTTGTCAATGTATTATAATAATAATTATGCTTATCCTGATTCTGGAGGCGGGGCTGTGGAAATTGACGGCAGCAGTGACGCTATGTCGCAGGACCTGATTAACGACGGGGTAATGAGAGGGGTGCCGATTGACCCGTTAAACAAAGCTATGGGCGGGGTTACTTATAAGTATTATTATGAATCGCTTAGTAGCCAGAGAGATTATCAATTAACTTATTATTTAGAAACAAGCTCAATTAAGAATTATTCACAGGGAGAGAATACGACCGGACCGTAGTTTAGTTGGTTAGGAGGGAGTTGGAAGGAGGTTGCTAATCCGAGGTTGAAACTCAGAACTACGAACCTCTGCGAGGTTCGTAGTTCTGAGGTTCAACCTCTATAAAAAATAGAATAACTAACATGAGAAAAATATTGCTTATTGAAGACGACCCTTTTCTTGGCGAGATGTATACTGATAAATTTGCCCAGAGCGGGTTTAAAATAGATGTGGCAACTGATGGCAAGGAAGGGATGAATAAAATAAAGAAAAGTCGGCCAGATTTAATTCTTTTAGATGTGGTTTTGCCTAAGATGGATGGTTTTGAAATTTTGAAAGAACTTAAAAAAGATTCAAAATTAGAAAAAATACCAGTTGTTTTGTTAACTAATTTGGGCCAAAAAAATGAGATAGAAAAAGGAATGTCTTTAGGCGCCGAAGAATATATTATTAAAGCTCACTTTACGCCGACGGCTGTAGTTGTTAAAGTTAAAGAGGTTTTAGATAAGTTAGATAAGAAAATATAATTATGAACGATTATCAAAAAAAACTTGAGGGAATTTTAGACATAGCTATAAAAAAAAGCGCCAGCGATGTCCACTTTACAGCTAATTGGCCGCCTATGCTTCGGATTAACGGCTTATTGGTTCCGATTGATAATTATCCCGCTTTGAGCGGTAAAGAGACCAAAGAATTGGCTTTTGTTATTTTGCCTCAAGATCGTCAAGAAGAGTTTGTCAGCCAGAAAGATATTGATTTATCTTTTAATCATAAAGATAAGGGCCGTTTTAGAGTTAATGTCTATTATCAATTGGGAGAAGTTAGTATTGCTTTGCGTTTGATTCCCAGTAAGATTAGGACAATTGATGAATTGAATTTGCCGACTATTTGCCATCAGTTTGCCCAAACCCCTCAAGGATTCTTTTTGGTGGTTGGTCCTTCCGGGCAGGGAAAGTCAGCCGCTTTAGCCGCTTTGGTTGATGAAGTAAATCATACTCGCCAGGACCACATTATTACCATTGAAGACCCGGTTGAATATTTGTTCACTCAAGATAAATGTATTATTGACCAGCGGGAAGTGGGTAATGATGTTCAAAATTTTCATCGTGGATTGAGGGAAGTTCTGCGCCAGGACCCGGATGTTATTATGATTGGCGAAATGCGCGACCCGGAAACAATTAGCAGCGCTGTAACAGCGGCTGAAACCGGCCATTTGGTTTTAACTACTTTGCATACTAATACAGCCGCCCAAACCGTTGACCGAATTATTGATAGTTTTCCGCCTCATCAGCAGAATCAAATCAGAATGCAGTTGGCATCCACTATTTTAGGGATTCTTTCCCGCCGTTTAATTCCTTGTCTTAAGGGAGAAGTAATTAACGCGGTTGAATTGATGATTGCTAATTCAGCTATTAGGAATCTGATTCGTGAAGGTAAGACCCATCAGATAGATATGATTATTGAAACCGGTTCAGAAGAAGGAATGATCTCTTTAAACCGTTCTTTAGCCGACTTAGTTAATCGCAGTTTGATTACTTTGGAGAATGCTGAATTGTATTCAACTAATCTTTCAGAGTTGAGAATGTTGTTGAAGAAGTGATTATTTTTCTAAATTTTAATTTAGTAAAAAATAATCATCCCGCAGTATTGCGGGATCCAGACCAAAGAATTCTAAATTTTAATTTAGTAAAAAATAATCATCCCGCAGTATTGCGGGATCCAGACCAAAGAATTCTAAATCTTTGATTTGGTTAATAAATTGTCATCCTGAGGCGAAGCCGAAGGATCCAGTAGAATAAGAAACAGATTCTTCGGGCTTCGCCCTCAGAATGACAGAAGGACTGGCTCAGAATGACAGAAAGAGATTATTCAGTCGCCTGAGGTGACCTCATAAATTAAGACAAATTTGGTATGAAATTTAATTATCTTGCTCGTAATTCAAAAGGAGAAGTTCAGACCGGCGCTATTGAGGCGGTTAATAGGGCAGTTGCTTTAAAAGCGCTTCAGGACCATGGCTTGATAGTTGTTAAGCTTCAATCAGTTGAAAAACTCCCTTTTTTCTCTAAAAATATTAAATTTTTTGATCGGGTTAAGAAAAAAGATGTCTTTATCTTTTTTCGCCAGTTAGCTATTTTAATTGAGGCGAATGTTCCTTTAGTTCAATCATTAAGAGCGCTTGGAGAGCAGGTAGAAAGCGAATATTTTAAAGAGATTATTTTTGAAGTGACTAATGATATTGACGGCGGAACATCCTTTTCTCAGGCAATAGCCAAGCATCCCAAGGTTTTTTCTGTTTTTTCTATAAATTTGATTAAAACCGGCGAAGTGAGCGGCCGGCTTCAGGAATCCTTGATTTATCTGGCTGATAATCTGGAAAAAGAATATTATCTTGTTTCCAAAGTTCGGGGAGCAATGACTTATCCAGCTTTTATTTTAGCCGCTTTTGCT
>CAZYSH010000034.1:2866-5129 GCA_964650035.1 uncultured Candidatus Saccharibacteria bacterium | reverse complement strand
TATACATACCATTTTACCAGCTAAGGTGTTGCAAAGGTATTGAACCATTACAAACAAATTGACTAATATTAATACTTGTTTTATTCTAAAAATATGCCAGAAAATAGTAACAAGCAGGTAAGTATTGTTTTGCCTGTGTATAATGAAGAGGCTAATATCAAGGAAACATTTGATAAGCTTTTAAATAGTGTTAAGGCGCATAATTTGGAATGCGAAATTATTGTTGTCGATGACGGTTCCAAGGATAGAACTAAGGAAATTATTAAGCAGTATGATGTTAAATTAATTGAACATGAACAAAATAAGGGATATGGCGCTGCTTTAAAAACAGGCATTCATTTTGCTAAGTATGATATTATTGCTATGTCTGATGCAGATGGTACTTATCCAGTTGAGCAGATTCCGGGGTTAGTTAAATATATTGATAATTATGATATGGTTGTTGGCGCTAGGAATGAGAATTATGCTAAAGTTAATTTACTAAGGCATTTGGTTAAGTGGTTTTTGAATAAATACGCCAATTATTTAGTTAAGGAAAAGATACCAGACCTCAATTCGGGTTTGCGGGTTTTTAAGAAAGATGTTTATGAGAGATTTAGGGGTTTACTACCTAATGGTTTTTCTTTTACTACAACTATTACTCTGGCTTTGTTAAGTAATGATTATCGAGTTAAGTATATACCTATTGAATATTTCAAAAGGGGTGGTAAGTCAAAATTTAAGCCAATTAGCGATACTATTAATTTCTTTTCGTTAATTACTAGAACTTCACTCTATTTTAATCCCTTAAGGGTCTATATGCCTATTGCTCTTTTATTATTATGTTTAGGAATTATCTTTCTTAGTTATGATATATATATGAGAGATGTGACTGACAAGACAATGATGGCTTTTTTATGGGGTATCCAGTTTGCGGCAATAGGGCTTTTGGCTGATATGATTAGTCGGCAGCGGAGATAATATGGATTTAAGTAATGGACAAAATCATTTAAAAGTGGCAGTAGTTGGTACTGGAGCAGCCGCCTTGGGCGTGCTAACTGCTTTATTAGACAAAAAATCTGATTTAGAAATCACTGTTTACGATATTGGTAGAAAAGCGGGTCAAGCGCCCTTACCTGACAATCCTTCACAAGAATGGATTGTTTCTTTTTATAATCAGATCTATAAAAAAATCCGGGATATTTCCGGATTTAAATTTCCTCCACCTAAAACGCATTTTGGCGAACAAATTTCCAGACAGCCGGTTGGTAGATTCAGTATTTTTAAAAGCGAGTCATTTGGCGGTTTAACTAATTACTGGGGCGCAACCATGCTGCCTTTTACAGATAGAGAATTAAAAAACTGGCCTCTGACCAGACAAGAGCTTAATCCTTATTATAGGAAAATAGCGGAAGTTGTTGGTTTAGCTGCTGGACCAGATGACTTAGATGAATATTTTTCTGAAAGTTTCTTAACTAAACCAAAGATTAAAGCAACAGCTGAATTAAATAGGCTTAATCAAGTGGTTAATCAACAAAAAAAAGATAAGGACTTTAAGATTGTTTCTGGTTTGAATCGCTGTGGTTTAGAGACGAGAGAAGACAAAGCCAGGCATTGTGTTTGTTGTGGTGAATGTATGGCTGGTTGTTTTAAAGATTCAATTTACAGCGCCCGGATGACAATTGAGCAATATTTAAGGGATGAGCGGGTTAAGTATGTTCAGGCCAAAGTAACAAAAGTTATCCAAAAAGATGGTTTGGTTCAAGTGGAAACAGAAAATGGAACTAAGGATACTTTTTCAAAAGTTTTTCTTTGCGCCGGTTGCTTGCATTCAACAGAGATTGTTATGCGCAGTTTAGATATTAAAGAGAAGGTGGTTATGGCTGACAACGCTGTTTATGTTTTTCCTATTCTCTATTTTGGCAGGAAACTTTCCAAAAATGATAAATATTTATCGCTTTGCAATTTAATCCTTGGTTGTATTCCCAAGGATAAAAATGAACATTTTGCTCAAGTTCAAATTTATCCTAATTTTGATTACCTTTGGAGATATAATTTTCCAACCAAGCTTTGGTCAATTTTTAAGGGTTTATCTTCTTTTGCCCGTCCCCGTATTTCTTTTGCTCGTCTTTATTTACACAGTGATTATTCTCAGGCCTATTCAATTAGATTAGAAAATAATCAATTAATTATGGATCGCGATAGAGAAGCTCAAGCAGGTAAATTAGTTAGAAGATTAATTTCTAATATTAAAAAGTCAGTTAATCATCAAGGTTTTTATATC
>CAZYSH010000034.1:0-2766 GCA_964650035.1 uncultured Candidatus Saccharibacteria bacterium | reverse complement strand
CCAGTTGGCTTGGCAGCTGGCTTTGATAAAAATGCCCAAATGATAAAGATTATGCCCAGCGTTGGTTTTGGTTTTATGGAGGTCGGCTCTTTTACTGGCCAGGCCTGCGCTGGCAATCCTAAGCCGCGACTCTGGCGATTAGTTAAATCCCAAGGCTTGCTTGTTAATTATGGACTCAATAATTTGGGAGTTGAAGTTCTTTCGCAAAGATTAGCCAATCAGAACAATATAATTCCTTTGGGCATTAATATTGGCAAGACTAATTCGCCAGACACAGTTGGTTTTGAAAAAGGCATTGCCGACTATTTAAAAGGTATAAAGGCCTTTATTGATATTGGTGATTATCTGACTATTAATATTAGTTGTCCTAATGCTTACGGCGGAAAGTCATTTTCTAATTCAGAACTATTAAATCAGCTTTTAAAAGAAGTTGATAAACTTAATATCCAGAAGCCGGTTTTTTTGAAAATGGTTCCGGGCCTTGACTGGGATAGGGTTGATGAGATTATTAATCTGGTTAATCAATATAAGCTCACCGGCTTTATTTGTTCTAATTTGATTAAGGATAGGAATAATCCTAAAATTGTTCCAGAAGAGATAAATATGGTTCCGGAAGAAGTAGGCAGTATTAGCGGCAAGCCGGTTGAAGAATTAGCTAATCAGCAAATTGGATATATTTATAAAAAAACAAAAGGTCAGAAAATTATTATTGGCTGTGGGGGTATTTTTTCAGCTGAAGATGCTTATAAAAAGATTCGGCTGGGAGCTAATTTAGTTCAGTTAATCACTGGTATGATTTTTGAAGGGCCTCAATTAATTTCTCAGATTAATTTAGGTCTTTACCAGTTACTCAGAAGGGGCGGGTTTAAAAATATAAGCGAAGCGGTAGGTATAGATACAAGATAATCTTGTTTAGGAAATTATTTAGGAGTCCGACTCCTAAAAAATTTAGGAGTCGGACTCCTAAAAATTTCTTGACTCCTTAAATAATTATGTTTTCAGCGCCAGAGCCACGTTTTAGAATGTATACTCGAGCCAATAGTTATTGGTGGTTTTTTAGAGATTTAATTTTAGGCCGAATTAGTAAAGGAGATGATGTAGAGATTTTAGAAGAAAAATTAACTAAGAGGTTTGAAATTAAAGAAGCGGTTTGCGTTCCTCAAGCCCGGGTTGGCATTTATCTTGTTTTAAAAAACCTAATTAAGCCAGGCCAGGAAGTAATTCTTTCTCCTTATACAGTAGCTGATGTAATCAATATGGTTGTTTGCGCCGGGGGTATTCCTGTTTTTGCCGATATTGAGCAAAAGACAACAAATATTAATTCTCAAGAGGTTGAAGAATTGATTAGTGATAAAACTGGCGCTGTTTTAATTACTTATTTGCATGGTATTGCCGCGCCAGCTGATAAGATTTTAGAAATTTGCCAAAAGCATAGTATTCCTATGATTGAAGACGCGGCCCAGGCCTTTGGCGGTTATCAGGGCGGAAAGCGATTAGGCGCAATAGGCAAGGCGGGCATTTACAGTTTTGGCCGCTATAAGAATATTAATTCTTGGTATGGCGGAGCAGTGGTTTCAAATGACAAGAAATTAGTTGATAAAATTAGGATGGAGCTTAATCAACGAAAATATTTAAGCCCATTTTTTATTTTAAAAAGAATTATTAATGGATTAATAAAGGATGTTTTAACTAGTTCAATATTTTTTAAATCTTTTGTTTATTGGATTTTCCGTTTTGGCTTTTTGCACGATGTTTCTTTTATCAATCGTTTTGTGGAAATTGAATTGGATTTAAAAATTAAAAAAACAATTCCGGATAATTATTTTAGGAAATTTACCCCTTTTCAAGCGCGTCTGGTTCTTTCTCAATTAGATAGAATAGATCAAGAAACCCAGCAGAGAATTAAAAAAGCCGAACTCTATGCACAAGGATTAAAAGATATTCCTGAATTAGTTATTCCGCCGATAAACAAAGGATACATCTACCCTGTTTTTCCTGTTCAATATCAGGATAGAAAAAAATTGTTAAAATATTTAATGAAACAAAGAAGAGATGTTGCGGCCCAGCATTTAAAAAACTGCGCAGGCCTGCCCAGTTTTGTTGAATATTATCGTGATTGTCCAATAGCCAGGAAATGCGCTAAAGAAGTTATTCTTTTGCCAACATATATTAAATATCCGATTTCTGAAGTTAAGAAAAATATTGAAGCTATTAAATCATATTTTTAAGTAAGATGAAGAGTAGATTTTAATTTTTCAAAATAGAAACCCGGCTTCCAATTTGGAAGCCGGGTTTCTGAAATTCTTCTAAAATTTTATCGGCCGCCGCCTTTTAAGACGATTTTAATAGTTCTTAGAAGAATGCTTAAGTCCAAAATAAAGGAGCGGTGTTTAATGTAGTATAGTTCGTATTGAAGCTTTTCAATGCTGTCTTTAACCGAAGCGCCATAGCGGAAATTAACCTGGGCCCAGCCGGTCAGGCCTGGTTTGACAATATGACGGATTTGATAATAAGGGGTTGCTTTTTCACACTCTTGGACAAATTCAATTCTTTCTGGACGGGGACCAATAAAACTCATTTGTCCGTTGAAAATATTCCAGAGTTGGGGCAATTCATCTAATCGCGTTTTTCTCATAAATCTGCCTACTTTAGTAATGCGAGGGTCATTTCTTTGGGCATAGATAGGTTTGCCCCCCGGTTCACAGCTGCCATCTTTTTCTGTGGCATACATTGAGCGGAATTTATAAAACTTGAAGATTTGTCCAT
>CAZYSH010000033.1:1934-5278 GCA_964650035.1 uncultured Candidatus Saccharibacteria bacterium | reverse complement strand
CATCCTTAGAGATACCTATATGTTTATCAAGGCCAAAAAGATTATTGGCAGTAAGGTTGTCACCCAAAGCGGTCAGCCGCTTGGCCGGGTGGTTGATTTTGAGATAGATACCTCTAATCAAAGTATTGCTAAATATTATGCTCAAGGAGATTTATTCAGCTTTTTAAGAGAACCATTAGTTATTAGCGCTAATCAGGTAGTTAAGGTTAAAAAGGACAAAATTATAGTTGAAGATACAGTTGTTTCAGAAAAAATAATTAAAAAGAAAACAACCGCGGATGTGGAATATGCTAAGTAGAAAAATAGCTTACAACACAATTATTTCCGCCGGGGCCAGGATAGTTGGGCTAGCCCTTTCTTTAATTATAATCGGTTTTATCGCTCGTTATTTAGGTCAAGATGGATTTGGTTATTATACTACTATCTTGGCTTTTTTATTTTTCTTTACAGTTTTAGCTGATTTAGGTATTTATTCTATTTGTTTGCGGGAAATATCTCGTCCTCAAGCCGATAAAGAAAAAATAGCCAGTAATGCTTTTACTTTAAGGTTTTTTATTGGTTTATTTATTTTTGGTTTAGCGCCTGTAATAGTATATTTTTTCCCTTATCCTAATCAGGTTAAATTCGGTGTTTTAATTGGCGCGGTTGGTTTTTGGTTGATGTCTAATCAGCAAGTTCTAGTGGGTGTTTTTCAGAAGTATCTTCGGGTCGATAAGGTGGCTTTAGGAGAATTATTGGGTCGTTTGGTTCAGTTGGGTTTGATCGTGTTTTTTATTAAGCAAAATTTTGGCTTTTTATTTATTATAGTTGCTTTAGTTGGTAGTTCTTTGATTAGTTTTATTTTAGTTTTTCTTTTTGCCCAGAAATACATTCCAATTTCTTTTAGATTTGATTTTGGTTTTTGGCGTTCTTTATTAAAAGAATCATTGCCTTTAGCTTTGGCAATTATTTTTACTATGATTTATTTTAAAATAGATACGATTATGCTTTCTTTAATGAAATCGCCGGCTGATGTGGGGATTTATAACTTGGCTTATAAGTTTTTAGAGAGTTTGCTTTTCTTCCCGGCTATGTTTGTTGGCTTGGTAATGCCTTTGATGTCTGAATACGCTTTTTCTTTCCGAGAAAAATTTAAACAAATCAGCCAAAGAACTTTAGATGTTTTATTGATTTTTGTTATTCCCATGGTGCTGGGCACTTTGTTCTTGTCTAAAGAAATGGTTGTTTTGATTGCTGGTCAGGACTTTATTCTTTCGGCGGGCGTCTTAAATATTTTAATCATTGCTACGGGGATTATTTTTTTAGGAGTTCTTTTTTCCAATATGATTATTGCTTTAAAAGAACAGAAGAAGCTGACTTATATTTATGGAATCGGCGTTATCGTCAATTTAACAGCTAATTTTATTTTTATTCCTAAGTATTCTTATTATGGAGCGGCGGCAACAACTCTTTTGACTGAATTGGTGGTTACTGTTTTGATGTTGGTTGTTCTTTCGCAGATTCTTAAAAAAATACCTTGTTTTGGGATGGTTTTGAAATATTTATTAGCTGGTTTAATAATGGCTTTGGCTCTTTATTTTTTATCTGGCTGGCCTTTGTTTATTTTAATTATTTTAGCTGGTTTAGTGTATTTTGGATTTTTATATTTAATTGGCGGTTTTTCCACTAAAGAGGTTTTATCTCTAATTAAAAAAGATGTTTAAATTAAGGACGTTAAATCAAGGACGTTTCTTAAAATGACGTCCTTGTCTCAAGGACGTCATTTTAAGGAACGTCCTTGATTTAAGGTTTAACCTCGTTAAATATGTTCAACTGGCTTTTTCTTTTAGTCGCTTATATTCCTATTCAAATCGCTTTGAATCCAGGGGCTGGTTTTGACTTGGCTTCTTTACGGATTTTTATTCTTTTGCTGTTTATTGTTTGTTTAAAGAAGATTTGGCAACAACGTTCTCAAATCTACAATTTACAGAGTATTAGTTTGTTCCTTTTTTTAATTTTAGCTTTTGTTTCATTAGTTCAAGCTGAAAACTTTACTTGGGGATTAAGAAAAATAATCTTTTTTATTTCTATTTTCCCTCTTTATTTTCTATCGCTTGTTTTGATTGATAACTGGCTAAAAGTTAAAAAAGTTATTGGGATCTTAGCTAAAGGAGCTGGATTGATTGCTTTAATTGGTTTGTTTCAGTTTTTATCTTCTTTTGTTTTTGGCTTAGAGAATGTTTATCGTTTTTGGGCTGTAAATATTTTACCGATTTTTTCGGGTTTTAATTTAGGAACTATGATTTTAGCCTATCCCAGTTGGTTGGTTAATATTGGCGGCCAGACAATTATGAGGGCCTTTTCTCTTTTTTCCGACCCTCATATGTTTTCTTTTTATTTGGGTTTAACTCTGCCTTTAGTTGTCGGTTTGTCTTTTAAAAAATCTGAGAAAAGCCGGGAGAAGTTAGAAAAAGTTGGGAGTGCGACTCCCAACTTATTGGGAGTCGCACTCCCAACTTTTCTTTTAATTTTCTTTGTCTTATTATTAACTTTTACCAGAGGCGCTTATTTGGCGATTATTATTACTCTTTTAGTGTTGGCTTTTCTTGTTTGGTATTATCTTAAAGATAAAAGAATAGCTCTTTTATTATGTTTGCCGCTTTTGATTTTTATTCTTCCGATTACCCCTGTTTCAGACAGGTTTTATTCATCTTTTGATTTAAATGAGGGTTCAAATGTCGGTCGTTTGGAAATGTGGCAGCGGGCTGGAGAAACCGGCTTAAATAATCTTTGGTTGGGGGTTGGTTTGGGCAACTATTCCTTAAAAGTTGAGCCAGGGCTGGATTATCGCAATCCAGCAACCGCCCATAATTTTTATCTGGATATTTTTTCAGAAATAGGAGTTTTTGCCTTAGTGGTTTGGTTGGTTTTTGTTTTGGAAACAATTAGACAACTCTTTTTGAAATTAAAAGAGCCAAATACTCGCCAAGAGGAAAAATATATTTCTCTTGGTTTAATTGGTTCTTTGGTTTATTTTTTAAGTCATAGTTTTTTTGAGACAGCTGTTTACCAACCGAGCCTTCTTGCTCTTTTAATGGTAATTTTGGCAATTTCTTCAAAAATAATTTATGTTTCAAAAGATAATTAATTTTATTATCTATTTAGTGATCTTTTCTCTGCCGCTTTATCTGGTTCGTTTTAAAATTGGTTGGGTGCCAACTAATTTTTTAGAGATATTAATTGTTGGCTTATTTGTTGGTTGGTTGTTTTTCGTCATGATAGTCAGAGGCCGTGCCTCAAAAAAAAAAAACAATTGAAAAAGTTTTATTTTTTTTGGGCCGGCGCGTATTTTACCAGTTTTTATA
>CAZYSH010000033.1:0-1924 GCA_964650035.1 uncultured Candidatus Saccharibacteria bacterium | reverse complement strand
GCTTTAATCAATTTTTTCACTTTTTCTTTTTTTTTTTTTTTTTGAGGCACGGCCTCTTAGTTACCCTGTATTTCTAACCCTCTTTGGAATAACTATTTCCACTTTGTTTTCAAATAATCTTGAAGTTAGCGCTGGGATTTGGAAAGGGTGGTTTTTAATCCCTTTATTGTTTTTTATAGTGGTTATTAATCAAATTAAGACCAAAGAACAAATTAGAAATGTTTTAATCGCTTTCTTGTCTTCAGGGGTGATTGTTTCCTTAATTGCTCTTTTCTATTGGCTGAATAATAATCTTACTTATGATGGTCGTTTAAGGGCTTTTTATCTTTCAGCTAATCACTTGGCGATGTTTTTGTCCCCTGTTTTAATTTTATCTCTATATCTTTATTTTGTTTTTAAAAAAAGGATTTACAAAATTATTTTGTTTTTTATCCATTGTTTTTTGTTTTTTGTCATTTATCTAACTTATTCTTATGGCGCTTTTTTAGGTATTTTCGTTGCTTTGCTTTATATTCTAATCAGGAAAAAAGATAAAAAAATAATTCTTATTTTCTTTTTATTGGTTGTTTTTGGTTTGATTTTGCAGATTCCCAGCCAGAAGTTTCAGGGTTTTCTTGATTTTTCTTATCCTTCTTTAAAATCGCGTTTAGTAATTTGGCAAAGCGCCTGGGAGATAATAAAAGACCGACCTTTGATTGGGATTGGCCCGGGTATGTTTCAAGAGTATTATTTAGATTATCAAGTTAAATTTGGGCCTTATCCGGAATGGGCTGTGCCCCAGCCGCATAATCTTTTTTTGGCTTTTTGGCTGCAAACCGGTTTGTTTGGGTTAGTCGGTCTTATTTGGTTATTAGTATATTTTTTTAAAAAAACAGACCCCAGGCGTATTTTAGGGTCTGTTTTGATAGCAGTAATGCTCTGTATTTTAATTCATGGTTTAGTTGACACCACTTATTGGAAAAATGATTTGTCAGTGATTTTTTGGTTGATTGTGGCTTTGAAATGTCTAGAGGGGCAGAGAATAAAGAAAGCCATCTTTTTGATTAATGAATAAAAGATAATCTTCCAGGGGCGGCAGAAGCAATTCCTTGGCGTTATAAGGGGTCGTTTCCTTGGAATCTTTGGCCTCAAGGATTTTAACGGTTTTTTCAGTTTCTAAATTAAGCTGCCAGAATTCATCATTAAATGATACGGCGCCTTTGTAAAAGTCATCGGGCAGAACAGTCGAGTTAGGAATTGTTTTAGGCGCGGCGCAGAAGATGGTTCGGTTGTCCTGGCTCCAGACGCATTTTTCCGGCAAGGTAGTGATGTTTAATTCAGTAATAGTCTGCTTTTTTAAGTCGGCTATTTTTAGTTTAAGATTTTTACCCCGGCTGTCGGTTTCTGAAAATAGTATTTTGTCCCCTAATGGCGACCAAAGAACGGTTAATCCGTATGTTTCGTCAATAATCTTTTGAAAATTATTATTAGTTAAGTCAATTGTATAAACCACGCTTTGGGCCAAGCCGCTCGGTTTGGTTCTAAGAGTTATTTTGCTGGGGTCGGGCCATTCAACAATTAAATCTTTCATCCTGGTTTGAAAAATATTATTCCAGTCGCTGCCATCAGGCTTGGCAATGCTGATATTATTATCTTCAGTTTGGGAATTATAATATTGATAAGTGATTCTATCCTGATTAGGCGCCCAGCTTACCCAGCCCATCTTTAAATCTAAAGGAATAGAAATTTTAGTGTTGTAGTTATAAAAGTATTTTTTGGCTTGTCCGTTTTCGTTAAAAATAGCAATCACTTTGCTTTTGTCGGGCGACCAGAGAACTTTTATAAAATTTGTTAAGATGGCGGAAGAAAGACGGGTTAATTCAGAACCGTCAAAATTAGACTCATAGACGTTGCCGCTGGTCATTGAATAATATTTAACTTTTTT
>CAZYSH010000032.1:0-5302 GCA_964650035.1 uncultured Candidatus Saccharibacteria bacterium | reverse complement strand
TATATTCAAAAACTTCATCTTTATTTATTTTTATATCATTTTAATAACTACTATGGGAGCTGTGCGAGCCGTGGGAGCCATGTGAGCCATGAGAACCGTGTGAGCCATGTGAGCCATGAGAACCATGTGAACTATGCGAACCGTGAGAAGCATGAGAACAGGCAGCCGAAGTAGGATCTGGTTTCATAACACCAGCCAAACCAATACCTAAAGCCAAAAGACCCATAGCGGTCTTAGCTACGCTTTTCTTATTAATCCTTCCTTCCTCGCTGGTTAAAAACGCCTTAATATCTTTTTTGATTTGAGGTAATTTATTTTTCGGCATTTTTTATATTTATGTTTAATTTATACATTAAACTACCCTGACTAATAGAGTAACGGGGAATCTTACTTATATTATACACTAATTTCAAAAAACCTATTAAAATCTACTTGTGGATAACTTTATTATTTTTTAAGCCAAGCTTCTAATACAGTTTTTATTTTAGGGTCTTGTAATTTCTCAAATAAAAAATCAAAAATAGCTTGGTTTATTTGACATCTTTGATTGGCCGGCATTTGGCCAAAGATATTGCCCTGTTCAACATAATTATAGATCGGGCAAACTCCGCAATATGGCTTATAAACGCAATCATTACAATAAGGCAATCCCTCTAAACAAGAAGCAGTACACATCGTTCTGGTAACCGGGCTACCAACGATTTCTTGATAAGTACTTTCCCTAACATTGCCCAAACGAAAACTTTCATCGTCCATCATACTTAGCATTCTTCCTTCATCGCAGGTATAAACATCGCCATTGTAATTATAAGCCAACTGACCAATACCTGCCCCGCAAGGCGAACGAAAATCTAAATGATTAGGATCGTAATCAGTTAGAATCTTAGTTAAAAAAGTATAAGCGGTTTTTTCTCTAAATTTTTTCTCTTTAAGATTTAACTCAATCATATAATTAATCGCTTTTTTGTAAAAATCCAGATACTCTTTAACAGTATAACCGATTTTCTTAAAATGATTCTTTGTAAAACCAAAAGGATTTAAAGGCCGCAAATAAACATCATCAAAACCCAACTTTAGATATTCATCAATCATTTGTTTATGAAAAGACAGGGAAAAACGGCTTACAGTAATAGCTACTCCCATTTTGTAAATATACCTTTTTTTTCTTAATTGAGGATAAATCTTAAAAAATTTTTTAGCCCATTTAGCCGCATATTGATAACTATTGCCTTTATCACCGACTAAAGTCCGATTTTTGTTATGCACTTTTTCCGGCCCGTCCAAAGAAATACACATACTAACTCTATTATCAATTAAATATTTAAATTTAGCTTCGGTCATCAAACTAAAATTAGAGACCAGTCGAATCTCTAAATCTTTTTTAATCTGTTTATTTTTTTTCTGGGCATACTCAATAATGAATTTAACTATGGGCCAGTTAACCAATGGTTCACCGCCCTGAAACTCAATCGCCACAAAAGGACTGGTTGTCTTAAAAATTTTATCCACTGTTTCTTTAGCAATCACCTTATCCATATCTAATTCTTTTCTATTCATTCCTTGAGCGCTAGCATGACAATAAACACATTTATGGTTGCATCTTAAAGTAACCACCACAATATGCAAACTTGGTCCTCCAAAAAGAAATTCTTTCTTCAGATGATATTTACCAATCATTTTTGTCAAATCCAGCTCGTTCTTTAAAAAATTCTTTTTCTTTAAAGCCAGGTATGGCTCTTTGTCTTTTTCTAATTTGCCAGCTAAAAAATCATTGAATTCTTTTCTGGTTAAAAATAAATACTGGCCAATGTCATTGGTCAGAAGATATTTATTCTTCAACTTCTTAAAACGAAAAAAACCAAGCTGATTATATTTAATTTTATCTAAGTTGGGACAGGACATAATTACAGAATTCATCCTTGATAATATTTTTAACGTCTTTATCAATATTTTTAAACTCAACAACAATATATTGCCCTTTTTGCTCTAAACTGAACTCAGCTAAATTACCATATTCTTTAATGGCTGACTTGATAGCTCTAGTTTTATATAAAGCTTTGTTAAACTTGATAAACATTTATTTCTTCTTTTTTGTTTTCTTTTTCCCGTACTTTTCTTCCCAAGGAACAGCAATACCTAAAGGATCATCTTGATATTGCATTTCATTTTTCTGAACCGCTTCTTCGCTGCCATAAGCTGAAACCAAGGCCTGGCCAATAATAAATTCCCTTAACTTGCGACTGCCTTTGGCTAAATTCACCCTCATGGTGTAATTTAAAAGCTCGTTCAAAAATTCTCCCTTGAGGCCTTCCAGTTTTTTATTAGACAACTTTTTCTTGCCTTTAAGATAAACATCAATTTTCCGCTTGTTCTTGCTGTCTAAAAATAAATAGGCCTGGTCAATAAAAACATAGGCTGCGCCGTAAACCGCTTCTAAAGGATAATCTTTAAGATTAAAAGAAAATTTGATTGTATTGTTTTTTATTGTCGCTTTTTCCATAATTTTATTCCCTTCACTTATATTATATCCTTCGGACTAACCTTGTCAAAAAAACCAACCAAAGACCTTGTCTAAAATTAAATCTCCGTAGAGTAAAACTATGAGAGTTGTTCCAGACAAAAAAGGGCCAAAAGGAATTTGCGACTTTAATCCTTTTTGGCCAAGAACAATCAAAAAAATTCCAACAACCGCCCCGCTCAAAAAAGACAAAAACAAAGCCAGTAAAATATTAGGCCAGCCCAGTATTAAACCCATTAGAAAAGCCAACTTAACATCGCCTAAGCCCATGCCCTTGCCTCTGGTTATTAAAAATAATAATAGAAAAAAACCAGCTGCTCCAAAAGCCGACAAAATATAGCTGAATAAAAGATTAGGAACAAAGAATAAAGAATAAAGCAGAGCTATGCCTATAGCCGGGAAAACAATTCTATCGGGAATAAGATAGTGCTTTAAATCATAAACAAAAATAATTATCAGAAAACAGACAATTATTAAATTAAATGTTATCCTGAACGCAAGCAAAGAATCTTGTATAATTATCACTTCGTTCAGAACGACTAATAAAAACAACGATCCGGTTGATATTTCAACCAAGGGGTATTGCCAGGAAATTTTTTTATGACAATAGCAACACCTGCCTTTTTGAATCAAAAAACTGAACACTGGTATCAGCTCATACCATTTCAAAACAACCCCGCAATGGGGACAACGGGAACGGCTCAATAAAATTTTTTCTTTGGTCCCTAAACGGCAAATAACTACATTCAAAAAACTGCCTACAGCCAGACCAAAAATAAAGATTAAAATGGGAAACATATTATTAGATAGAGGTTAATATTCAAGGTACGGCCTCAAAATTACTACCCTTTGCAAAGGGTAGTAATTTTGAGGCCGTACCTTGAATCTATAACTTCTAAAAAACCGATTCAAAAAAACTCCTTAAACCAAACAGTCCGATAGCTCTAAACTCAACAGATTTTAATTCTGTTAAGTTTTTAGCTATCGGACTGTTAATAATTGATTACGGCTTAATACAGTAATAGTAAGGACTGCCAGAATCACTACAAGTGCAACCATAAGTAGCAGTGTCAATATCAGTCTCTAAACCGGCAGCGCCGCTATTCTCCATTTCCGCCCGTAAAACATAATCGGTCAAAGCAGCATTCACTTCTGCGGTATATATATTGTTTCCCGGGTCTGAAGGCATAGCGCCGATTTCATCGCCAGTCATAGCTGTGCCAATAGTAGTCCAATCACCGCAATTATCCGCGGTGGCGTCGCCCGCCGGATAAGCATCATTATTATCATAGTATATCTCCATAGCTAAAGCCACCTGCCTCATATCGCTGGCTCGGCGGACATCGCGCGCTTTACTTCGAGCTGTGTTCAAAGAAACCAAAACAATTGTTGCTAAAACGCCAATGATGGCAATAACAACCAATAATTCAATCAAGGTAAAACCTTTTTGGGCTTTCTTCTGGTGAAAATACTTTAACATCTTTTTCACCTCCTTTCGCAATTTCTTTTTAAATCTTTAATTTATTTCCGACCTTTTTTAATTTAATCCTCTATAAATTTCTTTAAGGACGAATGCAATAATACATATCTACATCAGCGCAATTACAGCCAAATACTGTCCCGCCAACGCTTCCGCCCGGCACATTATTCTCCATCTGGGCTCTTATAACATAGTTCTGGACATTAGTATCCGCTTCATAAGAATAGTTATAAGCGCCCGGGTCATTTGGCAAAGCTCCGATTTCATTACCTTCTAAAACAGACAAAGTATCCCAATCATCACAGCCAGTCGCGTTAGCATCGCCCGGATAAGCATTGCTCTCATCATAATACAATTCTAAAGCCAAAGCAATCTGTCTTACATCAGCCAACCGCCGGACATCGCGCGCTTTTATCCTGGCGTCGTTCAAAGAAACCAACACTATTATTGCTAATGTTCCAATAATTGCAATCACAACCAATAATTCCACTAAAGTAAACCCCGCGCCGCCTTGCTTATTTTTTTGTTTTAAATTCTGTTCCATTTTATTTCCCGATTTCATTAAATCCGACCTTTAATACTACATCCCGCCAGCTAAATTATAAATAGGCATAAATACGGCAAAAACCAGAACGCTTACCCCAATTCCTAAAAGAACAAGCAAAATTGGCTCAATTAATTGGCTTAAATTATCAACCACATTTCCTACCTCTTTATTATAAAAAATGCTTAGCTTTCCTAAAATAGTGTCAATCTTGCCTGTTTTTTCCCCGGTTTTAATCATTTGGCAAAATAAAGGAGGAAATTCCTGATGCTGTTCTAAGGTTGAACTGATACTTTTTCCCACTTTCACTTCATCTCTGGCTTGCCAAAGAATTCTCTTAAAAACAGAATTACCCACCACTTCTCCGGATACATCTAAACTCTGAATGACCGGAACACCTCCTTGAACCAAAGCGCTTAAATTATCAGACAAACGAGCTAAATAGGTCTTTTGGAGAATCTTGCCAAAAATCGGAATTTTTAATTTAAACGTATCCCAAACAACTCTGCCTTGAGGCGTCTTTTTATACTTCCAAAAAGCGAACCCGGCTACAATCATAAGTAGTAAAATTAGCCAACCGTATTTTCTGGTAAATTCGCTCACCGCAATAACCAATTTGGTTGACCAGGGCAGTTCTTGACCCGCTTCAACTAAGACAGAAGTCAATTGAGGGATAACCATAACCATCACTAATACCCCAACAATAGCAAAAGCGGCTAAAATAAAAGCTGGATAAGTCATTGCTCCCCGAACTTTGGAA
>CAZYSH010000031.1:0-5382 GCA_964650035.1 uncultured Candidatus Saccharibacteria bacterium | reverse complement strand
ATAGGTTGGCCATCTATCCCTAAAATCAAAAAGACCTACTTGAAGCCGACCCTTGACCACAAACCAATAATCGGTCTGTCTCTGATGAAGATGAAATTCATTCACAGTTGTGCCAGACGGTGCCTCTTTATAGTTAACTTGCATAATATCTTCACCAACTAAAACATTTTCCCATTTCTTAAAAACTTCTATTAAGACACCTCCATCTTTGCTCTGACTCACCTTTAAGGGATCCAACTCAACTCCATCAAACCAATCTTTTTCCAAACAAACTCTTCTGCCTATTATTTTCCAAAACGAATCTTTAGCTACTACTTCTTTCATTATATCCCTCCTTTTATTAATGTGCTTTTAAATGTATTTAACCTTAATTAACCTGATTCTGTCAATAAAATTCATTGGGAAGTTAGCGATAGAGGTTGAACCTCGGGTTAACTATCTCTATTTCCCCTTCCTTTTAATGGGCAGTTCAAAATAAAAAGTGCTGCCTTTGTTTTTACCCTCTGATTCAACCCAGATTTTTCCTTGGTGCGCTCCAATCATTTTAGCGCCTAAATACAATCCCAAACCAACTCCTTCAGTATGTATCCTACCTATATCCTTACCCCTGGAAAACTTTTCAAAAAGCACTACTTGTTCCTTAGGCGGAATACCAACACCAGTATCCTGAATACTGAAAACAACCTTGTTCTTGCCTGCTTTCAAACGAATGGTTGCCCCGCCCTTTCTAGTATAATGTAAAGCATTATCAACTAAATTCTGTACTACCTGCCTGATTTTCAGAGAATCAATCTTTATTTTCGGCACATCTTCTTTTGGTTTAATAAACCTTAAATAGAGTTTTTTCTCAGCCGCCGCCTGACTGAATTCCTTAATCACGCTGTCAATCATTTTCTCCAAAGAGACAGTTTGCCAATCAAATTCCAATCTTCCTGATTCAATCCGGGAAACTGTTAACAAATCCTCTACTAATCTAATCAGCCGTTCATTGCTGGAATAAACTTTTTCCAATTGTTCTTTCTTTTTGCCGACTACTTCACCCCAAGTTCCTTCCAGCATCATAGAAATATATCCTTTGATAATAGTCAACGGAGTCCTTAATTGATGGGATGCCAAAGAAATAAATTCTGACTTAGCCCGGTCCAACTGCTGAAGCCGAACATTGGCTCCTCTTAATTCTTTGGTCTGGCTATCAACCTCCTTTTGGAGCGTCTTTGAGAAATCTCTCATCTCTTCATAAAGTCGGGCGTTTTCAATAGCAATTGCCGCTTGCGCGGCGATTGTTTCCAAGGTCTTAATATCTTCATTAGTGAACATATCACCCGACCGTTTGGCTTTTAAAAGAAACAAACCAACTAACTTTCTCTTAACCAATAAAGGAACCACTAAAGCAGCTTTTAATTTCTCTATTTCATCAATCAATGATTTACTTTTGCCTAAATCAAAATTTTCCGCGTATTTTCTCTTTAACTCCTCTAACACCAATGATTCTCTGTTTTTTTTGAAATAATTAATTACTCTGCCTAAAACCTTCTTTTTACGGGAAGTCAATTCAAAATCGCCTCTGGCAATACTGAACTTATTACTGGCTTCAGTTAATAACTCATATCTGTTTTCCCTTGTCTTTATTTTTTCTAAAATAACTACATCTATTCTTTGAATCCTTAAGGCCTTGGTAATCTCATTTTTTAAGGTATAAACCACTATATCCAAGTCCAAGGTCCGGGAAACAACATCAGTAATATTAGCCATTAGTTCCTGCGGCTTATACTCTCCTTTGAATAAATAAGCGTCAGTCGTTTGCTTCAACCAATCATAAAGCGGCCTAAAAACAATCGCCACCAAAAGAGCAACAACCAAGCCAGTAATAATTTGAGCTCTTAAAGTATAAATTCCGCCAAAAAAGACCCAACCCACCAGAAAAGCTGACATGGCATAAGCCGCGGTAATAACTATAACCACCCCTGAAAAAATCGTGCTCCGCTTAACCACCAACCGAATATCCATTAAACGGTATTTAACAATAGCATAAGCGGTAAATCCAACCATACATAAAGTTAAAACTTGACCCAACCAATTCAGATCAGTCCTACCAAACCAAGGCATAAACAAATTAGTAACAAAAGCTAAATTAGCGGCTATAGCATAACCTAATAATAAATAAATTATTTGGCCTTTTTCAATGCCTCGAGAACGAATGTATTTTTTAAATAACCTCCAAAATCCATATGAAAAATACGAAGCGGTATAAATCGCGTAAAAGATATAACCTGAACCAAAGGCAATTATTTTCTCTCTACCCGGTTCAATAATAACATCTTTAATAATAAAATCAGGAATCAAAACAAAAACAACAATTAGAGCATTACCTGAAAATATTAACAATTTCTTATACCATTCCAGTTCTTTTATTTGATAGGGAAAAATATAGGTAAAATACAAGAAACTGCTAGCAATAAAAGTAGGAGTAATGTAAAGAATTATACACCAAAAGGCGCTTGTCTCTGGACTAGCGCCTCGAAAAAGAATCATCCCCAAAATCCAACCAATAATCGTAACTACATTAAAACTATAAATAAGGTTGATTCTTTGGTGTCTACCTCTTAAATAAATCAACAGACCTAAAACTAAATTCAAAACCAACGTTACCCACAAAATGATATTGATTTTATCAAAAAATAACTCCATAACTGAAACAAATTGTTTTCTGTAATTCTACCATATTTTCACAAAAAAAGAAAAAGGACCCATTAGATTCTTAATGGGTCCCTGTTTGAAAGGTTAACAATAAAAGTCAGTTCAGCTCCCTAACAATTACCTCCATTTGGCCAGAATTCCATCCTGCACAACAAGGAATCCCTCCTTCATACGCCCTTGGAAACTTAGGAAAGGATTCTGCTACTAATCCCGCTATATGATAAGCAGCAACTTCTTTTTCTATCATTCCCTTTAGTTCCTTCCTAGTAGGTTCAGGATAAACTTCATTAATGAAGACAAGATTAGACCAAAATAGTTTAATGTAATCGACTAAAGCTGTTTTTTTGGATACATTGATCAGAATGGCTTTTTTGCCTTTTAGATGAAAGGGCCAATCGTCATAATTGGCGTGATTAGGGCCACTAGAACCAACGTCAATACAGTATATCTCACGCCCATTAAACCCTTTAGCCAGTTTCTTGCCGACAAAACCTTTACCACCAAGGATTATTAAGGGTGTTCCATCTGGATAGTTAAGTGTATTTCTTAAATCATTTTCAGCTTTTACTATCGCTTCTATTGTGACTTCATTCTCAATGACATCCCTGACGAGTCTCTTTCTAAAAAGAATACTGGGCAAATCTCCGGCAAAGGTTTTCCTCTCTGCCCCAAGTAATTGCCTGATTTTCTCAACTCTTTCAACAAGAAGCTTTAAATTTTCATCGTTGACTGGGTTAATAAAATCTTTGCCGCTTGAAGAAATAACTGTCATTAATCCCCATTTTCCATCCTGTCTGAAAATACAACAAGGCCACGGAGACCACCTCATCCAATCCCTATGAGACGGATAAACATATGCGTAAGCGTAAGCCTCTTTCTCTGGAAAAGCAAGAAAGACAGTATTTAGGAAATGCCGCTTTTTATTAAACCAACCTACGGCCGCGAATACACAATTATAGTTGAACAAAAAATTCAAAACCAAGAGAGTGATTTTACGGACATGTCCGATTAGCCACTTTCCGAATCGTCCCTTTTTCTTCTCCTGTTCCGACTTAACAATCACTGATTCGTCCCTAAGGACACCAGACATACTAATCAAGATCATATCATCACCTCCTATTAATTTTATTTTATAAATTGACTTGCGATTGTTTCCCCTATCTCATAAGGGATAGCTTCGTACCACTCATAAATAAGCGTATACCCACAAAGGCATATAACCATCACAATCATCGCCAAAATAAACCACATCGCAGAATAATTATTATTACAATAATTTTCCTCCATTTTATTTCTCCTCCTATTCTTTTTTTAAAAAACATTAAAAAAATATCTATTTTTTATAGTATTTGCTCAATAACCAGATAAATAGAGTTAAAACTATTGGTATGGCTAATATGACAATAATGAGAACTATTTTATCATTCATATTTTTATCCTCTATTATTGTTTTGTTATTATAACTTCTTTAAAAAATAATTGTCAAATATTCCCCGATAAAAGTCTGTGGATAACTTAAATTAATTAAAAATACCGCTTGATAAAGCAGTATTTCTGACTAAAGAGTGTAAAATAATAACTGACAAAATAACAACAAATTGACTTACCCGCAAAAACCTTATATAGTGCAATAAAAGATAGTTGGGAGTTCAGGAGTTGGGAGTCGGACTCCCAACTCCTGAACTCCCAACTTTTAGAAATATATGGATTTAGAAATCCTGCCGTTAGAATTAAGAAAATTAGGTCTAACTGACAAAGAGGTTCGGGTTTATTTAGCTGCTTTAGAACTGGGCTATACTACTGTTCAAATCTCCGGAAAAATCAGGCATTCTGATTAAAAACAAACCTATTATTGATTTAATCAAATCTTTCTTTCGCTATTTATGGGAAGTATGAATATAATAAAATAGTTAAACCCCGTGTCAAATGTTCTGACACGGGGCAAAGATGACTTATATTATAAGCCGTCTTTTTGGTTAGAGAAAAACTCTTTGGTAGATCCCAATAGGGACCGCTCCAGATGACACTCCGCGCAACAATTCTCCAACTTCCTCTGAAGTTAATCCCTTTTCCTCCATTAGATAACGAATCATCTTTTGAAAAGAAGATAAATTATCTTTTGTTTTATCAACTCCTTGACATTCTTTTTCCATTACTACCTCCCTTAAAAAAGAATTCGTCCCTCCTGTTTGGATAGGGCTCCACCACATTGATGACAATTTCCTCCTTCATCCTGAACTACCTTCTGTCCGCTTTCATGGTCATCAACATTATAACAGGCAAATTTTACAGACCTTGGAATTGGAATAATAGTTACCGAAGTTCCTTCAGGAATTGGATTACCTTTATCAGCACTAACAATATCATCAACTAATACATCTACCATAGCTTACCTCCTTTGATTAAAGATTAAAAATTAAAGATTAAAGGTACTACTACAAGAACTAACCCAAGAATTAAAAATTCCAGCCGATTGGCTGGATTTTATTCTTTTATATATTTATCTTATCGCTATTTTCTTATTATTTCAAAACCCAGCCAACGGAAAAATTTGATTAAAATAATAATCAACAAACCAACCAATAAGGCGATGCTGGCTAAGATATTTATTGTTAATCTAAATATTTCAACATCCATTGCGTTTAAAACTAACATACTTAACTATTATCTGTCAATAAAAGTTAT
>CAZYSH010000030.1:1821-5717 GCA_964650035.1 uncultured Candidatus Saccharibacteria bacterium | reverse complement strand
TGTTTTAGGCGCTTTGTTTAAATATTTCAGCAAACCCCGCCTATACTTGTGGAGAAAGGAGAAGAGAAAATAAATAAACAGAGATAGTGTCTAGAGGTTGAACCTTGAAACTACGAACCTCTACGAGGTTCGTAGTTTCAAGGTTCAACCTCGGGTTTTAGACAATCTCTCTCTAATATGGTTCAAAAATTAAACGCGGTCTCAATCCAAAAACATTTAGAAATAAAAGAAATTAAAGATAGCGTTATTATCCTTAAAAGTGGCGGCTTAAGGGCTGTTTTAATGGCCACCAGCATTAACTTTGCCCTGAAATCCACCCAAGAACAGGACGCAATTATCTATCGCTATCAGGATTTTCTTAACTCACTGGACTTTTCTCTTCAGATTGTGGCCGCTTCCCGCAAATTTGACATTGACCCCTACATCAAAACATTAGAACAAAAACAAAGCCAGCAGGAAAATGAACTTTTAAGAATTCAATCAGCTGAATATATTGATTTTGTTAAAGGATTAACCAAAATGACTAATATTATGACTGAATCCTTCTACCTTGTCATCCCTTACAGTCCGTCAGTTGTTAAAAAAGCGGGCTTTTTGAGCCAATTCTTTAGCAAAAAAGAACAACCAACCCAAGAGGAAACCTTTCAAGGACTTAAAAATAATCTTTGGCAAAGATTGGAATTTGTCGCTACCGGCCTTCAGGGAGTAGGCGTTAAAACAGTCCCGCTTAATACAGAGGAATTGATTGAGCTTTTTTACAAACTCTATAACCCCAGCGCCAAAGAAGAACCAGAACTTCAAAAAGCCAAAGAATTAAGAAATCAATAATTTTGGGGAGTCCGACTCCCAACTTGAAATAATATCAAGATGTTAAACTTATTCAAAAAACAAAAACAAGAGGAAATAGAATCTCCGGCAACAAGCCAAGAAACTGGTTTGGTTGATTTAATTGCTCCGGCTGGATTAAAAATTAATTCCAATTATCTTCAAATTGGCGAAAAATACGCCCGAAGCATCTTTATTTTTACTTATCCTCAAACCCTAAACAGCGGTTGGCTTTCTCCGATAATCACCCTGGACCAAGAAATGAATCTTGGAATTTTTATTCACCCGGCTAAAACCAGCACAATTCTAAAAAATCTAACCAAAAAAACCGCCCAAGTTCAATCGCAAATAGGTCTTCAGGCGGAAAAAGGAAAAGTCCGGGATCCCAAACTTGAAAGCGCCCTTCAAAATATTGAAGAAATAAGGACTAATCTTCAGCAGGGTTCTGAAAAACTCTTTAAATTTGGCCTTTATATTACCTTTTTTGCCGACAATCCAAAACAATTGGATGAAATTGAAAACGAAATCAGGGCTCTTTTGGAAAACCAGATGATTTACGCCAAACCGGCTGTTTTCCAACAGGAACAAGGATTTGTTTCCACAATTCCTTTAGGCCAGGATAAACTATCCATTCACAACAGTTTTAACACGCCGCCTCTTTCAGCCGCTTTCCCCTTTATTTCTTCTGATTTAACCGATAACAAAGGTATTCTTTACGGAATCAACCGCCATAATAATTCTTTGATTCTCTTTGACAGATTCAACATGGAGAATGCCAATGCCTGCGTATTTGCCAAATCAGGCAGCGGCAAAAGTATAAGAGGTTCCGAACCAGTCCTTATTAAAACCAAAAAAGGTATTAAATTGACAAAAATTGGCCCGTTCGTTGAAAGTCTAATTAAAAATAAAGGATGCCAAAAAATTGATAAAGAATTAGAAGGAGTGATTGATCCGAAAATTTCCGTCTATACTTTTAACAAAAACCTAAAAAGGGAATGGAGCCCGGTTAGCTTGGCAGCCAGGAAGAAAGCGCCTAAAGAACTTTATAAATTCACCACAGCCAGCGGCCGAAAAATCACAGTTACCGGCGACCATAATATGCTTGTTTTACGAAACGGCAAAGTAGTAACTGCTCAAAGCGAAAAAATTAAAAAGGGCGAATACATACCTTTGCCAAGAGCCATACCCGAACCTCAAAAATCACCCCAATATCTTAACCTTCTAAAACTTCTTAAAAAATCTCAAAAAATATACATCCAAGGAGCCGCCCCCTTAATTAAACAATATTACCAGACACTCAAAAAAGCCGAGCTTGATTATAAATTAGATAAATATCTTTATCGCTATCGCGCTGAAACACAGATTCCGATTCAATATTTCTGGAAAATCCTAAAATATCTTAATATCAGACCAAGTCAATCCTTGCTAAAAAATCTAAGAATAACTTCTTGTCGCAATAAAGACAAGGAAAAGTTTATCTTGCCGTCCTTGTTTTTAATTAACTCCGAATTTCTCAAAATCCTGGGCTATATTGTCAGCGAAGGCACGGTTCAAAAAGATATTGTTTTAATTAGCAACAAAGACAAAGAAGTTATCAAAGATATAGAATCATCTCTTAGTAAATTAAACATTGGTTATCACTATCATCCTGATGCCATCGCCCTAGGGAGCCGTCCTTTTGTTGAATTAATCAAAGCAATAGGATTAAAAGGCAATTCAGCTCAAAAAATAGTTCCTCCATTTATTTTTGGATTAAAGAACAAAAAAGTATCGGCATTTATAAAAACATATTTTGAAGGAGACGGCGGGGTAGAAAGTAATTCAGTAACAGCTTGTTCAAAATCGCCTCAACTGATTTCTGAACTATCTTATCTTTTTCTCCGATTTGGAATCATAGCTCGGATTTCCAAAAAGAAGAAAAGAGCAACGAATTCCAATCATCAAGGCGCCTATTACTATTACTTGGCCATTTCCGGCCAGAAAGATCTAAAACGCTTTGCCCAAAAAATTGGCTTTGTTTCTAAAAATAAACAACAAAAACTACTTAGCATTACTAGGAAGAAATACAACACTAATGTGGATGTTGTCCCAACCATTAATTCTGTTCTTCAAGAAATCTACCAATTATTCAAACCGACTCATCAATACTTTCAACTATCTGGCATTCCTTCTGTCTCATCTTTGCGAAACAAAGTGTTCAATCCTTCGCCTGAGTTTCTCAAAAAGACAATTAAAGAAATTGAATCAAGAGTTGAAAATCTTAAAAAATTCAGACCGCGAATGACTCATTTAGAAACCCTACCCCCTCTTTCTTTAATTATTGAAAAAGGTAAAAATAATCGCCAACTCAATGGTTTGCTTTGGCAAAAATTAGGTCAAAGTTGGCGGTTAATGAAAAATAGAGAAGTTAATCCCGGCTGTCAAAATGTTTTCAAAGCTATTAATATCGTAAACGAACAAAACTACGATTTGCCTCAAATTAAAAATACAATCCATTCAGCTTTTAAGGATTTTGGTCTTTCAATGCAAGCTTATTGCCCTTGCTTGAGGGACTTTCTAATCAGTCCATCAAATCTTAACTCATATGCTACCCTAAAAGACGCTTCTGATTTTATCACTCAACAATACCAAGAACTTTCCTATAAATTAAAAATTGTTGAAGAAAAATTAGCTACTTTAAAAACTTTAGCTAACTCT
Organism: uncultured Candidatus Saccharibacteria bacterium; assembly: GCA_964650035.1. Taxonomy (GTDB): domain Bacteria; phylum Patescibacteriota; class Minisyncoccia; order Portnoybacterales; family UBA2143; genus CAZYSH01. The sequence goes on along the minus strand of CAZYSH010000030.1, from coordinate 2,195 downwards.
GATTTATTCTGGGACCCAATTACCAAGATTGATAAAATCAAAAACAAAGATAAATATGTTTATGACCTTACTGTGGATAATGAAGTATTTTTAGCTGGACAGGGCGGACTTTTTGTTCATAATTCCTACGCCATCAAATTAGAAGTGCTTCGCTCTCTAATGCAAGACACCGAAGTGATTATTATTGACCCGGAAAAAGAATATAAATACTTAGCCGAAACAGTTGGGGGAACCTTTATTGATATTTCCATTTCTTCGCCCCACCATCTTAATCCTTTTGATTTGCCGACCCCCGGGCCAGACGAAGAACCAGCTGATGTTTTAAGAAATAATGTGATTAACTTAGTCGGATTATTAAGAATTATGCTGGGCGG
>CAZYSH010000030.1:0-1721 GCA_964650035.1 uncultured Candidatus Saccharibacteria bacterium | reverse complement strand
TGAACAAGAGACCGAACAAGGAAAAACAAAACAAGGCACAGCTTATTAATTTAGGAATCCGATAGGAGTTGGGAGTCGGACTCCCACAGATTATTAAAATTATGAACAACAATGAGACAGAACAATCAGACCAACTCGCGCAAGAAAGAGCTAAAGATAGAAATAATAAAAAAACAGCGAAAGCAAGAAAAAAGGTAACTAATCGAGCTAGTCAAATTACTGATGTTGAATTTTTCTTAGTCTTTGGTTTATCTATTTTAAAAGATGTTTTAGATTGGGTATTATTATTCGCTGGCGGCATTGGCCTAATCCTTTCCCGTATTACCAACCTCGTTATTACCGGCATTCTTTTGCTCTGGTGTTTATTCAGACTTCATAAATTCCCAACTAAAAGATTTTTAGGCGGTTTTCTCATAGAAATGATTCCCTTGATTGGAACATTCTCACCCACTTGGACTATATTCATTGCCACCATTTGGGTTGAACAAAAAGGATATATGCCTAAATTAGTAGGTAAACTAATTGGAGCCAAGACCTAAACAAAATGGAACAAATTAAGAAAACAATCTTTTTAACACTTATCTTTTTAGGGTTATTATTTATCCTGCCGGTCCAAAGTCAAGGATTAGGGGTAACTCTAACTTGGACAACCGATACTTATACGCCTCTTGAATATCCGGGCAAAGCCCTGCCCAGCCGAAGCAGTAATATAGAGGTGGTCGCTCAATTGGACTCATTGGGATTAAACCCCCAAAACCTGGTTTATAATTGGTTTTTAAACGATCATATTAGAAAAGCTAATTCCGGTTTGGGTAAAAATGTTTTTAAATTCAATATTGGAGAAAGCCTATCTAAGACTCATACTCTTATGGTAAAAATCTATAACCAGGAAGAATCTCTTATTGGCTTGTCAGCCGAGCTTGTCTTAAAAGCCAGAGAGCCGGAAATTATTCTGAAAACAAATTCTTTTACGGAATCGTCAAAACAATACCAATTTTCAGGCGAACAAGAAATAAGCTTTACTGTCCGGCCATATTTTTTTAATATTAAAAGTGTGGATGAATTAAATTATCAATGGAATTTTGGCGAACAAGCCGCTTCCCAAATTGATAATAAAAATATTAATAACTTTGTCCTAATAATTGGCAAATTAACTAAATCTATTAATAGGGAATTAAGTGTTTGGGTGGAAAATAAAAATAACCCTATTCAAAGGGCCCAAACATACGCTAAAATAATCTTAACTCCGTAAATTAGGAAATGAAATTAAAAAAAGTGCTTATAATTTTATATTTCTTATCAGTTGTTGGCCTTTGGTTAATAATTTTAAGTTTTGGCGTTCAAGCTGATGCCGGCTACCAGATAGAAGTGGCTCTCCCTGGAGGAGCGGCACAAGGCGATGAAGTTGACTTACAAACATATATCGGCACTATTTATACAATGGGATTAGGAGCTGTGGGCATAGCCGCTTTGGGCGCTCTGGTTTACGGCGGCTTCCTTTATATGCTCTCTGACACAGTCACTTCCAAAGATAAAGCCAAAGAATATATTTATGGAGCTCTTTCAGGATTGGTTTTGGGTTTAGCTGCTTATTTAATTTTAAATACTATTAATCCAGAATTAATTGAAATTAGACTACCGGGACTCGGAACCCCTTCTACCCCCTCTACCCCTTCTACCCCCTCTACCCCTTCTACCCCCTCTACCCCTTCTACACCTTC
>CAZYSH010000029.1:0-5797 GCA_964650035.1 uncultured Candidatus Saccharibacteria bacterium | reverse complement strand
GAGGTTCAACCTCTAGACATTCCTGAGGTTCAACCTCTAGGCACTACACACCATGAAATTTATTGCTGATTTGCATATCCATTCTAAATATTCCCGAGCCACTTCCCGCGATATGGATGTGGATCATTTGAATAAGTGGGCCAAGATTAAAGGGATTAAGGTTTTGGGTACTGGTGATTTTACTCATCATCTTTGGTTAAAAGAATTAAAAGAAAAACTGGAGCCGGCCGAGCCCGGTTTATTTAGAATTAAAAAAAGAATTGATACCTCTTTAAAAAAGAATGATTGGCTGCCTAATAATGGTCAGGAAAAAGAAGACCAGGCAACCCGTTTTCTGTTGAGCAGCGAAATTAGTTGTATTTACAAAAAGAACGATAGAGTCAGAAAAATACATATTATTGTTTTAGCGCCTAATTTCAGGGTGGTGGAGAAAATAAATACCCGTTTAAGCTGGATTGGCAATCTTAAATCTGATGGTCGGCCTATTCTTGGTCTGGACGCTAAAGAATTGCTCAAAATTGTTTTAACTATTTCCACTGATTGTATGATTATCCCGGCTCATATCTGGACGCCCTGGTTTTCTTTGTATGGCTCTAATTCTGGGTTTGATTCAATAGAAGAATGTTTTGAAGAATATTCCAAATATATTTATGCGGCTGAAACAGGACTATCAAGCGACCCAGCTATGAATTGGCGCTGGTCTGCCTTGGATAGAATTGCTTTAGTTTCCAATAGTGATAGTCATAGTCCTTCTCGGATTGGCCGGGAAGCTAATATTCTTGATGCGGATTTAAGTTATCAAGGCATTGTCGACGCGATTAAAAGCAGAAATCCCAACAGGTTTTGCCAAACAATTGAGTTTTTTCCTGAAGAAGGCAGGTATCATTATGACGGGCATCGTAAATGCGGAGTGGTATTAACTCCCCAAGAATCAAAAAAACTGAAGGATATCTGTCCTAAGTGCAAAAAGCCTTTAACTTTAGGCACTATGCGCCGAATTGATGATTTGGCTGACCGCAAAGAAGGAGAGCAGCCGGCTCAAATTATTCCTTTTAAACATATGATTCCTTTAGATGAAATTATTGGCGATGCTAAAGGAGTTGGCTCTAAAACCAAGACAGTGGCTCATGAATACAAGAATTTGATTAAGCGTTTTGGCACTGAATTTAATGTTCTTTTGTCAGCTGAACAGGAGGAAATATCAAGGATTAGTTGTCCGGAAATAGCCGAAGGAGTTAATCGGGTGCGTCAGGGCAAGGTTCGTATTGAACCAGGTCATGACGGCGAATATGGCAAGATAGAAATTTTTAAAGATGAGGAAAGGGGTAATTTTTCCAAACAAGCCAGTTTGTTTTAATAATGTATAGTTTAATTATTCAGCCATTTTTATTAGGCCTTTCTGTTGGGCTTTATTGCTTTGCTCATTGTTTACCTTTTGTCAGCTCCTATTTAGTTTCTGAAGAACGACCAGGCAAGAAGAATCTTAAAATCATTCTTCAGTTAATTGCCGGTCGTTTTTTTGGTTATTTGGCTTTTGGCGCTTTTTTTGGTTATTTAGGCGAGAAAGTAAATAATCAGATTTTAGATTCAATTTTAATATTTTCATTGGTTTTGCTTTCTGGATTGTTAATTCTGCATGCCCTGAATCTATTTAAGATTAAATGGGTTTGTCATCCCCAAGTGCTTAGAAAAAAGAAAATGATTCCAATAGCTATGGGATTCTTATTGGGTTTTCATTTATGTCCGCCTTTTTTGCTCTCTGTTGTTTATGTGATTAAACTAGGTAATGTCTGGAAAGGAATAATATATTTTGTTATGTTTTTTATAGGGACAAGCTTGTATTATTTGCCAATAACTTTTTTAGGTCCTTTAGCTAAAATGAGAGAATTTCGTTTAGCAGCCCGTCTTGCTGCTTTGATTGTTGGTTTTGGATTTATTATTTATGGCCTTTACTATCTTTTATGAATTTTAATACTTTTTTAATTAAACTTAGTCGTTTTTGTGGCTGGGCTATGCTTTTTATTATGCTCACTTATATTATCTCTGGTTATGGGATGACCAAGGAAATTATTAATCCAATCACAGCCAAGTATCTGCACGAAGTTTTATTGCCAATTCCTTTTTTCATTATGTTAATTATTCATGTAGCGGTTAATGCTCGTCTTGCTCTTATTCGCTGGAAATGGGGCAGTGATAAATGGATTTCCTGGTATGTGGTTTTCTTAAGTCTATTTTTCCTGATTTTCTTTTTTTGGCTCTATTTAATATGAAAAAATTTTTAGCTATTCTTTTTTTATTGGCCGTGGTGGGTTCAGCTGGCTACTTGATTTTTCAGGAGGGACAGAAAGTTCAAGTATCAGAAGATTCTTTAAAAGAAGCGAGCTATTACCAAACATTGGACAATAATATGGTCCAATGTTTGCTTTGTCCTAGAAAGTGTATTCTTTCTGAAGGCCAAAGAGGAGTTTGTCGGGTAAGACGGAACATTGGCGACAAGCTCTATAGTTTGAGCTATGGCAATATTGCTTCAGCTCATCTTGACCCGATTGAGAAAAAACCATTTTTTCATGTTTTACCTGGTTCCCAGGCCTATTCTATAGCCACCGCTGGCTGTAATCTGCAATGTAATTTCTGCCAGAATTGGCAGCTTTCCCAGGTTTTTCCAGAAGACATTGAATCAAAATATATGACACCAGAAGAAGTAGTTGAAGAGGCCTTAGCCAGTGGAGCTGAATCAATTGCCTATACTTATTCTGAACCAACTATTTTTATTGAATATATTATTGATATAGCTAAAATTGCTAGAGAAAGAGGTCTTAAGAATGTAGTGGTTTCAGCAGGATATATTAATCAAGAACCATTACGAGAATTATGCCAGTATGTTGACGCAATTAAAATTGATTTAAAAGGTTTTACCGAAGAGTTTTATCAGAAAATGACTGGCGGGCAATTAGGTCCAGTTCTTAATGCTTTGAAAGTAATTAAAGATGAAGGGGTCTGGCTGGAAATTGTTAATTTATTAATTCCCGGAGAGAATGATTCTGAAGATGAAATCAGAGCTATGAGCCAGTGGATTAAGGATAATTTAGGCGATGATGTGCCTGTTCATTTTTCTCGGTTTCATCCCCAGTACAAGTTACAAAACTTGCCAGCTACTCCCGAGCAAACTTTGTTAAAAGCCAGAGAAATTGCTCTGGAGGTTGGCCTCAAATATGTTTATACTGGGAATATTGGCAATTTAAAAACAGAGAATACTTATTGTTCAGATGGCAGTTTGGCTATCCAACGCCAAGGTCATTTTGTTTTAGGAAATAATCTTGAAAAAGGAGTTTGTCCCAATGGCGGACAGATTCCTGGAGTTTGGTAAAAAAAGATTAAAATAGGGTTTGAATCCTATCAGAAGAACTAAGTTATAAACCGCCCCGGCTAGCCGGGGCGGTTTTGTTTTTAGGTTGAGCTGGACGTTAGAACTTTTTGAACAATTTTGCTATAATCTCTATATGCCACATATTCATGATAAAATTGATTTTACTGTTGAGGTTTTTGTTGTTTACAAAGACAGGGTTTTATTGCGCAAACATGATAAATATAACTTTTGGTTGAGCGTGGGTGGTCACATAGAACTTGATGAGGATCCTAATCAGGCAGCTATTAGGGAAGTCAAAGAAGAAGTTGGCTTGGATATAGAGCTGGTTGATGATTTACTTCCATTCCAGATGAGAACAGGCGAGTATAGAGAACTTATACCACCTAAGTTTACAAATAGACATAACATTTCCGATTCTCACGAGCATGTAACTTTTACATATTTTGGAATAGTTAAAACAGATAATATTATTCCAGAGAATAAAGATGATACCTGGAAATGGTTTTCAAAAGAAGATTTAGAGAAGAATGAAGAAAGCATTAGAGAGCATATTCTTTTTTATGCAAAACAAGCACTTGCTGAAGTGCCTAAAAAATAGGTTCTAACGTCGTCCAACCACCAGATAGAATTTTAGCCAAAAATCTGCTATAATACACACATAGGAGGTTTTTTTATTTCCCCAAATCAACTATTGACATATATCGTATATGATATACAATGAATATAAAGTTTACTACTATCGAAATAGCCAAAATAATAAAGTTCCTGTTTTAGGATATATTAGCGAATTACAAATAAAAGATAGATTAAAAGTTCTTAAATATATAGATTTTCTTAGAGATAATAAGGGAATATTAGACGAACCATATTCCAAACATATTAAAGGTAAAATCAGAGAGTTGCGAGTAGATTTTTCTCAAAACAAGCATCGTATTTTCTATATTGCTGTAGTAGGAAAAAAGATAATTCTCTTACATTCTTTTCTAAAGAAAACAGCTAAAATACCAAAACAAGAAATCACTAGGGCTTTAAATAATTTTGAAGATTATAAGATAAATAAAAGTATAGTTGAATATGAAAAAGAAAAATAAGAAAATTGAATATCCGTCTTTTGATAAATACTTGGCTGAACAGTTAAAGGACCCTGAATTTAAAAGGCAATATGATGAATACGGCAGGCAATTAGAGATTGCTTATCAGATTTTGCAGTTGAGAAAAAAGAAAAAAATGACTCAAGCGGAGTTAGCTAAAAAGATCGGCACTAAACAAAGCAATGTCGCTCGAATGGAGGCAGGTAACCAGAATTTTACAATTGATATACTTCAAAGAATTGCTTCTGTATTGGGAAAGAATCTTAAGGTTGAGTTTACGAAATAGGTTCTAATAGTGTCCACGATGCGGAGTTAAGCCATAAACCGCCCCGGCTATCCGGGGCGGTTTTGTTTTTAAGGTTGGACATTAAAATTTTTTGATAGTAAAATAGAATTATATGAAAACATCACTTCATAGAATACAAACTAAAGATTACTTAGAACTTCACGGTTTATTACATCAGCCAGATAAAAAAACAAAGACAGTTCTTGCGCATGTTCACGGAATGGCTGGCAATTTTTATGAAAATAAGTGGTTGGACAGCGTAGCAGAAATTCTAACAAAAAATGGTATCGCATTTTGCCCTTTTAATAACCGTGGCAATGGGCATATCACTACCTTTGTTAAAAGGGTCGGTAAAAAGATTAGCTATCCTAGAATAGGTAATGCCTACGAGAAATTTGAAGATTGCTTAATTGATATAAAAGCCCATATTGATTTTTTGGAGAAACAAGGATTTACCAATATTCATCTATCAGGTCATAGTTTAGGAGCTCCTAAGATTGCTTATTATACAGCTAAAACCAAAGACAAAAGATTAAAGTCAGTGATTTTACTTTCTCCTTCTGATATGTTGGGTTTAGTTAGGGATGATATTAAAAAGTTTAATAAAGAAATTGCCGACGCTAAAAAAATGAAGAAGCTCGGTATTGGTAATCGTCTAATGAGCAAAGATGTTTGGGGCGAATATCCTGTTTCGGCTAATACTTTTATAAGCCTTTTTGGCGATGATTCGGCAGTAGGCGTTTTTAATTTTCATAATCAAGACGATAAATTTAAGACTCTTTCGGAAATTGTCCATCCAGTTTTTGCTGTGATGGGTAGAAAAGATGATGTTTTGGTTATTCCCATTGAAGATATTATGAGGATAATTAAAGAAAAGACAGAAAAAAGCTCTAGGTGTGAGACCGAAATTTTAGGAAATGCAGACCATAGCTATACTGGATATGAAGAACAAGTTGCTAAAGCTGTATTAAGATGGATTAAGACTTACTAACGTTCAATTAACAATACAAGATAGAGAAACAATACAATTAATGCTCTGGAAGAAGAAATCAA
>CAZYSH010000028.1:0-5908 GCA_964650035.1 uncultured Candidatus Saccharibacteria bacterium | reverse complement strand
TCGGCATCGGCAGCACGAGTCCATCTTACCTTCTTGGTATGGAAGCTTCAGGAGGCGGGTTTTATGACGCCAGTACTAATGCTTGGACGACCGGTCCTTCATTTTCCTGGCTGAAACAAGACAGGGAGGCGCTGTCAAGACAAGAGACATTAGCTATATTAGCCAGCACAACAATAGAACAATTTAGATTCATAGAAGAAGTAGGCGAGTTGGGAGAGGGCGCGGACACGCATATTGGTATAGTTTTGGATGAAGCGCATGACGCTCTTTCTACCCATAAAAACGGTAGTATTACCGGTTTTTCACCCATGAGAACAGCCTCTGTCGCTTTCAAAGGCGTCCAGCTTATAAACGAGGCCATTAATTTGAGCTTGGCGCCGACTTCAAGCCCGTCTTTAATCATTGATTCTAACGGCAACTTTGGCATAGCCACAGATACGCCAACCAATATCCTGACTATTGGTCAGGGCAAGGGCAATGCTATTGCTGACGGCTGGGAGGTCTATTCTTCAAGAAAATACAAGACCGACATTACCTATTTAGAAGAAGCGGATTATGACGAGATTTTAGAGGAAATCGGTATGATGGATTTGGCTACTTATCGGTGGAAGGATGATTACAATTCATATTTTGAAAGCACAGCTTCTTCAACAACCTCTACCAGCACCAACTTTGGAGTTATTGCCGAGGAAGCGCCAGAGCGGGTCTTGTCTGAAAACAGCGAGTCCATTTCTCTCTATGATTACGCTACTTTTGCTATTGCCGGAGTTAAAGCCCTAAAGAGCGAAGTAGATGAATTAAAAGCTGTTTTGGAAACCAATGGCTATTTGGTGGATTCTTCAGTTGCGGTTCAGAACGATACAGGCGCCTCGGGTTTAGTTATAGACGCGAACGGCTACGCAATTATTGATAAAATTAAAGCTAAATACATTGATACCGAGAATTTGAAAGTTAAAGCGGCGGATGCCATGCAGAGCGGGATTACTATTTATGACACTAAAACCGGCTCCCCTTATTGTTTATACATTGAATACGGCGTGCCTGTAACCCGTTCCGGCGAGTGCGGCGTTGTCTTGGGTTCAGTTGGAAGCGAAGCTTCCAACTTGTTGGAAGCTTCGCTTCCAAAAACTGAAGCGACTTCAACTTCAACAACCACAACTTCAACCACTTTTGAAAGCCCGGCTTCCACAACCACAACCACAACCGAGCCGATAATTGAGGAACCTGTACCTGTAGTTGAAGAGCCAGTAATTACAGAAACAACAACTACAACCACCGAGCCGATTTTAACCTCAACCACCACCGAAGCGGTCTTAGTTGAGTAAGAGTTGGGAGAAGGATTTTGCTAATCCGAGGTTGAACCTTAGAATTACGAACCTTTGCAAAGGTTCGTAATTCTAAGGTTCAACCTCTACCTTCAACTCTCCGCATCCCTTATCCTTGAAACAGGCCTAAAAATTAAAGAATTCAGGACATTTTTCAGACAAAATTCAGAACCCAATTTCTGTTTTTTAGCTTATTTAAGCCGCAAATTAGGGTATGGGGTTATTTTCCGCATAATCAAGCCAAAAACCTTGATTTTTACCTGTTTTAAGAGATTTTTGGAAAACCTTGGTTGATTTTTTCCATAATTCGGGACATATGGAGAGTTGGGAGTGCTACTCCCAGTGGGAGTGGCACTCCCAACTCAAAATCTCAAGCCCATAATTATATGATTCCATATCAAACAAAAGTCAATAAATTGTCAGGAATGCGCTATGGAGAAGTTAAAAAGCAAGCATTAATTTTATTTAATCAGATTAAGAAAAGAACTAAAAGAAAACCCTATATCCACTCAGCTTATTTTAGAAAACAAAAGATATTCTTTGATTATTTTTGGTCGCACTTATTTCAGAAGAATCCAGGAGAGAGAATTAGAAGATTAAGATATTTCGAGGCTTCTTTAGAAGTAATAAGGAAATCAAAAAATAATCCTTTATCAGAAGATAATCCGTATAACCCCGGTGAAATTCTTCACCGTTTTCTCGGTACCACGAGGGATAAAGAACTATTTTATGTTCAAATTAAAGAAAATAAACGGAGCGGGAGAAAATATTTTATGTCTTGTTTTCCTGTCAAATAAAAAATCCCCTGCCTAAGAAGTGGAGTTTAGCTCCTGGTCGTCGCCTAAAAGGCGATTTCCTAAGAAGTGGAGTTTGGCTCCTGGCCGAGGATTTATTAAAAGTATAGCAGATTAAATAATTTTGTCAAGCGTTTGATTGGGGATAATTGTATTTTGGAAGAATTTGGGAGTGCCACTCCTCAATTTTTGAGGAGTGGCACTCCCAAATATAACTCCTAACCCTCAACTTCTTACCAAAATGTTATTAGACAAACAGGACAAAAAATTAGAGAAAAAGATTGAGTCCTGTCCTTATTGCCAAGGCAAAGATATTGTCAAAAAGGGCAGGCGCAAAAAGAAGCTGGAACAAATCCAGGTCTATTTTTGCAAACATTGCCAGAAAAAATTCACCCCCCAAATTAGCAAAAGTAAAACCTATCCCTTGCGCGTTATATTAGACGCCGTCACCCTTTATAACCGTCTTTGGACAACCAAAGAAATCGTCGCTAAGGTTAATGAAAAATACGGTTTTAATTTGAGTGAACAAACCGTTCTTAATTGGGTAAAAAGCTACCGCGAATATCTGCCTTTTTTGCGCACTCGGGATTTTATTTCCAAGAAATACTCGGCCAAAGATATTATTGACGAAGTTCATTTAATGCACGGTCAGATTTATGACTTTAAATATCATCGGGCTAAAACCGATTGTATTCTGGAAGATGATTTTAAGCATTACAAGTTAAGGCAGATTAAAGAATTTCTTGAGCTGGTCTCGGCTGAATGCCCCCATCATATTTTTAGGGACTCGGAGAACAGGGCTTCCCAATACAATAATTTTTTTAATCCGGACCAGGTGAAAATAGTAAGAAAAGATAATCAAGCCAATAAAACTGTCAGGTTTGTTATGCAGGCGGTGGCTAACAATAAATTGCGTCATCAGATTCTGCAGGAATTTATGCTGGCTAACGATTCGGTTACCGTGGCCGTTGAGGTGCCGGTCTTGCTGGATTACGAAGATGTTTTGCATTTTCAAAATCAGCTTAATTGGCAGGTGCCTCTGGATTTAAAAGAAGGCCAGGTGGTTACCGGCCATATTGATTTGGTCCAGGTCAGAAACGGAGCCATTCATATTATGGATTACAAGCCCAGCGCTCGCAAAGTCAAGCCGATTGACCAGCTGACCATTTACGCTTTGGCTATGAGCCGATTGACTTCTTTGCGTTTGTTTCACTTCAAGTGCGCCTGGTTTGATGAAGACGACTATTTTGAGTTTTTCCCTCTGCATGTGGTTATGAAGAAGAAAAAAGGCAGGAAGAAGAAACAGTAGGATTTTGAGAGTTAGGAGTGCAACTCCTCAAAAATTGAGGAGTTGCACTCCTCAATCTTAATTCAAACTATGGCTTATCAGAAGCGGGACTATCAAAAATATCGGGTAAGAACGCCAGTTAAGAGTTTTCGCGATTTAGAGGTGTATCGTCAGACAACGCGTTTGTCTTCGGAGATTTTTAAATTTATTCCCGAAATTAAGAAGAAAAAGAAAAACAAATATTTATTGGAAGAATTTGAGATTCTTTATTCCTTATCTAAATTAGTCCCTAAACTAACCGCTGAAAGTTACGGCGACAGGTTTTCGGACAATGAGCTGGCTTTTGGCAAGTTAGAACAGGCCATGAGGGTCATTGCCAATATTGTGGCTAAAATAGATTTTATTGTTGAAGTAGTTGAAGACAATGAAATTAAGGAGGCGCTTAATAAGATTTTGGCAAAATACCAAAAACAGAGAGTTAAGATAAATAATTTAAGAAGGGCCTGGTTAAGGGTCTATCATGACCGCGGCGGATTTGAACGGAAAAATAGGGAGGATAAATAAGTAGTTGAGGAGTTGGTAACCTCAATCATCACCGAAGCGGTCTTGGTTGAGTAAGAGTAGAGAGTTGGGAGTCGCACTCCCAACTCCAACTCCAAAGGGACGATCAATGATCAAGGAATTAAATAATTACGCATTTATAGATAGCCAAAATCTAAATTTGGGCGTATTAAGCTTGGGATGGAAGTTGGATTATAAAAAGAAAAACACCGCTAAAGGACAAAACCTGTAGGGGTGTTTTTTATATGTATTTTGTTTTAAATCTATCAAATTATAGGAAGCTTGTCAAATTTTTTTGAGGTTCAACCTTGAGTTAAAGATTCAACCTTAATTTAATTCTGAGGAAAAGATAAGAAAAAAGAAGGGATGATAATTTTTTATGACTTCATATCAAACAAAAGTTAATAAACTATCAGGAACAAGCTATGCGGAAGTTAGAAAGCAGGCCTTAGTTATATTCAATCAAATTGAGAAAAGGACCAAAAGGAAACCCTATATCCGTTCAGCTTATTTTAACAAACAAAAAATATTTCTTGATTTTTTTTGGGTACATCTACATCAAAAATACCCCAGAGAAAGATTAAAAAGATTACAATACTTTGAGGCGTCTGTTGATTTGATAAAAAGCTCTAAAAGCGGGCCGACTTCTAAACAAAATCCCAATAAAAAGACGGAGATTGTCCACCGTTTTATTGGGTTAACTAAAGATAAAGAACAGTTTTCCGTTCAAATAAAAGAAGATTTAAGAACTGATAAAAAATACTTTATGTCTTGTTTTCCTTCAAAATATAAAGATGAATAAAAAAATCCTCCGCCAAGTGGGAGTGTATAAACTCCGGCCGAGGATCTATTAGAAGTATAGCAAATTAGATTATTTTGTCAAGCGTTAGTTGGGGATAATTGCATTTTGGAGTTAGGAGTGCTGAGAAATTTGGGAGTCCGGCTCCCAACTCCTCAAAAAAACTTCCAAAAAACTTTGGAAATCAAAAAATCCTTGAACTAGCCAAAGATTTCTTGAAGTGGACCCAGCGGGACTTGCACCCGCTTCATCAGGTGCTAACGCTGATATGTTACTATATACACCACAGGCCCAGGTCCACGGTAATATTATATAATAAAAGCGAAACAAAAAGAACCCCTTTTGTAAGAGATTCTTTTCGTAGCACCTGATTAGCCTGTAGTATATAAGCTATCAGCGTATGATTAAATTATAGCAAGGTGATATATATTGTCAAGGTCTAAAGAGGGGATAAGTAATTTGTAGAAACATGAGCTATTTTGTCAGCTTTGAACTCGGTTTCAATTGTATCAAATTTTTTAGCTACGCCGTCAACCGCGTTTAAAACTTCGCCTATCTTTTTGTCAAGATGGTTCTTGGTCGCAAACTCCTTAAGGTCTTGTTTTGTGGCTAACTGATTAAATTGTTTTGGTGTTATTGTCATAATTGAAAGAGTTGGGAGTCCGACTCCCAATTTTCTAACTAGGTCTTCCGTAAACCCAATTTAAGTTCCATTTTTTCTACTCGTTTTTCCAAATCCTGTAATTCAAAACGATAAGCTACATTGTCAAGTCGTAGTTTAATATCCTCCTGTCCTTGTTCTAAGGTATGGAACCGCTTATCAACATCATCAAATCTCTTATCAACATCATCAAACTTCTTATCAACATCATCAAATCTCTTATCAACATCATCAAACTTCTTATCAACATTATCAAACCCTCTTTTAACCATTCTGGCTAAATCTTCATTTGTCGTTAATTTCTTCATCATATATCCTTATTTTAATCTCTATAAAAACTTTGTCAAGTTTATGGTCTATCAAAAGTAAGGGTTAGGAGTCGGACAACCAAAAAAATTTGGAGTGCGACAACAAACACCCAAATAAGAGACCCGACCATGAAATATTTTTTAATATTTTTTACAAATATTATAAAAATAA
>CAZYSH010000027.1:0-6748 GCA_964650035.1 uncultured Candidatus Saccharibacteria bacterium | reverse complement strand
TACGATTTCGCAAAAAGTGAAAATTGGCGGAGAGGGTGGGATTCGAACCCACGGTCGCTTAAAGCGACAGCGCTTTTCGAGAGCGCCCCGTTAAACCACTTCGGTACCTCTCCATTAGAATATTTTAATATTCTTTAATCAGTTTTTTAACTCCTTCGTAGCGGGGCAGAACGCCAGTTGCTTGTTCAACCGGGCCAGTTCTTTTTTCTTTGACATAATGCCAGAGGACCCAGAGTAGGTCGGCGGTTAGTCGTTCAAAAAGCCGTTGGTCAAAAAGCTGTCTGAAATTACGAATTTCTTTTTCTTCAAGGTAGGATTTAATTAAGATTTCTTTTTGTTCATGCTTAACTTTCCCGTCAGGCATAGCTGAAGTTAAGAAGCGGACAAGGGTAAAAGACGGATCTCCATAACTGACTTTTTGCCAATCCAAGAAAATCACTTTGTTATTTTTCCAGTAAGTATTGCCAGTATGGGCGCCATCGAAATTAAAAACAAATTTGCTTTTCTGAAGGAGTGGTTCAAACTTTTCAAGGATTTTTTCCGCTTGGTTGATAATCTCTTCAATTTTATCAGCCCAGTTCAGAACATCTTTTTGTCCGGATTCTTTAATAACTGAAAGCCGGCGTCGCCAAGTTTTTACACTGGTCAGATAGGAATAGCGGGTGTATCCTTTGCGGAAAGGGAAATTGTCCGGGGTAATATCTTGGGAATTTAAAAGGGCAATTGCTCGGGCTGTAGCTGTTAGATGTTTTTCCGAAAGCGGCTTGAGTTCATTGAAACAAATAGCGTCCGAGATAAATTCTTGGATTAAAAGAGGAAGAATAAATCGTTCCGCATCAACGAAATGGCTTTTTGGTCCCAATTCAGTTCCTTCGAGATGTTTTAAAATAGTGTATTCTTCAGGTATACGAAGCCATTCTCCGGCCCGATAAGTTTCTGGATTAATCATACGCAGACAATAGATCTTATTTTCTTTTTCTGCCCGATAAATTAGATGGTTGTGTTCGCTAATTAGATTCAGCGTCGCCCCGCTTAAATCCAGCGGATTGTATTTTTTAAGGTATGTTTGAATTTGTTCAATAGTCGGTTTTTTCTTTTTCATGTGGGCGGTGAGGGACTCGAACCCCCGACTTTCTCGGTGTAAACGAGACGCTCTAGCCAACTGAGCTAACCGCCCGCAAAATTCTTCTCGCCTCAGGCGGGCATAATTTTTATTACCAAAACAAGTTTTGGATAAAAATCATGTGGGCGCGGAGGGATTCGAACCCCCAAACCGTCCGGATATAAGCCGAATGCTCTACCGTTGAGCTACGCGCCCTTTTACCCAACTATATTACCAGAGATTTCTGAAAAAATCCAGATTTCCACAGGTTAAAATTGAGTTTTGTGGTATAATGATATTATAGAAGATATGTTTGGATTATTAGGTAAAAACTATTTTGATAAACCCTTGTCTCACGGGTTTGTTTCTTTATACACTGGCCGAACTATTATGATGGTGGCTGGCGCGCTTTTGGGTTTGTTTTTACCGATTTTTATTTATAATCTTTTTAACCAGAATTTAACAGCAGTAGTTCTTTATTATGGAGTCGGTTATTTTATTTATGGAATAACAATTAATATCGGGGCCAGGTTTCTAAATAAATTCGGTTTCAGAAAAGCGCTTCAGATTAGCGTTTTTTTAGCCGCTCTTTTTTATGTTATTTTCTATTTTATTGATAAGAATAATTTATTAGAGTTAATTCCTCTTTCCATTTTTGTCTTGGTCTTTTTTAGATTGTTTCATTGGTTGCCTTATCATGTTGATTTTGCCAAATTCAGCGATAAAAAAAATAGAGCTAAGCAGCTTAGCGTTTTAAAAGCCACTCGTCTGGCAATGGGAATTTTTATTCCTCTGGTTTCGGGGTTTATTATCAGTCGTTTGGGCTTTGATTATCTTTTCATTATTTCAATTGTCTTGTATTTAGTTTCCAGTGTTCCCTATATGACTATTCCGCGGACTAGAGAAAGATTTATCTGGTCTTGGAAAGAAACTTGGCGCCAGTTTTTTTCCAAAGAAAGAAGAAAAATGGTTTTGGCGTATTTTGCCGATGGAGCGGAAGGCATGGTTGGAATGGCTGTCTGGCCAATTTTTATTTATCAGCTCTTAGACGGCAACTATTTTCAAGTGGGTATGCTTTCAAGTCTAATTATTGGCATTACAGTAACTCTGCAACTTTTTATGGGCAAATATGTTGATAAGAAGGCCTCTAAGAGAAAAATTGTTCGTTTAGCAAGCGTTCTTTATTCTATTGGTTGGCTTATTAAAATTTTCATCACTACTGCTTTTCAGATATTTGTTGTCGGAGCTTACCATAGTATTACCAGTATCTTTTTGAGAACGCCTTTCGACGCTTTGACTTATGAGATTGCCGCTGACCAGGGACATTATGTTGATGAATTTACTGTTTTAAGAGAAATGGCTTTGAATACTGGTCGGGCTTTTATGACTATTTTGATTATTTTAATCTCATTTTACTTTGCGATCCAATGGGTTTTTATTCTCGCTGCTTTAGCCAGTATTATTCTGAACTTATTAGAACAAAGGGAAATAAGGTTGGGCGCTGTTTAGCTTTTGGGGTAATATTTGGAGGTACGACTTCCAAAAAACGACTTCCAAAAAATTAGCTCCCAACACCCTCCTAACTTTTAACCAAAAAGGCATCCAATCGGATGCCTTTTTGATTTGAGAAAAAATATCCCCGAGCGCGTTGGTGCGTCGGGGATAATGATTTTCGATTTTTGAGGTTATTAAACGCTCATAAAATCTGAGGCATGACATCCTGGTTCACCGTCTTCTTTTTTAATATAGAGCATGTCTCGTCCACAAGGCCATCTACCAATCCAGGATATGGTATATGGACCTGGACCAAGAAACCCTCGCAGGAAATCAACACTTTTTTGGGCAAAGAATTCTTCGTCTATGCTAGTTTTTACTCTTAGTTCAGTGGTTAACAATTCAACCTTGTCGCCCGATTTGACTGTTGCCGTTCCATTTTTTCCATCAAAAACACTGGCCTCCTCAACTCTTATTGGATTTGTCATATACAATCCTCCTTAATTGGTTGTTGATGAACAGATTTAAACTTTTACGAACATTTACAAACTTTGTGCCCAGGGCGGGAGTCGAACCCGCACAGCCTTGCGGCTACATCCTCCTCAAGGATGCGAGTCTACCAAATTTCTCCACCTGGGCTTAAATCCAGAGGATTTAACCCAGAGGGCTGTCCTGAAAATGACGCCCTTGCTTCGCAAGGGACATCATTTTACAGGGCAGTCCTCTTGGACTATATTATTATTTTTTATCCTTAATTTCCTTAAGGCGAGCTTCTTTGGCTGTTTTCTTGCGGATATAGTAGAGTTTGGCTCGTCTGACTTTGCCTTTTTTAACAACTTCGATTTTTTCAATAAAAGGCGCGTGGATGGGGAGGATTCTTTCTACGCCCACGCCTGAACTGACTTTACGGACTGTAATAGTGGCGTTGATGCCTTGGCCGTGTTTTCGGGCGATAACTAAACCTTCAAAGATTTGAGTTCTTTGTTTGTCGCCTTCTTTAATTCTTTGATGAACCCGGACAGTATAGCCGGGCCTGATTTCAGGTAGGTCAGTTTTAAGTTGTTTTTTGGTAAATTCGTCTATTTTATCCATGATTCGCTAATCCAGAGGCGTCGTCCTGAAAATGACGCCCTTGCTCCGCAAGGGACATCATTTTACAGAACAAGCCTCTTAGACTATTTTCTATGACAGGTCTTTTAGGTTATTCTTCAGTTCTTCTGGCAATTCTGATTTGAATTCCATCATCTTACCATCAACCGATTTAAATTTCAAGTAAGCGGCGTGCAGGAATTGTCTGGTCAGGCCCTGTGGAGCTTTTAATCTTTTAAACTTGTATTGTTTATCGCCAACAACAGGATGGCCAATTGAATGTAAGTGGATTCTGATTTGGTGGGTGCGGCCTGTTTTTGGCTGGACTTCTAATAAGGTGTAATTTGAGAATTTTTTGATAACTTGATATTCGGTGATGGCTGTTTTTGAATCCTTGTCTAATAAAGCGGTTCGTTTTCTAAAATCTTTCTTGGAAAAACTGATTGATTTAGTAATAATACCTTTATTGTCTTTAACTTTTCCATGAACCAAAGCCAAATATTTTTTAGTGACTTTTCTTTGAGTAAATTGTTTTTTCAAATGTTCAAATGATTTTTGATTCTTAGTTATCACCATTAATCCGGAGGTATCTTTGTCTAAGCGGTGGACAATGCCTGGCCTTAATAAATTATCGCCTACATTTTTAATCTTTGGCTCGTAGGCGAGTAATTGATTAACTAAAGTATTTTCTTGTTCTGGTTTAATTGGGTGAACTGTTAAATTGGTTGGCTTATCAATAATAAGAATATCGTCATTTTCAAAAATAATTTTCATGTGGACCAGAGGGGAGTCGAACCCCTGACCTCCTGATTGCAAAACAGGTGCTCTGCCACTGAGCTACTGGCCCTTATTAATGATAGAATAGCAGGATTTTAGAGAAAAAGCAAGTTAAACAAAAATCACCTATTCAGGTGATTTTTGTTTTAAGGTGGTCTCTACGAGGCCTTATCCGAACTTTCATCAATCAATAATTCAATCAATAATATAGTTACTTCTGTCCAACAATAAGAACGCTTGTTTCTTTCTTTTTGTAATTTCTATAGATTTTACATTTTCTAAAACCTGCTATCTTGAGTTCATTCACCCATTCTCGCGGTCGAATAATGTGAGTGATACAAAGGTCTTTATATTCTTTCCCGTTAATTCTGTAGATTGCATCTCTAATTCGAAAATGATCTGTATATCTATCATGTAAAGTCTGCTTTATTTTTAATTTTCCAGCTGAATAACTATTCTTTGTTATTCTTTCCTTGTTTTTAGGAATGTTTTTCCAATTCTTATTCTCGATAATAAATATTCCTTTATCTTCTAATGAATCAAAAACGTTTTTGATGACTTTTTTGTATTGTAATGGTTCTTCACCAAGCGTTGACCACATACAAATTGCAGCATCAAATTTTATTGGGAGCTTAAAATTATTAGCATCTTTTTTAAGGAATTTGACCCTTGCTTTTTCTTTTTTCGCATACTTTTTCGCCTCTGATAGTTGAAAAGGCGAGTAATCAATACCTGTAACTTGATAGCCTAATTTAGATAGAGGAACGCTGTGTCTGCCAATGCCACAGGCTATATCCAAAATACTTTTAACTTCATAGATTTTAAAGAGTTTGTCGAGCACCCTCACTTCACGATCGGTCTCTGTATGAAAATTACAAAAATATTTGTAGTATGGAGATAGCTTTGTATAGAGTGTTTGCATACAAGAATTTTTTTGAGGGATATTTTCCTTTGAAGATAAATTTACCTGGGGTGGTGGCCCCTACGAGACCTTATCCGAATTTTAAGAATATAATATAAGTCTTTATGTTAATTTATCCCTGGGCATCGTGGACAATGTTAGAACCATCATCCAACAACAGAAAGATTATATTTATATTCCAGATTTAAGCCCACAAGCTTAATTTATTATATTTTGAGAAATATTATGAATAAAAACGTCTTTTTGGCTTTCCACAGATTTACTATTGACTTATGTCTGTAAAAATTAGATAATGAAAGTGCCCTTGAAAAAGGGCTGAAATAGGGAGTATGCCCTTGGCATACTTGTACCAAACCCTTTCTAAAGGTTGTTGAGGCTTAATCAACAGCCTTTTTCGTTTATCTAAACACATAATCTTTATATTTAGATGTATCTTCAATTTCTGACTTTATCTTCCTATATTACTACAATAATGAGTAATAAACTTTAGATCGCCTCTTCTCAACTCACCACAAACAATTAAATATAGCAATTTTTCGCAAAAAAACACGACATTATTATCAAATATTCTTTGCTTTACTGTTCTTACATCCTGATTCTGTAAAACAAATTTTATCCATAGCACCCTATGCATTCTAAACTCATTTGGTTGCGAATTGTTCTTGCCTCGCCATAAATGTTTCCAATCATCGTCTGTTTGGTAGAAAAATAAAACCTTCCTATTTTCTGGTAAAAAAATAGGGTCTTTATATTCTTCCCTTACTTTATCTATGTACTCCTGCTCGTCATCCGCTAACAAGAGTGGTGGAGTTTCTAATATGGACATAAACTTTATTCTAATCTTATATGAAAAATATTAAATTTACCCTCCGATGGCGAAGAATGAAAATCTAAACTATCTTTCCCGATTTTTTTTGCTATAAAATTAGCTATTTCTGATTTTACCGTACTTTCTGGGTATTTATTTTTTTGATAACCAACTGCACCACATAATAAATCGGCCAACTGAATAAAAAGATTCTCTCGAGATGAATAGGCTTGAAAATGTTTAATTACACAATTTTCTTTGTTAAAATAAACGTATTTTTCCAAATAAGTTTTAAGATTAAATACTCTCTCCTTGATTTTAGTAGGTTTGTAATCTAAAAAAATATAATAGTTATGCTCACTTTTTAACCTCTTTTCTAACAACTCATACATAAATTTAAAAAAAGCTAATTCTTTGTCTCCTTGATGGTAAGTATCGTATTTTACCTTATCTTTTTCTACGACAATACAATGGAAGGAAAACATAGAAGAATCTAATTTGACGATATAATCTATTAAACTTTCAAGAAATAATTTCTTTTTTTTGTCAACTTTTA
>CAZYSH010000026.1:0-7078 GCA_964650035.1 uncultured Candidatus Saccharibacteria bacterium | reverse complement strand
TCTTGTGGAATATACGGGGAAGTGTCCTTTTTAATTTAACCTCGGATAGTGTCCTTAAGTTTGACAGGATAATATTTTTATGTTATTCTGTTTTTATCTTGAATATAGTTATTTTAAATCAAAATAAGGAGAGTAAGAATGGATAATAAAAGATTAGATGATAATGTAGTGATTTATGTTCCGAAAAATGGAGAAACAGGGCAATTTTGTTTTAAATTTTTAACCCTTTTAATTCATTATCTGGAGAGTGAAGAGAAGTCCGAAGAGACGTTAGAAAAAGTTATTGATGCTGCCGAAGAAGCTAAATCGGTTTTCAGGGGTTTTTGGGGTAATCCAGATAGCTTATCTGTTAGGTTGAGAAAGCAGATAAAAAACCTTGAAAAAGGCAATGAACTTGAATGGGCGAAACTGTTGACCAAAATTAGTTGGTTGTTAACAACTCAGAGTCCGTTTTATGGAAAGATACAGGAAATTTCGCCGCTAGAATACAAATTAGACAAGGAGGATTGTTATGGGTAAGAAAAAAGAAAAAAAGAAAAAAAGATGGGATTCGGTTCATAAGATATTCGTAAGGTTTCTTACGGAAAAAAAGGATCCCTATATTTATTTAATGGTTGCCGCTGATGTGTATCTTGCCGGAGGTAAAGTTCCTTCTGTTGATATTCCAGAACTGATTTGGGCTTTGGGATTTACTATGGGGAGGGCAAGTGACAAATTGAGCGATGATGATAGAATAAAAATTAGCAAAGCTATTGAGATGCTTGATACTCAAATAGCGGAGAAAGAAGTCGCTATGCAAAAAACTCATGAAGAAAACTCGCTATCTGATATAATAGAAGCTGGAATGAAAATAGAATAGTGTGTTAAAAATAAAGAAGGCTATCAGATGAATTCTGATGACCTTCTTTTTTTTGGTAATAAGTCATAACCCGAGGTTGAACCTCAAAACTACGAATCTCTGCGAGATTCGTAGTTTTGAGGTTCAACCTCTATGCATTCCTGAGGTTCAACCTCGATCTACATTTGTCTCTCTTATCAGATTCGGATTTTTGTTGTAAAATGTTAGTATGGCAAAAGCGTGGCATAGTTTTTCAGTCAAAAAAACAATAGAAGAATTAAAGACAAAAACACAGGGGTTAAGTCAAGCAGAGGCGGAGAAGCGATTAAAGAAATTCGGGTTAAACCAATTACCCGAAGATGATTCTTTTTCTCGGTTAAGGTTATTTTTAGAGCAATTAAAAAGCCCTTTGATTTATATTCTGTTAGTTGCCGGAATTATTACTTTAATTCTGGGGGAATATACCGACGCCACTGTTATTTTTGGGGCGGTTTTTTTAAATACAATAGTTGGATATTTACAGGAAAGCAAAGCCAGTCAAGCACTTAATAAGTTAAAGAAAGTTCTCCAGGTTAAAACAATTGTTTTTCGCAAAGGCAGAGAAAAGGAGATTTTTCAGAAGAATTTGGTTCCCGGAGATATTATTTTTCTAAGGACGGGTAATAAGGTGCCGGCCGATGCCAGAATTATTAAGGCCAATGATTTAAGGATTAACGAATCGGCTTTAACAGGCGAGTGGTTGCCCGCAGAGAAGAAGGTAGGCGTCTTAAAAAAAGAAAGAGCTTTGGCTGATAGGGATAATATGGTTTATTTGGGAACAATGATTGAAAGCGGCTGGGGAAAAGCGGCCGTGACAGCCACTGGTCGGAACACGGAACTTGGCAAAATAGCTCAATTAGTTAAAGAGGTCGAACAAAAGAAAACACCTTATCAGAAAAAAATATTTAATTTAAGCAAATTTGTCGGGATTGTCATCGGGATTATCGCTTTAGCTATTTTTGTTGAAGGAATAATAGTTGGAGAAAACTTTATTGAAATATTCACTACGGCAATTGCGGTGGCGGTGGCGGCTATTCCTGAAGGGTTGCCTGTGGCCATGACTGTAATTTTGGCAATTGGCACGGAAAGAATTTTAAGAAGGAAAGGATTGGTTAGACGGCTGGCCTCGGCTGAAACATTAGGCAATACTTCAATAATTTTAACTGATAAAACCGGCACTTTAACTGAAGCAAAAATGGAAGTGGCTGGTATTTTTTCCGGGAGAGAACTTTTGGGAGATCAGGAATTAGAGGGCAGTAATAATCAGAAAGCCAATCTTACGGCTTTAAAAATGGCTATGCTCTGCAATGAGTCATTTATTGAAAATCTTGAAGAGCCAACCGCTAAGTGGATTATTCGCGGGAGGCCGACTGAGAAAGCCTTGCTTTTAGCCGGAGCTCAGGCCGGTCTTTCTAAAGTTGATTTAGAAAGAGAACAACCTATAGTTGACCAGCTGCTTTTTGAATCTCGCTATAAATATGCGGCTTGTCTGCGTAAATTTGACTTAGAGGATAACATCCTTTATTTTTTTGGCTCGCCGGAACAGCTTTTAGAAATGTCCAGTTATTTGGATATTAACGGCCGAAAAAAAGAGCTGCTTTTAACTGATTTAAATAAAATAAAATCAAAGTATGAGAGATTAACCAGGCAGGGTTTAAGAGTATTATCTGTGGCTTATCGCAGAACCGAACAGCGGCGAATAAACAGGGATTTTGAAGAAAAATCAAAGGAATTGGTCTTTGTCGGTTTTTTCGCCCTGCATGACCCTATCAGAAAAGAGACCCGAAAATCAATTGATTTGTGCCGGCAGGCGGGAATGAAACCGATTATAGTAACAGGCGACCATAAATTAACTGCCCGGGCAGTGGCTGAAAAGCTTGGTTTTAAGATTAAAAAAGAAAATATTTTAGAGGGCAGAGATTTAGAAAGAATACCTGACCGGGAATTTGAGAAAAAAATTAAAGACATTGAAATTTACGCCCGGGTTGAGCCGAAGCAGAAATTAAGAATTGTTCAGGCCTGGCAGAAAAAAGGCGAGGTGGTGGCTATGACTGGCGATGGAGTTAATGACGCGCCTGCTTTAAATCAGGCCGATATTGGCTTAGCTTTGGGTTCGGGAACTGATGTAGCTAAAGAGATTTCCGATATGGTTCTCTTAACCGACAATTTCAGTATTATTGTCGCCGCGATTGAAGAAGGGCGAGCCATTATTGATAACACCAGAAAAGTAATTACTTATTTACTTTCAGACAGCTTTACCGAAGTTATCTTAGTGGGGGTAAGTTTACTTTTGGGTTGGCCTTTGCCTGTTTTGGCCGTTCAGATTTTATGGGTTAATTTAATTGAGGACGGCTTGCCTGATATTGCCTTGGCTTTCGAGCCCAAAGAAAAGGATTTAATGAAGCAGAAGCCTCAAGACCATCGGGTTGTTCTTCTAACTAAAGAAATGAAAGTTCTTATTTTTATTATTGGTTTAATTACTGATGCGTTTCTTTTGGGATTGTTCTATTATCTTTTAAAATATTCCGGTTATTCTATAACTCATATCCGAACCGTTATTTTTGCCGCTTTGACCATAGATTCGCTTTTTTACGTTTTTTCCTGTAAGAGTTTAAGGAAGAATATCTGGCAGATTAATCTTTTGTCCAATAAGCTTTTAATTATTGCTTGGTTATTCGGCGTAGTTATGCTTTTAGCCGCTATTTATGCCGTCCCTTTGCAAACACTTTTAAGAACCGTTCCTTTGGATTCATTTGATTGGAGTTTGGTTTTAGGATTGGGAGTTTTGAATATAGTTTTAATTGAAATAGTTAAATATTATTTTATTGCCAGACATAGAGTGTGAGGAATTAGGGGACATCCTTAATTTAGAGTTAATCCAGAGGACTGTCCTAAAAATTACGTCCTCTTGCAGAGAACATAATTTTCTATGACAGCCCTCTTAGACAGTTTTGTGATTTTTATTTATTTTATTATCTTTGTTACTTCTTTTTTTATTCTGGTTTACGCCAGCAAAAAGTTAGTTGGTTCTTTGACTATTTTGTCTAAATTTTTAGGCTGGAAGGAATTTGTCGTGGCTTTCTTTACTATGGCTTTGGCCGCAACCATCCCCAATCTTTCTATCGGAATCAGTTCTTCAGTTCACGGAATACCGCAGCTTTCTTTTGGTGAAATTATTGGCGGTAATATTATTGACTTGACTATTGCTATGGCTTTAGCTGTTTTGGTTTCTAAAAGGGGATTGCGATTAGCCAGTAAAACGGTTCAAGGCACGGCTGTTTTTACTTTATTATTAGCTCTTTTACCCTTATCTCTGGTGATTGATAAAGAAATTTCCCGGGAAGATGGATTGATTTTAATCTTTGCCTTTTTAATTTATTCTTTTTGGCTTTTTGGCAGAAAAGACAGATTTAGCAAGATTTACAACAAGATGGAACAAAGACTGGGTTTTAAAGATATTTTTGTTTATATTTTTAACATTATTTTTTCAATTTCCCTGCTTTTATTAGCCGCTGAAGGGATTGTTCGTTCAGCCACGTATTTTTCCGGATTTTTTAAATTACCCATTATTTTAATCGGTGTTTTAATAGTTGGCTTGGGTAATGCTTTACCTGAAATATTTTTCAGTATTCAGGCGGCCAAAAAAGGCAAGAGTTGGATGGTGGCGGGCAATTTGATGGGCGCGGTTATTTTCCCGGTAACTTTGGTTTTGGGGATTGATGCTTTAATTCATCCAATTGTGATTAATAATTTCTCTCCTTTTGTTATTGGTCGGGCTTTCTTGATTATCTCCGCTGTCTTTTTCCTTATTTTTATCCGTACTGGCAAGAGAATTAGTAAAAAGGAAGCTGTTTTTCTTTTATTGATTTATATTGCTTTTATCCTAGCCGAGGTTCTCTTTTTTTGAGTAGGTAGGCGAGGCGTTGCTGAACGAGGTACGGCCTCAAAATTACTACCCTTTGCAAAGGGTAGTAATTTTGAGGCCGTACCTCTCTGTTATTTCTCCAGAGGGTTAGGAGTGCAACTCCTAATCTATTCTATAGTTTGTTTTTCCACCTTAATTATGTTAAATTAATCCTATGGAAGCGTTTATTCTAATCCTTTTAATATTAGTAGTTGTCGGACTGGGGCTGCTATTTTATTTATTATTTCGCAAAAAGCCGGCCCAGGAAGAGAATCATTCTCTGTTAATGCTTCAGCAGGGGCTGAATCAGATGAGACAGGAGATGGATAATAAGTTGGCCCAGTCGGCTGAATCAGTCCAGAAACAGTTTAGCCAAAGCGCTAAAATTATTAAAGACGTTACTCAAGGTTTGACCGAATTAAAGAATACCAACAAACAGGTAGTTGGTTTTGCCGGGCAGCTGCAGTCCCTGGAAAATATTTTAACCAATCCAAAACGCAGAGGTATTTTAGGAGAATATTACTTAGAAGAATTGTTAAAAAATATTTTCAGTCCCGAACAATATCAGATGCAGTATCAATTTAAGGACGGACAGGTAGTTGACGCGGCGATTTTTCTTAAAGATAAAATAATTCCGATTGATTCTAAATTTTCTCTAGATAATTACAACAGAATTGTTGAAGAAAACGATCCGGTTAGAAGAGGACAATTGGAAAAGGTCTTTAAGCGGGATTTAAGGACGAGGATTATTGAAACAGCTAAATATATTAGACCTAAAGAGGGAACTTATGAATTCGCTTTTATGTTTATTCCGGCCGAAGCGATTTATTATGATTTATTGGTTAATAAAATCGGGGCAATTAAAGTCAATACCAGAAGTTTGCTGGATTACGCCGTCAGAGAGAAAAAGGTTCATATTGTATCGCCGACATCGTTTTTCGCCTATTTACAGACAATTTTAGAGGGCTTGCGGGGGATGCAGATTGAAGAATCAACTAAAGAAATCATTAAGTTGGTAGGCAAATTGGACAGGCATATTAAAAGTTATGATTCGTATCATAAGAAGTTAGGCAACAGCATTAATACCGCGGTTAATATGTATAATCGGAGCAGTAAAGAATTTAAAAAGATAGATAAAGATACGGCTAAAATTACCGGAGGAAAGCCAAAAATAGAGATAGAGGATGTAGAAAAACCCTTATTGGATTTGGATGAGGATTAGTAGAATAAAGTACGAACCTGCTGATCCGAGGTTGAATCTGAAAACTACGAACCTTAGACCAAGGACTGTCCTCATATTTGCTTTTTAAAAAGCAAATATGAGGACAGTCCTTGGTCTGATGAATCTTCTTGACTTAATATTATTTTTAACTACAATATAGAATATGTTTGCAGTAATAAAAACAGGCGGAAAGCAGTATTTAGTTTCGCCTGGCGATAAAATCAAAGTAGAAAAATTAGATAAGCCCGAGA
Source organism: uncultured Candidatus Saccharibacteria bacterium (assembly GCA_964650035.1). Taxonomy (GTDB): domain Bacteria; phylum Patescibacteriota; class Minisyncoccia; order Portnoybacterales; family UBA2143; genus CAZYSH01. The sequence continues at coordinate 824 of CAZYSH010000026.1, read as the reverse complement.
ATAAAGAAATTATCTTTAAGGAAGTTTTGTTATTGAGTAAAGGTAAAAGTATTAAAATTGGCCAACCTTTAGTTAAGAGCGCTAAAGTAACAGCTAAGATTTTAAAACAGGACAGGGAAAAGAAAATTACAATTTTAAAATATAAGCCAAAAAAACGTTATCAAAAGAAAAAAGGGCATCGTCAGCCCTTTACTGAAGTAGAAATTTTAAAGATTTTATCTTCTTCCGCGAAAAGCGCTGCTTAGAGTGTTTTCGTCAATATATTCCAAGTCGCTTCCAGTAGATAAGCCCCGTCCCAGGCGGCTTATTTTTATTTTAAACGGTTCAAGTTGTTTTTTAATGTATAAAGTAGTCGTATCGCCTTCAGTGGTGGGGCTTAAAGCAAAAATAATTTCTTTAACTGAATTATTTTTAACTCGGTTAATTAATTCTTTAATTTTAATATTTTCCGGGCCTAAACCGTTGCCTGGAGAAATCAAACCGCCTAAAACGTGATACAAACCGTTAAATTGTTTAGTTTTTTCAATGGGCGGGATATTAAGAACTGTTTCCACAACGCAAAGCGCTGATTTATCTCTTTTTTGGTCTGAACAAATAGAACAGAATTTGTCAACGGTTAAATTAAAACATTGTTCGCAAAGTTTAATTTTTGACTTCAAACCCTTAATTGACTGGGCTAAGTCATCTAAACGATTCTGGTTTTGATTAATTAAGTGAAGAACCAGTCGGGTAGCGGCCCGGGGGCCGATATCCGGTAATTTAGATAATTGATTGATTAAGTTTTGGATTGGTTGCGGGAACATATTAGATTTATATTTTTTGGA
>CAZYSH010000025.1:0-7398 GCA_964650035.1 uncultured Candidatus Saccharibacteria bacterium | reverse complement strand
ACTTTTACCCATTTCATCTCGCCCTTAAATTGGTGCTTTTCTTTAATCTCTTTTATTTTTTCTGCTATTTCTCTAACTTTTTCTCTGGCAACAAAAACACCACCAATAACCATAAAATTATCTTCTGGATTATCTATTCTACTTTCATCGCAATAAATATTATATGTATTGCTCATAACTTTGTTCTTGTTTACTTTTTTAATATATCAAAATACAACAAGTTATACCAGACTTCTAAAATTAAAACCGACCCTTGGCCAGCAAGGATTCGAACACAATTTTAATCCTATTTAACTTGTGAGGGATTTTTATCTTGAGGGATAAATTTACCCGGGGTTGGTGGGCTCTACGAGACCTTATCCGAACTTTAGTTAATCAATAAATTTGAAAGTAGAGAGGATTTGGTTATAGACTCCTTCAATCTTTGTAGTATTACTAAAATCGAAAGTATAGATATAGTCTTTATAGGTTACCCAAATTACAATGAATGGCGGAGTACAAGATAAAACATCGCAATATCCTTCAGTGAAAATCTGTCTTTGTGCTTCTAAGTTGTCTATTTTTTTATCAGAAAGTGGAGCATTTAGGTTTGGATCCGGGGAATTAGGATATTTTTCTGTCATCCCAAGAGTTATAATGTTATTATCATCTTTTTTATTTTTGATATAAAATTCATATCCCTTATTACTTGGATTATTTATAGCATAAGAAGATAATTCCCAATCTCGAGGGTGCTTTATCTCAAACCCATACTCTTCATTTTTATAGGTCTGCCAGTCAGCTGCTTCATCAACTTCAATGAATTTAAAAGTGGAGAGGATTTGGTCAAATAATTCATTAGAATAATCACAGGTTTCACCATATCTCTCTATACTATATACCTTTGAATTCTTTATAAGAACATGTTTTTCTCCACAACCTCCCATAGATATTGGATCTGAAAACTTTATCCCTCTAATACTATTTATAGCAATTTCATCGTATTCGGGAATTAATTCTGGGATTCTGTCTGAAAATTCATTATCAAACCATTCTTGAATAAAACCAAAGTTGGTTTTCTCAATATTAATACCTAATGGGCTAACATTAACATTAAAAGTCTCGTTAAAATTATAAACATCAGTCAAGCGAATTCCCCTATCTATTGATTCAGCTATCCAAGTATCTGGATGTCTCACCTCAAACCCATATTCTTCATTCCGATGTGTCTGCCAATCGGCTGTTTCGCCATCTATCTCTCCTGTTGGTAGCTGACCTGGGGTAATTCCTTCTTGGTCAGTAGGCAAGGATTCGGTTGGTTGAGAAGTAAAAAACCAATAAACACCGTAGCTGACTCCAGCCAAAATAACTATTGCTCCAACTATAATCAAAACAATCACCCAAGCAGACAAACCTTGTCTTTGGGGTATTTCTGGTTGGGGACTCGGTTGGGGCTGCTGCGACTCTTGAGGAATATTTGGTTGTTGGTTGGACTGTTGATTCATTAAAAAGGATAGGTGGTTTTACCTTGGAAGATAAATTTACCCGGGGTGGTGGGCTCTACGAGATCTTATCCGAACTTTAAGAATATAATATAAATCTTTATGTTAATTTAGAGAGATTATAGATAGAAGCAATTGACCCATCACTTATCATCGATATCTTTTCTAATCAATAAAAAAGCAACATGGTGTATGTATCTAATAATGCTCTTAAGATCGATTCTGAGAGACGAATAAAAATGTCTATCTTGTTGCGATAGGTTATAATGTGCCAATTTATGACGTAAAAGCACCAGGTCGGAAACTATCTCCTCCTCATCGGTAGGTAAATTTGCCTTTGAAGACAGTTTTAATCTGGAAAGAATTGATTTCAGGCCTTGAACAAAATCAGCATCTGGCTTTAATAGCCTGATAATTTCTTTGGTTTTTGCTTTTAGAGCATAATCGATATTTGGTGTTCCATCACCAAAGTAACCTTCGATAATACGGAAGAAATTTAAATATGCTATTTCTAATTCAAATCTTTCTTCAGCCCTAGATGCGAGTGTATAAATCGAGAGTGCAGAAATGCGAGGCTCAGCTTTCGAAATACAGTCCAACATTGAATCTGCCTTCCTTACGACTTTGACAACTGCATTACGGTTTTTCCCAACATCCCCAAAGGTATGCAATACCTTTTCTTCGGCGATTAACTTTTTGTCTCTTTCTGTTTCAGGAATAAGCCTTACGTTAATATGATCGAGCAAGAATGCAGGCATTGGCTTAGCAGTAGAAACGCTGATAAGCCCTTCTACAACTATTGCCACTTCACTAAGCTCTTCTCTATATTTATCGAGCAGTTCTCCAATTTTTTTAAAATTTTTTGTGTGTCTTTTATCTCCGGGGGCTTCTGCTACTCTCAGAAAATCTTTTGTTTTTGCACTTGCTTGATACGAAAGAGAACACCCAATAACTTCTTGCTTTTCTTGTCCCCGATTCGGCTCATGATCATTACTAATCCAAGCAACACCATCTTTTATTTTGAACGGCTCAGGTAATGGATCAAACCTTATCCCCGGCAAGAAACAATAAACAACTACTTCCATAATTTTGTGTATTACAACTATATTCACAAGAATGGGAAAATTTACCCCAAAAGGCAAATTTTCACGACGTGGCTGGCCAGCAGGGATTCGAACACAATTTAATCTTGTTCAGCTTGTGAGGGTTTTTGTCTTGAGGGATAAATTTACCCGGGGTGGTGGGCGGTACAGGATTCGAACCTGTCACCTTCTGCGTGTCGAGCAGACGCTCTAACCAAATGAGCTAACCGCCCTTACTTTTAAGGGTTATTACTAACTAATCCAGAGGACTGTCCTGAAAATTACGTCCTCTTTCAGAGGACATCATTTTCTATGACAGTCCTCTTAGATTATCCTAAACTTTCTTTTTCATTAAGCGTTTAAAGGCCTGACGTTCAATGACTTCTTTTTTAATTAAGACCTCGGCAATTTGGTCTAATTTTTTTCTTTTTTGGTTAAGAATCTTTTTAGCGGTATGGGATGCCTGGTCAATGAATTTAGTCACTTCTCTGTCAATCTGGGCAGCTACTTCTTCAGAATAGTCCTTTTCTGTGGCGATTTCTCGGCCTAAAAAGACCATTTCTTCTCGGCCGCCAAAAGTTCTGGGGCCGAGTTTATCACTCATGCCGTATTTGGTGACTAATCGTCTGGCTAAATCAGTCGCTTTTTGTAAATCGCTGGAAGCGCCAGTGGTTAATTCGTCAAAAACGATTTTTTCAGCAGCATAACCGCCTAAAAGAACGGCTAATTCTTCTAAGAATTCCGAACGGCTGTGAAGATGTTTGTCTTCAGTAGGCAGTTTTAAAATATAGCCGGCTGCCTGGCCGCGGGAAATAATAGAGATTTTCTGGACAGGGTCAGTATTAGGCAGGGAGGCGGCCACCAAAGCGTGTCCCGCTTCATGAAAAGCGGCAATTTCTTTTTCTTTTTTAGATAAGACATGGCTTTTCCTTTCCGGTCCAAGCAGAACTTTTTCAATTGATTCGCGCAATTCATCTTGGCTAATTTCTTTTTTATTCCGGCGGGCAGTCAGAATAGCCGCTTCATTAACAATGTTAGCTAAATCAGCTCCGGAGAATCCAGGGGTTCTTTCGGCAATCTCTTTAAGGTTGACATTTTTTTCCAGAGGTTTGTTGCGGGAATGAATTTCAAGGATTTCTTCTCGGTCTTTGAGGTTGGGTAAATCAAAAACAATTCGGCGGTCAAAACGGCCTGGTCGCAGTAAAGCGGGATCAAGGACATCCGGTCGGTTAGTGGCGGCTAAAAGGATAACACCGGCATTGGGGTCAAAGCCGTCCATCTCTACCAGAATTTGATTTAGAGTTTGTTCTCTTTCGTCATGACCTCCGCCTAAGCCCGCTCCTCTTTGTCGGCCGATTGCATCAAGTTCGTCCAAAAAGATAATACAAGGACTATTCTTTTTAGCTGTTTGGAAAAGGTCCCTTGTTCGGGCTGAACCGACCCCTACAAACATTTCAACGAATTCTGAACCAGAAACACTAAAGAAAGGAACATTGGCTTCAGTGGCGACAGCCCGGGCCAAAAGGGTTTTCCCTGTCCCCGGCACTCCTACCAGTAAAACTCCTTTAGGGATTTTAGCTCCTAAATCAACGAATTTTTTTGGGTTTTTCAAAAAGTCAACGATTTCATGCAATTCTTCTTTGGCTTCTTTAAGCCCAGCCACATCTTTAAAAGTAACTCTGTCTTTTTTATCTTTAGGACTGACTAGGCGAGCTCGTGAACGCCCGAAAGTAAAGGCCTGCATTTGGCCGCGTTGGGCGCCTCGGAACATAAACCAAAAGAAAAATCCAATAATAATTAAAGGCAAGAGAAAAGGCAGGATAGTGCCAACCCAAAAGACAAAACCGCTGTCGCTTTTTACTTCTAAATTAATGGCTTTGAGTTTTTCTGAATCAACATTGTAATTTTTTAACGATTCAGTTAAAGAAGCTTCTCTTTCCTTGGTTGCTTCTTCTTGAGTGCCGTCTTTCAGTTCAATCTCAAGTTTATCACCTTTGATAATGATTTTAGCCACTTCTTCCTGATTTATCTGGTTGACTAACTGATTTAAAGAAACTTCTTCTGCTTTTTCTTGAGTGCCGTTAAGCAAAGCAAAAAGACCGGCAATAGTTAAAAAAGCCAAAAAAGCAATTAACAAGTTTTTGAAAAGATATTTCATATTTAGAATTATGAGCCTTATAATCCGAGGTTGAACCTCAGAATTACGAACCTCGCAGAGGTTCGTAATTCTGAGGTTCAACCTCTATGTAAAGTTTAATCTTAATCTAATTCTCGGGTTCAACCTCAACAAGCACGTCCTTAATCTTTAAGCTCATTTTGTGATTATTAGGAGAAAGCGAGAGAATTTCAAAGTTGTAGGATTGGTCCAATTTGAGAATATCTTCTATTCGTTGATTTGATTTATTGAAATCCGAAGCATGGGTTAATCCGTGAATCCCGTCGGCTACTTGGACAAAAGCGCCAGTCGGAGTGAATTTTAGTACCTTGCCTTGAACTATCTGCCCATTTTTATATTTTTCTTCAATACCTTGCCAGGGGTCTTTTTTAAGCGCTTTAAGCGAAAGAGAAACTTGGTCGTCTTGGATATCAATGATTTGAGCTTTAATTTTTTCTTTTTCTTTGAGGACTTGATTGGGATGGTCAATTATTTGCCAATCCAGTTCAGAAATATGGGCTAATCCTTCAAGATTATTATCAAATTTAATAAAAGCGCCAAAATCAGCTAAAGCAGTGACTACTCCTTCAACTATATCTCCTGTTTTGTAATTTTCCAGGTCTTGTTTAAGTTCTTTTTCTTGGATAGCTTTTTCTGAAACAATTAGTTTGTCGCCTTTTTTATCAAGGCCAATAATTTTAACTTTCATTTCCTGACCAATAAATTTATTAAGCTCTTTGAGAATTTTGTTTTTATCGCCGCCTTCAACTCGGGGATAATTTTTTGGGGATAGTTGAGAAACGGGCAGGAAACCGGTTAAGCCGGAATATTTAATAACCAGACCGCCTCGATTTGCTTCGGCAACCCTAACTGTTATTGCTTCATTGATTTGTTTTTTTACTTTGAGTTCAGTCCAGGTTTTTTCTAAAGTAGCTTCTCTAATGGAAAGTTCAACATAACCATCTTCATTTTCCGGGGCTAAAACCAAGGCGGAAATTTTATCTCCAACTTTAAAATCTTTAATAATTTCTCGATTATCTTTCCATTCGCCGCCATAAATAATGCCAGTGCCTAAGGGGCCTAATTCAAGAATAATAGCGTTTTTACTTAGTTTAATAATTTTTCCTTCCACTAAATTACCCGACTGAGGCAAGCGGGGCATTTTATCTTCTTGGGCTAATAGTTCTTTCATTAATTTTGATTCTTTTTTATTCATACTTTTCAGAGTATAACCTAAGATTAACTGCTTGGCAAGAGGCGGGAAATGTGATAAAATTATATCAAAGAGAGTAAAACAAAAAACAAGGAGCAAAGAGCAAAGCGATTAATATATTTGTTCATTGTTTGTTGTTATTTGATTTTTGATTTATGACAATAACTTGGTATGGCCATTCTTGTTTTAAGATTACTAATCAAGGCGGCCACTTAACTATTATTACTGACCCTTTTGATAAAAAAATCGGCTTAACTCCGCCTCGGGGTTCTGCTGATATTGTTACTGTTTCCCATGACCATTTTGACCATAATAATGTAAAGGCGATTAGCGGGGAAGTGTTTGTTATTAACAGTCCAGGCGAATATGAGATTAAAGATATCAGGATTATTGGTTGCTCCAGTTATCATGATGATAAAAAGGGCGAGCAAAGAGGCCTCAATACCATTTATTTAATTGAAATGGATAGAGTCCGACTTTGTCATTTAGGCGATTTGGGCCAGACAAGATTAACTGACCATCAATTAGAAACAATTGGCCAAGTTGATATTTTGATGATTCCAGTTGATGGAGTTTACACTATTAACGCTCGGCAGGCGGTTAAGATTATCAAACAGGTTGAACCTAATATTGTTGTGCCTATGCATTACAAATTACCCGGTCTGACGGAAAAATTAGCCGATGTTAAGGATTTTCTTAAAGAAATGGGCCTTAATGGGCAGGGAACAGTTGATAAATTAACCTTAAAGAAGAAGGATTTAATTAATAAGGAGATGGAATTAGTTGTATTTAAAGGCCGCGCCTGAAATGCGGGAGTTTTTATGGCTTTAATTGATTTTATCCAAAAATTGCAGAATAAGCCGCACCATGTCCGGAGCCAGATTCTCTGGCTATCTCTTTTTATTTCCATGACCATTATTGTTTCTTTATGGGTGATTTCTTTGAAATATTCTTTTTCAGATGTTGGGCAAAATACAGAAGAGGAGCAAGGCATATCTCAATCATTAGAAGAAATTGAAAAAGAGGTTCCCTCTTTGAAAGAGGCCTTTAAAGCCAGTATTGGGGCTTTTTTTGAAGATGATTTGGAAAATGAGTTAGAAGAATTAGAAAGTCAAACTGAAGAACAATTTATCAGAGAGGAGCCGGGGAAAATCAAACCGGCCAAACTGCCTTTAAGTGATTAAAAATGCCAAAGAAGACAACTAAAAAAACAAAAGAAAAATCCGCCAAGAGCGGACAAGCGCCTGAAATTGGCTATATTAAGAAGCGTTCCATTACTGAGGAAATGAAAGAGTCCTATTTGGACTATGCTATGAGTGTGATTGTGGCGCGGGCTCTGCCTGATGTGCGTGATGGATTAAAGCCGGTTCACCGGCGTATTTTGTATGCAATGCATAAATTAGGTCTAAATAGCGGAGCTAAATATCGTAAATCAGCTACAGTGGTTGGTGATGTTTTAGGTAAATA
>CAZYSH010000024.1:4860-7875 GCA_964650035.1 uncultured Candidatus Saccharibacteria bacterium | reverse complement strand
CATTTTAGAAGGTAGAGGTTCGTAATTCTCGGGTTCAACCTCGGTTCTTATAATCTTAATCCAGAATCCTTCTCCTGCCCCAACTCCCCAAACCCCAATTCTATCATCTTCTGATTATACTTTTCTAAAATTCTTTTCTCCGGCGAATCAGGATGAAATTCTAATTGTTCATCGTTAAAAACCACCCGACCGCCTTTTTTGTAAGTTAAAGGTTCCTTTTTAATTTTCCTCTGCTGAATTTTTCTAAATAACGATTCTAAGATATTACCATACCAAGTGTCAAGAGTCCACTCCCTAAACCTTCTAATTAATCCAAAAAATTTAATGGATTTAACAATTGTTAAATATCCTTTTTCAGCAACTGGATAATTAATTAAATATTCACTTATCCATTGATTAGCTTTTTGAAATTGATTATATAATAAGGGAGTGCGACTCCCTTTTTGGGAGTCGCACTCCCAAACAGATACTAAATGAGCATAAGTTTGAGCATTGTACAAACTTTGCCAAGGAATTTTTAACGAGTGAGAGGTAATATAATGATTTAAACAAAATCTGTCTTTAGTTAAAGAATTATGCCGCCGTTGGCCAATCAAATGAATAAATAAAGTGGTAAAAGCCCGACAAGTCCAAATACGGCCAGCTTTACTAACAATCAATAAATCAATATCCGATTCTTCTTTAGTATTATTCATTGCCAAAGAACCGCTCACTGCCACCAACCGAATATATGGGATTAATTGCAAAAACCGAATTAGGCGCCGCGCTTTTTTCCATTTCCTATCAGCAATTATTTGCCGCTCAATTCTCTGTTTAATAATCTTCTGCCGACCCTTCAAAAAATAAAAGCCGTTTTTCTGGCTGATATATTTCCTTAACTCAATACTATTACTTAAAGTATTTAAAACAGAATTAAGAGATAAAGGGAAGAGGCTTGTCCTATAAAATGATGTCCCTTGCGTAGCAAGGGCGTCATTTTTAGAACGAGCCTCTGGGCTATTTTTTCTATATCCAATATTTACCAAATACTTAAAAACCTCCCACCCGGTCAAAGGCCGCTCTAAAACATCGTAATAGACAATTGTCGCCAAAATCGCCTTTTCTAAAAAATTCATACTTCTATCATACCCCATTCCCCAAAAACAAAAAAGCCGCTGGTTCTAATTATTTCAGAACCAAACGCCCCTTACAAACGTCCCTTATTTATTCCCCACAGGTATTTACTTTTTCCAAAACTTGGAAAAATCCGTATCCTTAGGATATGGCGGCTGACCAAACATATTAACCCATTCTGCGCCTTTTCCAATATCAGTAGTAATGGGAATTCCAGCCTGACACTGCGGACATGACCCTTTTCTTACATCATACTGCTTCATCTCTTTTACAAAATAAGGGTAATATTTTTCTACCCCCAACGCTTCAGCTGTCAAACCATTCCTATCAACAAAACACATAGCTGCTATAATCCTTGCCTGGGCTTTCTCCTGGAAAAGCTTTGCAGCTTCTCTTATTGTCGTACCGTTATTAACAATATCTTCGTTTATAATGAAAACGCCATTTTTATATTCTTTCAATAATTTATCAGGAATGATATGGCGTTTTCGACCCCCGTCTTCAGCCAGCTGAGTGCGAGCCGGAAAAAATAAAATATCAGGCCTCTGTTCTTCAAAATACGCAGACAATACTAAACTGCATGGGATAGCTCCATAGGCAGGGCCAATAATTCCCACTCTTTTTGCTTTGCCAAAATCTAATCCTGAAGATAGAGCATTAGCTCCCACTTGATGAATAAGTTTTACAAACTTTCTGGCTCCCATTTTTGGGAAATTCTCTTTATCTATATATAAATCTCCATGAGCCCAACCCGCTTTAAGGACAAAATGTCCTTCAATAACCGCGCCCGATTCTTCTATGAATTTACCTCTATTTTCCATAATTTTATCTCCTTTTTAATTTTATTTTCAGTTCCAATTAATAAATTTATTTATTTGGTCACGTAATTTCTTTGTTTCTTGCGCGGCTGCCTCGGCAAAATTATCACCTTGGCTGGCGAAAATAATACCTGAAGAAGAATTAATCGCAATTGAACCAGGACCAATATAGGAAGTTACAACTGTCTCCTTAACAAATCCGCCCTGGGTACCGATTCCCGGGATAAGAAACCACATCTTACTGCCAACAATCTTCCTGCATTGAGAAAGATGCCGGGAAAAAATCTCTCCAGATCCTTTAGGATGTTCATAAGCTGCCGCCATCACCAATCCAGCATTATCAAGAATATTAAGATCTTCTGCCCACTTCATAGTTTTTTCTGCAATGAACTCCCAATAAAAACGTCCATCTTTAAGCTTAACATCCTGAACTTCTCGAGCAGCCGGATTACTGGTATAACACAATCCAACAATTGCCTTACCCGGATTTGCCTCGTCAACTAAATATTCCATACAATCCTTGCCCATATAAGGACTGAAGTTCATTCCATCAACTCCATCTATGTCAAAATGAGCAATCCGGTACCGCTGCTGAGTCCGTCCAATATCACCTCGTTTACAATCCAAAAATACCGGAATATTAGGATAATGTTTATGAATATAAGTTACAATCCCCTGCAATGCTTGCTCTCCACCGACAATAGCTTCGTAATGCGCTCTTTGCGGCTTAAACAAAGAAGCGTATTTCGCTGTCGCATCAACGATTTTACACATCCAGGCTTCCACGCCTTGCCAACGCTCTTTGGAGAATTTGTCTGAAATACATTCTGGCATCTTCTCTGGTATGGGATCCAAACCAACACAGACCAAAGATTGAACTTCCTCTTGTCTTTTTGTCAACATCTGTCTAAAATTTCTCATAATCTGTCCTCTTTTTTATTTCTCTAATATTTAAAATTTTTGGTCTTTCTTTGAAATGAGTTTATCAAATTCAGAAAAACTGTCAACTCTACTAAGGCCGTGGCGCAAAAAAAAAAAAAATTGGAAAAGGGTGTTTTTTTTTGTGACCGGCGTGGGCGACACC
>CAZYSH010000024.1:0-4850 GCA_964650035.1 uncultured Candidatus Saccharibacteria bacterium | reverse complement strand
CGTGCCTCAAAATTACTACCCTTTGCAAAGGGTAGTAATTTTGAGGCACGGCCTTAGCCTACAGCTTTAATCCCAAAGCAACTGCTTTGGCGATTCGGCTGCTAACCATTGATTTTTTACTAGGCACAACCTTTATTTCCTCAATATCCTCCAGCTTAATTTTATTCTTTTTTAAAAACTTATCTATTTCCAAAATCAAGGTCTCGCTTAACTGATAAAGACCATCCCAGCAATAACTCTCAATTTTCTTATTGCCCTGTTTTAAAACTAAACAGGGCTCTTCTTTTGATAAATCAATGGTTAAATCCATAGGAATGGTTAGGAGTGCAACTCCTAAACTTCTACTCTTGCACCTTTTTAATCGCCTTCCGATAGCGGCAATAATCACAATCTCCGGCTGCCTCTGGAACAGCATCACCCATTAAACATTGATGCGCTTTGATAATTGCCTCTTCTATCCAGGAATCATCACCTTTATACGGCAGAACATAAACATCAAATTCTAATTTTTTATCAAAGGCCTCTTTGTCTTTTTTGCCATTGGCATAAACAAAATATCCCGTATTGGAAACCTTAAAATCATTTTTACGAAAAAGCCATTGATAAATCTCCATTTGTCTTTTATAGGCAATCTGCCAATCAGCATCAAGATTAATTTCCCCATTCTTAGCAGTCGCTTTGTAATCAACTATAATCAATTCTTTGTCCGGATTAATCCAAACATCGTCAATTGCTCCAAAAATCAGAAAATTAGTCGATTGGTGCAAATACTGGACTCCTTTAAAATTATTGCGCCACTCCTCCATTTTTTCATGCTCAAAAGGAATCGCATCAATTTCGTAATGCTTCATCATTGGATGCGCTTCGCCCTTAGCCCGATGAATATCAAATTCTTTTTTAAGCAAGGTATCAACAGCTGAATTTAAGGCAAAAGGAAAACCGGGCGGCCTATCCACGCCCAAACGACGATCTAAATAAAAGCAACGCGGACAATTCAAAAACAAATCAATCCTGGAACGACTCAATTTAAAAACCCCTCCATCTTGAGGATTAAATAATCCATAAGTTCTAATTGGCCGATAATAATCTGACATAATTAAGAATTTTCTTTAATAAATTTACCTATTGACCGGTCATAGGTTTTTTCAGCTGAAGGAGAAAAATAACAAGCGGGCAGTTCTTTATTTTCCCGATGATGTTTAATGCATTGACAACAAAACCCCTTACGCGGACAACTCGGATAAGTACAGGGACAATCCTTTAAATTTTCTTCCTGCTGACATTCCATAACTTTTGTCATTTCTAAACCTATTCTAACAGATTTTATAAAAAAGAAAAAGATTAGCTATTCTTGCTCTTAATTAATTTGGAAGTTTTTGGAAGTCGGACTTCCAAAAACTTCCAAATTACCCATCATCTTATTCTTTTCTGTTTGACTTTTAGATTATAAAATGGTATCGTATTAAAAACAGCAACGGCAACTTAAAATATAATTGACATAAAAGGAGGAAATTATGCTAATTAAAGGAAAGGGAGTTAAAACCCAATATCGTTTTCCTTTTGAAGTAGATCTATTGCTCAAAGATCTAAAAACACTAAAAAGAGAAAACCGGATATTAGGTAGAGAAAATCAGAAACAAAAACAAGATATATTTTCAATATTGGAAGTCGTTATTAAGCTTTTATCAGAGAATAAGAGAGCGCCAAATCACCGAAAATTGAGAAGAACCCTTGGTGTGGATATAACGAAACTTTATCCCTTACATCCCCTTTACCGCTCTTATAAGGATTTAACCAAACTACTTGGTTTAAGAATCGGCCGACGCAGAAGAAAAACTAAAACTTAATATCAACTTCTTCTTTTGTTGGGACGCCCAGTGCGTCCCTTTTTCGTTACTCCAATACTAACTAACCCGCCGCTTAATCATAAAAAACCAAAAATATAATAATATTAATAAAACAAGATTAGGAATAAAAATCCACCAATTCCCCCACATCCAGGCATCCACCTTAAAATCAGAAATTGGCCAGAGAAAAGGCGTTGGAAAAAATTCAAAAGAATGGGTAAAGATATCTAAAACAATATGAAAGCCCCAAGCCAAAAGCGGCAAAAAAGGTTTTTTCAAAATCAGCCAAATTATTAATAATACTGCCCCAAAAACTATCAAACTGTGCGTTATATTATAAAGAGTATAGATAATAGAAGGAAAAGAATTTGGCTCATGCGGACCAACGCCAAAATTCGGCCGTTCTATAATCCCTAAAATAGTCATCGCAAAAAACACGCCAAAAGACAAAACATCAGGAGCAATGCCAATAAAAAAGCTCGTCCAAAAAACTTTTTTGTTCCGACGTCCAAAAAGAATTCCTCCCTAAAGCCCATGCGATATAAAATCCATATCCCCATTCTACCAAAAAACCGCCACCTTGGCGATTTTTCCTAGCTAGAACTCATCTTTTAAAAAAAGATAAGGGCTTCACAAAATTGTATTGTGAAGCCCTTAAAGACATACATGTTTTATATTTCATCTCCTTATTAGATTTATCAGTATTGCCGGGATGGGCGGTTCACTGTCCCGCTCAATCTTTATGGCCGATTCGGGGTCCTTTAAAAGGTAACGACTAACTATCCTTATCCCTCTGTCTGTTGGATAAATCGCCCCGACCACCTCTTTATCCTGCACTATTTCAAACAATTTTACTCCTCGTTTTTCAGTATGTTCGGCTATTCTTAATTCAAACACATAAATCTCCTTTCATATTTTTATTTTTAATTCCGAAAGCACAATTACTTTCTCCCCTTTCTCCTTTGTCCTCTCTATCGCCTTTTTTTGTTTTCTCTTCTCTGCGCAATTGTTGCATAAAGTCAATACTTCACCTTCATCCTTTATTAGCAACATATCTTTCAATTCCTTATCAGGAATTGGATCAAGGCAATCAGAACAGCTAAACTGCGACAAATTAATAATCATTTTTACCCCCTCTATTTTTTTGTTAATGAATGTTTGTATTCCGCTTAATATTTTCGAAATCTAAAACAAATATACGACAAAAGTACGCTTATGTCAAGAAAAGGTTTAGGAGTTGCACTCCTAACAATCAATGACTTCGAGGCCGTGCCTCGAGAGCTACGTCCCTTGCGAAGCAAGGGTGTACTCGAGAGGCACGGCCTTGAACAAACCCAAACCCACCAACCAAACTTCAAAGATTCTTTATATCCCTGACTAATTCTGGAAACTCTGCTTGATTAAAATGTCCCCTTTTTTTAAACACCCTCACAGTGGCGCCTGGCAGCGCCTTTTTATATTTCTCCAAATGAATATACGGAACAACCGAATCATCTTGACTATGATAAAGAAATATCCTGCCGCCCTGCTTATTTAATTTAGCTAAACTTTTAGACAAAACAAAACTACCCAATGATTCTTTCATACCTTTATCATCATACGGCGCTGAAATCAAAAAGGTCGCCAAAATTTTCTTAGGGAACGTATTCTCCGAAAGGTATTTTGCTAAAAATATCGCTCCCAAAGAATGACCGATTAAAATAACTTTTTTATCTAAAAGCAAGACAATTTTCTTAAACACGATTTCCCATTCGTCATATTTAGCATTAACCGGATTCGGCATCTTTGCCAGCAAAACATCAAACTTTCCGCCAAGCTTTTTCCGTAAAGAAATATTCCAACCTTCTCTTCTATACCTGTCTAAGTCAATTTCCAAATTCTTCAGAAACGACAGATAATCCTTATCCGCGCCAAAGGCCGTCCCTCCATGAATTAATAATATTTGCTTTTTCATATTTCCATTCTACCCCTTCAAATTATTCAAGGCAAGCAAAAAACCGCCCCTTTGGCGGTTTTTTATCATTCTCTTAATCTACTCAACTGATTGTCTCTTGCTAAATTTTTCAGGATCTTTAATCTTCTGTATTCGCATAAGCTCTTCATTGATAGATTCTGCAATTTTATGAAGTTTAAGATCTACCCCCTTTGCCTCTGCTAATTGAATTAAGGCGCGGATGTCTTTTGGCAGGCACTTGCCGCCATACCCCCGATAATCTCTGTGGAATATATTAAGGTGTGTCCGGCCGATTCTCTTGTCAGCAGCGGCGGCCTCCACCATTCTATCATAATCCAAGCCCAATTTCTGACATAAATCGTACATTTGATTGGCAAAACTAACTTTTACGGCAAACCATGTATTGCCAAAATATTTAACTAACTCGGCTTCAGTCGCAGGCAAAACCCTCTCAAAAGAAGCCAGAGGAAGCAACTGCATAACATCACCAGCTACAGTTTGACTTTTCTTGGTGTAACCCACAATTTGACGATCAGGATAACGCATATCCTGGTCTGCCGTAACTTCAGTCAAAAACTCCGGATTCATTAAAAGCTTAAATTGAGGATATTTTCGCTGAAGTTTTTCAGTCGTTCCTGGAACTACCGTAGATTTAATAACTACTACTTTCCCCCCTTGAAGCATATCAAGAGTTTCTTCTACATAAGACAGGTCAAATCCCTTGCCATCTTTCAAATAAGGGGTCGGAACACAAACAAAAACAATTTCTGACTTGTTTACTTCTTTAGGAGAACCAACTTTTTTGCCTTTATCGTACAAAAAAAGCTCTATCTTTTCCTTTCCTTTTAGATAGTCCTGTAGAGCTCCGCCTACCATTCCGATACCAACAATACCTATTTTAGTAAATCTTTTGAACATATTTTTATCTATTGGTCAGCTATCGCATAGCCGACTTCCTATATCATATCATATTATCAACAAGCGTCAACCATTCTGTAATGGTTCAATACCTTTGCAACACCTTAGCTGGTAAAATGGTATGTATATGC
>CAZYSH010000023.1:0-9318 GCA_964650035.1 uncultured Candidatus Saccharibacteria bacterium | reverse complement strand
ACCTCTTGGACTCAGAAGCCATATTTGGAAGTATTTAGAAGCGTGGCTTCCAAATCAATGTTTTCTATTTTGCCAAGCAACAATCAAAGGACTGGTAATAAAAATTGAAGAATAAGTGCCAACTATTATTCCAATTACCAAAGCTAAAGAAAAATATTTAATGCTCTGACCACCTAAGAAAAATATTGCCAAAAGAACCAATAAAGTGGTTAAAGCGGTATTCAAACAGCGGGTTAAACTCTGGTTAATACTTTGATTAATCACTTCCCTGAAATCACTCCAGCTGCTCCTTAAAAGATTTTCCCGAGCCCGGTCAAAAATAACGATGCTGTTATTAACCGAATAACCCAAAATAGTCAAGAAAGCGGCTACAAAAGCAAGACCTATTTCTATTTCTATAAAATAACTAACTACAGAAAAGAAACCCAAAGTTATAAAAATATCATGAAATAAAGCAACAATTGCCACCAAGCCATATTGCCAGGAAGCAATTGGCCGGGAAATCTTTCGAAAAGACCAAGCAATATAAAGAATAATTGCTATTAAAGCCAAACCAATTGCCCAAAGTGCTTTCTCTTTTAATTCATTACCAATTAGAGGACCAATTGATTCAAATCTTTTT
Source organism: uncultured Candidatus Saccharibacteria bacterium (assembly GCA_964650035.1). Classification (GTDB taxonomy): domain Bacteria; phylum Patescibacteriota; class Minisyncoccia; order Portnoybacterales; family UBA2143; genus CAZYSH01. Next base: position 8,696 of record CAZYSH010000023.1, on the reverse strand, counting down.
TCGCTTACTTGGGAGTTTATTTGGGAGTTTGACTCCCCGAGGGAGTCGAACTCCCTTAACTTCTGCAAAACAATCTGATGCGTATCTTCGTCAATGTCTTTCAGGCGAACGATTAATCCTTTTTCTTCGGTTGGCTGAAGATTAATTTGGCCCAAATCCAAATCAGCTAACTTTTTCTGAACTTCCTGATTATTGGGCCGCTCTCCTAAAAACTCTACTTCCATTAAACTGCCACCGGTAAAATCAATCCCCAATTTCAACCCCCAAAAACCCAAACTTAAAGCGCTGGCAATTAAAAGCGCGGCTGAAATAGAAAAATAAATTTTTCGATATTTAACAATCTGCATAAAAATTTAATGCCACAATTTTTTCCACTCTTCTGCTCTACTACCAACAAAGTATCGCAGAAAACTCTTAGTTACTACAATCGCTGAAAACATACTTATTAAAACACCGATTCCCAAAGTCAAAGCAAAACCCTTAACCAAACCGGTGGCAAAAATATACAAAATCAAACAAGTGATGATTGTGGAAATATTACCGTCGCGAATAGCCGGCCAAGCCCGCTTAAATCCTTCATCAATACTGCCACCTAAACTTTTACCCGACTTAAACTCCTCTTTAAGCCGCTCAAAAATAAGAATATTGGCGTCAACCGCCATACCAATTGACAAAATAAATCCAGCAATCCCAGCTAAGGTCAAAGTCACCGGAATAAGTTTGAAAATAGCCAGAATAACTACCACATAAATTATCAAAGCCAAACTGGCTAATAAACCGGGCAAACGATAATAAAAAATTATAAAAATCAATATCGCTAAAAAACCGTAAATCCCGGCTTTTAATGACTTATCTAAGGAAACCTTGCCTAAACTGGCTCCGATTGTCTGCTGATTAATTAAATTAATTGGCACAGGCAAAGCGCCGGCATTAAGACGCTGGACTAATTCTTTGGCTTCTTCTAAATTGAAATTGCCGGTGATCTGCGCTTTGCCGCCGCTAATCGCCTCTTGAACCGTGGGCGCGCTAATAGGAAGACCGTCCAAATAAATTGCCAAACGTTTACCTGTATTTTTTCTGGTTAAATCTTCAAAAATTTTGCTTCCTTGGCTATCAAATTCCAAGCTAACTTGAGTTTGATAAGTCTGCTGGTCAAACTGAAGCTGGGCTCCTTTTAAATAACGGCCGGTTAGAATAGTCGGTTTAAAATACGGGTCCTCGATCAATAATTTTGTTTCCGCCTGGCTAATCGATAAACCCTCTTCAACTTTTTTTCTGGCTTCTTCTTGGTCAGCTAAAATATTGTTTCTTTCCGCTTCACTTCTTTCTTCTCGAAAATCCAACGAAGGTGTCTGACCAATCATTTTAATTGCTTGATTGGCGTCTTTAATGCCGGCTAATTCAACAATTAAACGATAATCAGAACCTACTTTATTAACTTGAACCACTGGTTCAGCCACGCCAAAAAGGTTAATTCTCCGTTCAATTACATCCCGCACACCCTGCATTGAATCCATATAATTCTCTGGGGTAATATTTGATAAATCCGCTTGATAAACCAAATGGGTTCCGCCCTGTAAATCAAGTCCTAATTTAAAAGGGCGTTCCCAAAAATGAGGCATCACTTCTACACCCAACCAACCGTTCAACCAGTCAACCGGCTTATTCCAGACAGCTGGATAATTTAAAAAAACAGCCAAAAAACCGAAAATTAGAATAATAAAAATAGCCCCTTGGACTTTTTTTGGTTTTCCGCCTTTTTTGCTTTTGATAAATATTCCCATATTCCTAATCTACCTCAATTTCCCTAATTTGTCAAAATAGTGGAGTAGGGAGAGATTTGCCTAGAGGTTGAATCTTTGGAATGTCTAGAGGTTCAACCTCGGATTAGCAGAGGTTCGCAATTTTGAGATTCAGCCTCGAATTTTAACTATACCCCTAAGCTCCCCCATAATATCTTCAGGTATTGGAATTGGCTCGCCTTTAGGACTGATTCCCGGATAACGCCAGGCGGAAATCATTTTCTTTTTCCGACCAGCTTGCTGATACATCAACCAAATTTCAGTTGGTTTCTTAGTCCCGGCCGACTGCATTAAAGCAATAGTATCCGGCGCGATTCCTTTTTCCCGCCGTTTGGGAGTTTTCAGAATCCGGCGCAACCTACCTTCGCCCAAACCATAATAGCGCATCTTTTGTTTAATGTGCCGAGTCCAATAAAATTCTTTTGTATTCTTGGGCTCTTTAAAAAACATTATTTTATCATTGAATGAGTAAAAATTTTAACAATTTTCCTTTTTGGTTTATCATTCTTAGTTTTACCGTAAGTATAATGATGAATAATAGGTAATCTTTTTTCATCACGATGGCTTATAGCTTTATCTTTGCCTAAATAAAAACCAAGATGCTCATGCAAATCACCATTACTTTGGATTTGTTCTTCCCATAACAGAATACTGCCCGGAACCAATTTCACCGTTTCCCGCCATCCGCTATTAATCATATCCTTAACTGTGCTTGAAACAGTAGCATGAGTTTCAGAAATTAAACCAAATATTTTTAAAATACAAGAAACATAACGAGCGCAGGAAAGACAACCATTTTTTAAAATATCTTTTTTCTTTCCCTGGTTTAAAATATAAAAATGCCGAAACATTTCACTATTTTGACTTGCTTTAATCATCGCTAAATAATTCTGATAAGATAAAATCTCAAATTTTGATTTATTTCCCATGGCATTTTTAAAGTTTCTATGGTGTCCCATACGGAAGTTAACTCTGTAAGATTTTCTTGATACATCTCCTTATCGTCAACAATCTCTTTTTTTCGAAATCTGGATGGTCCTTAAACCATTTTATATTCACCGGCGAGGGATGAGGCAAGACAAACGCTCGAGTCTTGTTTATCTCTTGGTCATTAAAAACCAAATTCGTAAATTTCTGCTTAGGGAAGAAAAATTCTGCGGCGACTCTTCCAATTACAAGATATAACTTGGAATCTAAATAGGATATCTCTCGCATCAGCCAACGGTTCGCAAAATTAAACGATGGTTTTTTATCTCCACCTTTTTCATCTTTGCCGGGAAAATACATACCTATCGCAGTAAAATAGAAATTATCAGGGTTATAAAACACCTCGTCAGAAATTTTATACCATTCATTCCTTAACCTCTCGCCACTTTTATCAGAAAATGGTTTTTGATTTCTGATTGCAGATACTGAAGGTGCTTGACTTATCGAAACAATCTTAGCCCCTTGATTACCCCAAAATGGACACACGAACTCCCCGAACTCCTTTTGAAGCGTTTTCCTCATTTCATTTCTAAATTTTTGAAATTCATTAGCTGTATTCATACTTTACCTCCCACAGCATTTTTTAAACTTTTTGCCGCTACCGCAGTAACAGGGGTCATTCCGACCAATTTTTTGCTTACTAGCTGGCCGAGCTACAACCTGACCAGCTGGAGCTAAGGCAATTTTATAAATCGTATTGACAACTGTGGCTTGGATTGCTTCCAATAATCGCTGGAACATTTTAATCCCCTCGTTTTTATATTCAACCAAAGGATCTTTTTGACCATAGGCGCGCAAACGGACACTGTCCCTTAAATATCCCATATTATCCAAATGGTCCATCCAAAGCGTATCAATACTTCTTAAAAGGACAAACTTTTCAATTTGGCGCATATTTTTTTCTTCCATATCTTTTTCTTTTTTTTGATAGGCCAGTTCAGCTAAATTGATTAAATATTCAGATATTTTTTCTGAATTTTTAAATTTCTTTAATTCTTCTTCTAAATCATTAGGCGCTGGAAAAATACTTTTAGCAATTTCACTGATTTCTTTTGAGGGAGTCCGATTCCCTTTTTGGGAGTCGGACTCCCAATTTTGCGTATGAAATTGAACAAATCTTTCAATCTCCCGTTTAATCATTTCTATAATTTCCGACTTAACATTTTTCTTGGTTAAGGCCCCTCGTCTCTTTTTATAAATCGTTTCCCTTTGTTTATTCATAACATCGTCATATTCCAGAATATGTTTCCGAATATCAAAATTATATCCCTCAATTTTGCTCTGAGCCGATTCAATCGCCTTGGAAACCATTTTATTCTCAATTGGCTGATCTTCCGGCACTTTTAGCATTTCCATCATTGATTTAACCCGCTCACCGCCAAAAATTCTCATTAAATCATCTTCTAAAGAAACAAAAAACCGACTGGAGCCGGGGTCACCCTGGCGACCAGCCCTGCCGCGCAGCTGGTCATCAATTCTTCTGGCCTCGTGCCGTTCTGTGCCTATCACATGAAGCCCGCCTAATTTAACAACCTCATCATGTTCTTGCTGCCAAGATAAAGAGCGAGCAGAAACATCTTTCAGCGGCCTAGAATCGCGAGCGGGCACGGTTCCGCCGGAGGCGGAGAGCGAGCGATTATCGGCAGCAAAATTCCTCGCTGGGGAATTTTGCGTAGCTGAAAGATGTTTCTGCTCGCTCATTGGCTCATCCAGCCGCCCCCCTAAAATAATATCAACACCTCGACCAGCCATATTGGTGGCTACGGTGACAGCTCCTTTTTTACCCGCTTGAGTAATAATTTTTGCTTCCTGTTCATGATTCTTGGCGTTCAAAATCTGGTGAGGAACGCCAGCCCGTTTAAGATGAGCTGAAAGCAACTCGTTTTTATCTATAGAAACAGTCCCTACTAAAACTGGCTGACCTTTTTCATGCCGCTGTTTAATTTCCCGGACAATTGCCTCGAATTTCCCCTTTTCTGTTTTGAAAACACTATCCGGCAAATTATTCCGAATCATCGGCTTATTAGTCGGGACTTCCACTGATTCCAAACTATAGACCTTATGAAATTCCTCGGCTGAAGTCAAAGCTGTCCCAGTCATGCCAGCTAACTTGGAGTACATTCGGAAATAATTTTGGAAAGTAATTGAAGCCAAAGTCCGACTCTCCTGTTGAACCTGAACCTTCTCTTTTGCTTCTAAGGCCTGGTGTAAACCTTCAGAATAACGGCGACCGGGCATCAGCCGTCCAGTAAACTCATCAACAATAATTACCTGGCCATCCTTAACCACATAATGAGTATCTTTTTTAAATAAAACATGAGCCCGCAAGGCCTGCTCTAAATGATGGACATAACGGATGCCGCCTTGCTGATAAATATTATCCATGCCCAATACTTTTTCCACTTTGGCAATACCCTCTTCAGTTAAAGTAACGGCTCGAGCTTTTTCATCAAGATTATAGTCGGCATTCTCTTTTAGTCTGGGAACTATCTGGCTAAACTGCCCGTAAAGCTTAGTTGATTCGGCATCAGGCATAGAAATAATCAAAGGGGTGCGCGCTTCATCAATTAAGACGCTATCCACTTCATCAATAATGGCAAAGTGCGGCTCGCGCTGAACCATAGATTCTAAATTGGGCGCCATATTATCTCGCAAATAATCAAAACCAAATTCATTATTAGTTCCATAAGTAATATCTGCCTGATATGCCTCTTGACGTGTGACCTCCCTTAAATTCTCCATCTCAACTGTAATCTCATTTTTATCCGGTTCAATTTGAGAATCAAACAAATATGCCTTCTCATGATTCAAACAAGCGCAGGATAATCCCAATAAATGATAAATCGGCCCCATCCAATTAACATCGCGCCGGGCCAAATAATCATTAACCGTTATGACGTGAACACCTTTACCGGTTAAAGCGTTTAAATAAATAGCTAAGGTAGCGGCCAAGGTTTTGCCTTCGCCCGTTTTCATTTCAGCAATCTGACTATCATGTAAAACCATCCCGCCAATCAATTGAACATCATAATGCCGCTGGCCCAAAGTTCGCTTAGCTGCCTCCCTTACTAAAGCAAAGGCCTCGGGAAGAATTTCATCAATGATTTTGGGGGCGCCACTCCCTTTTATTCTCTTCTTAAATTCTTCACTCTTCTCTTTGATTTGCTCATCAGAAAAACGCCCGAACTCTGGTTCGAGCTTGTTGATTTTTTCTACTAAATCGCGATATTTTTTTATTTGACGTTCATTAGTATCACCCAAAAATTTATTTAAAATACCCATAATTAAAACAAAAAAACAGTTATTAACTGTTTTTACTTTACCCTAAAATCATCAAAAAATCAATTCATCTATGGAGTTGGGAGTTGCACCCCCCAACTAAATATTTCAAGGTATGGCCTCAAAATTACTACCCTTTGCAAAGGGTAGTAATTTTGAGGCCATACCTTGAAATTGAATGCCATATTTATCTCTTGAGAATTCTACCCGCTTTAGATTTACGAAACCGAGCTAACGGAGATATCCGCCAAAACTTTTTCCAAGAACGAGCCCCCCGAATAAATTTAGTTACCTCTTTATCCTTATGCCGCCTTATTTCTCTTTGTAATTCATCTTTGACTAAATCAATGGCGGCTTGCAATGACTCTGCTGTTTCCTCTACTCTAATAAACTGACTGCCAAGATTTAAATTTACCTCTGCCCGATAAATTTCTCCGTGACGCTGACCACGAGTAACTTTACCAACTTCTATCCGTGCTTCGACTAAATCAGGATCAAATTTTTTTAAAAATCTATCCAAACTGCCAATCTTTTCTTCAATATATTGATTAATACTTGCTGATAATCCTATGTTTGTCGCCTTAATAATTATTTTCATATGCCTTTATTTTAACATAAAAAATGAATTAGGCAAAACTAAAATCCCAAGTACTCAATCTCTTCTTCCAAATCAATTCTATACTTTTCTTTAACGGTCCTTTTAGCTAATCTGATTAATTTAACTATATCTTTAGCTTTGGCTCTGCCAAGATTAACAATAAAATTTGCGTGTTTATCAGAAATCATTGCTCGGCCGATTTTTGTCCTTTTTAAACCTGACTTGTCAATCAATTGACCGGCAAAATTATTTGAAGGATTTTTAAAAATGCAACCAGCTGAGGGATAATTTAACGGCTGGGTATTTTTTCTTTTCTCAATATATTGCTTAACTAATTTCTTACTTTCTTGCCTACTGCCTTTTTTCAATTCCATTCCAACTGAAAAAATAATATCGCCTTGTTTTTTCATATCTTTAACCAATTGAAGTATATCCGAACCAAAAGCATGAGCATCCATTTTAACCGCTCCGCCAACTGTCCCGGGAATGCCAATTGCCCATTCTAACCCAGTTAAACTATTCTTTATGGAAAACCTGACTAAATCACCCAACCTAACCCCTGCTTCAGCTATAATTCTATTATTGCTAATTTTTATTTTTCTATTATTCATCATTATTACTAACCCGTCAAAACCATCGTCATTAACCAAAACATTACTGCCTCCTCCTAAAATAAAAAAAGGCAGGTCTTTGCTCTTAACAAAATCAACTGCCTTAATTAAATCATCGCTGCTCTCAACTTTGCGAAAATACTTAGCCGACCCGCCAATCTTAAAAGTCGTATAATCCTTCAGAGAGACATTTTGTTGGATTTTAATCATTAAAATCTCTATAATTTTACACCCCTTAATTATTGAGATTACCTAAGGCGATCTGAGCCACTTTCTCAGAAACTTCGAACTTTTTAGAAATTGGTATTGCTAAATAAGAATTCAAAACGCTCTTGTTTATTTCTTCTATTGAAGTAAATTTATTTTTAATTACTTTTGAGGCTTTTTCTCTTTCAATTATTAGTCTTTCTCTCGGTACTAACAAATTATTAGCAAAAATATTAGCCTGCGTTTCAAAGTTATTATGTTGCTCTTGGGGAATTTGTTCAATAAATCTATGTAAATCTTCAATCTCTTTTATTCTAAAACTACTATAAATATCTTTATGTAAAACAAAATGCCCTATTTCATGAGCTAAAGAAAACTTTAAACGATTGGGAAACTTTTTATATTCATCTTCATCAACGTAAATCAAATTCCAGTTTGATGTAATAAAAGCATCTATACCAAAAGATTTTTGCAGACCATAAAGTGGCATAAGTTCTATTTTCAACTTTAATTCTACAATCTCTTCCATATCAATCGGAATAAAATCACCCCAGACTCTTTTTCTAAACTTATCTGCTCTCTCTCTGATATCTTTCAGAAAAAGGACTCTAATCTTTCTATAATCCATACTCTTATCGCTCTTTAATTAATTTGATTAATTGATTTAATTCTTTCTTGGTAGGTTTTTTATTCCGCGCAGTTCTGAAAAAGGCTGGTAAATACTTAACTGCATTTTTTTGAGATAGAATATCTTGAGGAATTATTCCACGCGCTATTTTCGCCTCATCTATGAATTCTTGAACTTTCTTATTATCTTTAGAAATACCTAAAACACTTGCCCACTTTCGCAGAATTCTTTCATCAGAAGGAGGTGAAATTTCTCCTCTTTCCACCTTACTCCAATTACTTGGATCGTAATTAGATAGATAAGACGCCTTTCTTAAGGTCAATCCTTTTTGAATTCGCAATTCTTTAAGGGTTTTACCAAATTTTTTAAAATTTTTAGACATAGTTTTTGTATTGGTTAATTGTTTATGTAGTATAATCTTACCACACTTAGAAAATCTATGTCAAGAAATTAGCTGTGGATATCTCCAAAAATTACAAAAGCTGTCAACACCTTCTGGCGCTGACAGCTTCTAGGTTTTTAGACCTTAAGATCTTCTAAGGCCTGATTTGCTTCTTCAATCTGTCTTTTTGCCTCCTTTATTT
>CAZYSH010000022.1:0-10127 GCA_964650035.1 uncultured Candidatus Saccharibacteria bacterium | reverse complement strand
TAATAATCGCTGAATCAACATCTGGCTGGGGCCAAAAGCAGGTTTTAGAAACATAATGAATTATTTTTGGCTGAGCGTAGAATTGGACCGAAACAGCCAATAGGTTCATTTTTACTTGAGCGCAAATTCTTTGAGCGACTTCTTTTTGGATTAAGAAAATCATTTTTTGGGGCGGGTTATCTGATTCCAAAAACATACGGATAACCGGAGAGGTAATGTAAAAAGGGAGATTAGCCACTATTTTGTATTTTTTTAAGTTGGGAGTCGGACTCCCAACTTTTTGGGAGTCCGACTCCCAAACCAGTTTTAAAACATCGCCGGCTATAATTTCTACATTCTTGCAATCTTTTAAATTTTCTTTAAGTATTTCAACCAGTTTTTTGTCTTTTTCAATAGCAATAACTTTCTTGGCTTTTTGGGCTAATTCTTGAGTGATGTTGCCTAAACCGGAACCGATTTCTAAAACAGTGTCTTTTTTGGAAAGTTCAGCCGTTTTAATAATTTTTTGAGTTATATTTTTATCAATTAAAAAATTTTGCCCCAGTTTTTTAATGGGCCTGATATTGTATTCTTTTAACAGTTTTCTAATTTGAGTTTTGGTCATTGGTTTAGTAACTTGAGGTTGTTAATCAAGGACGTTCCTTAAAATGACGTCCTTGTGCACAAGGACGTCATTTTAAGGAACGTCCTTGGTCGTATTCGCGGAATTCAATCAGATGGTCGGGAATATCGCCTAAGAAACGGGAGGGTGGATTAATCATAGTTTGGCCCCAGAGTTGTCTTTGCTGGGTAAAAGTAAGATAGGCCTTTTCTTTAGCCCGAGTAACGCCAACATAACAAAGCCGCCTTTCTTCCTCCATTTGTTCGGGGTTGAGGAAACTTCTTGAGTGCGGAAAGATTCCTTCTTCGCAGCCAACCATAAAGACAATCGGGAATTCCAAGCCCTTGGCGCAGTGCATGGTCATTAGATTGACCAAATCCTTATTAGTTTCTACTTCATCCAGATTGCTGATTAAAGTTACTTCTTCCAGGAATTTTTCCAATCCTAAGCCTGGTTCCATCTTATTATATTTATCAGCCACACTGAAAAGTTCTTTAATATTTTCCCAGCGGCTCTCCCCCTGTTCAGTGCCGTCGCGCAAATATTTTTCATAGTCGGTTTTTTTAATGATAAAATTTATTAAATCAGTTAATGGTTTCTTTTGATTAACCTGACGGAGATTATCAATTAAAGAATAAAAGTTATTAAGCGATTCTGGGCAGTCCTTTAATAAGTATAGTTCTTGTATATTTTTAGCAAATTTAGCTAAACGCCGCCGCGGCGTGTTAATAATTCTTTTTAAGCTGACTAAATCATTGGGATTAATGATTAGTTTTAAATAAGCAAAGATATCTTTAATTTCTTTACGGTCATAAAATCTAACCGAACCGATTATTTTATAAGGGAAGCCGGCTTTGAGAAATGATTCTTCAATGGCTCGGGACTGGGCATTGGTCCGATAAAGCACAGTAAAGTCCTTTAAGTTATAGCCCTGCCTAATTAAGTTTTCCATTTCTTCAATCAAAAAATTACCTTCTTCTTTTTCATTATTGGCCTGGATAATGTTTATTAAAGGACCAGTTGAGTTTTTAGTCCAAAGGTTCTTTTCTTTGTGTTGGGTGTTTTTGTTGATGATATGATGACTGGCTTCCAAAATGTTTTTGCTGGAGCGATAATTTTGTTCCAAAAGAATTACTTTTGCTTGAGGATAATCCTTTTCAAAATTAAGGATGTTTCTAAAGTCAGCCCCGCGCCAGGAATAAATTGAATTGTGGACGATAAAATTATCAGCGATGTAATTATGAACATTTTTTATATCTAAGTCATAAACCTTTCCCTTGTGCTTTATTTTTTCTACTTTTGTTATTTCATCTTCTATAATTTCCCCGTTTTTTTCTACAGGAATAATCATAGTAGGATGAGCTTGACTGGCTGGTTGGAATATAAATCTTTTGTTTTTAGTGAGAAGCGCTGTTTTAATAACATCCAATCGATTGTCTATCTCTTTTATCTTTTTAGATATTTTTTCTATTTCTCCGTAATCAAGACGGGCAATTTCTGTGACCCAGTCTTTAGCCTTGCCCTTTCTAACAGAGAATCCTGACTTTTCTATGTTTTCTTTAAGTTTTAAATCACTAGTATTTATGCTTATTCTGCTTAACCCCCATGGACTAGTAATAGTTTTTCTGCTGTCGCTAAACATAGTTACTCTCATTTTTATTCTTTTTGCCTCATTTTGTTTGCTTACGCCCTGAGGAGAAAAATGGGGAAAGTCTTTATTAAAATAGAGGTCAGTCATGAGCTTGTCTGCTCTTTTTTCTGTATCGATATTTTTATAGATTTTATCAATCGATGTCTGAGGGAGAATCATATTTCTTCCGTTGGTAAAAAAGATAACAGTTGGTATTCCATAATAGAAAGAAAAATAGTATTCCCAATACATCGCTTCGCTTTTTGAGTAACAGACTTTTAAAATCCATATTTTATCAGCTTTTTCCTGATTAGTTCTAACTAGTAGCCCTATTTGTTTGGTGTTTTTTGTGGGCTTGCGGCTTCCTTTAGTTATGCCTATTCTATATCCTTTGTCTTTTCTAAACATTAGATAGGTATAATATATATTTGGATTTAATGAAAGACGGAGAAATAGAATATGATTTGGAGTAAGAGTCAAAGTATTTTTGTTTTTTGTATGTATTTTGATTAGGTCTCCTCTATATTTCTTTTTATAGATTCTAGTAATTGGCGCTTTGCACGTACAATTTCTTCCGCCCGCGGCGATAATTTGGTCTCCTGTTTTAAGTTGATCTATGTGTTTTAATCCGTTAATTGTTTTAATCTTAGTTTCGCCGGGAAGACATTGGTCGGGATCTGCTATTAGCCAGAGATTTTGGTGTTTTTTGGCTAATAAATTAGTTAAAGTATACTGGCTTAAATTAGTGTCATGGGCTTCGTCAACTAAAATATATTGCCATTGGCGCTGGTATTTTTCCAGAATGTCAGGTTTTTTTTCAAAGAGTTGGACTGTTAGCATAATTAAGTCGTCAAAATCCAAGGCATTGGCTCTTTTTAGCGACTCCTGATAAGCGCGATAAATTTTAGAAACAGTTTGAGGGAAATAATCATTGGCTTGTTCTTGATATGTTTGCCAGTTAATTAATTCATCTTTAGCCCGGGAAATAGTTTCTCTAACTGCGCTTGGTTTAAATTGTTCGGGATTAATCTGGAGGTCGTTGAGCGTTTGTTTAACTAAAGAAAGCTGGTCTGCTTCATCGTAAATAACAAAGTTTTTTTGATAGTTATTCGGCTTGCCTTCTAATGGGAGCTTATCTATTTGTTGGCGGAGAATCTGCAGACAAATAGCGTGAAAAGTGCCAATATGGGGCAGTTTTGGGAGTGCCACTCCCAACTTGTTGGGAGTGGCACTCCCAACAAGATTAGTTATTTTTTCTTTCATTTCTTGAGCCGCTTTATTGGTAAAAGTTACCGCCAGAATATTATTTGGAGCAATACCTTGTTTGATTAGATAGGCAATGCGGTGGGTTAGACATTTTGTATTATGATTAATAAATCCATTTCCCACAAATGAGTGTGTAATTGGAACAGTAAAGTCATAAACTATTCTATTCCCTCCTTTTTTTACAGAAGAAACTGGATCAAAAAAGAAATTTTGGGCTAAATTCTTGAGATAACGCACATCGTCATTTTCGTTTTTTTTAGGAATAAAAGATAGAATGCGCATTATTTGGAGTGCAGAAGGATTTCGATCTCCTTTAAAATAATGGCTAATAGGAAAGGCATTTTTACCTTTGCCAAGAATAATATTATGCGCGTCGTAGGGACAATATTTTCGGAGGATTTGGGTTCGAATTCGTTTAAATCTTTGTGTTTGATAGGGTATTACTTCAACATTAGAATTGGTTGGTTTTTTAACCATTCTTTTTAAAGCGCGAATTTTATGAAGTTGATATCTAAAACCAACTATGTTTGCGAAACGACGAAGAGAATTACCCATAATGGAGATACGCCAATAGTTATTTTTAGGATAAGTTTTAACTTTTTTTAGTTTAAGAGGTGATCTAATACCTAAATTAAGAAGGCAGATTTGAACCTGACGGGCTAATTCTTCTGAAGCGGTGGTATATTCGACCGTCGCTCCACTAGCGCTTCCTTCTGTGTCGAATATCCCTTGGAGATAAGCAATAACAGCCTTTTTAGGCGCTTGCATTATGGATTCGGGAATGGTTTTGTATTTTGAAAGAACCATTTTTAATCCTATATTTTCCAACTGCCTTTTTATTTTTACCGAAAAAAAACAATGAGTTACTGAACCGGTGCCTTTTTTATAATAACTAGAGACTTTTTTATGATTGAATAAAGCTTTAACTAGTTTTTTAAATATTTCAGGAAGATATTTTCCACCTTCGGCAAATCCGATTACTCCTCCGCCTAAGCCTAAAACACCATCTCCTGTTAGAATCCCCATAAAATAAGATAGGTCTTCAGAAATTCTTCTTCTGCCCCACAGATTGTTATTAGTAGAAATAGCGATAATTTCATCACCATTGAAATCTTTTAGTTTCTTGTATTCTAGGTTGCCTTTTTTATTAATAATAAGTATTGGATGTTCTTGTGTTCCTGAAATTCTATAGCCACTTTTTGTTTCTAATTTAATTGTTTTTGATTTTTTAAATGTGAACCAATGGCTAGTATCTTTGTTTTTTCTTTCTCCTTTTTTTGTATAGCTAATAATTTTACTTTTGCATTTAGAGGATGTTTTGTTGAAATTATAAAATTCAGGAATTTGATTTATTTTAATCATTCCTTTGTTGGTAAAAATCACCGTATCGTTCGTAACGCATTTACCAGAACCCGGACCGGCGATAACTAAAACAGGCCCCCCTATTGTGGTGACCGCCTTTTTCTGTTTTTGGTTAAGCGAAGAAAATATATTCATTTGTTTCGGGTTACTTAAGGAGTTAGGAGCGCCAGATTAGGGTTGAAACTTAGAACTATGAACCTACTAATTCAAGGTTCAACCTCTAGACAGTCCTGAAGGTTCAATCTCGGATTAACCTTAGTTAGGTTTAACCTTACCAATTCTCTGCAAGTGCTCCCGACTCAAACCAATTATTCTATCTCCTGCCAGTTTTCTACGCTCCAGCCGCCGCCAGGCCCGCTGCTGAAATTGACGTTCTCTAATCCAACATCATAACTAACAACCGCGTTGTTGTCTAAGGCCAGTTTGTAGCCGGTCGCTTCTCTAATATCAATATTATTATGCAAGTGGATAAGTCCATTAGAAGCGTAAAAAATAGCCCCTTCAGCATTATTATACAAATTAATAGCTGGATTAGCTAAATCCAAAGAACTGTTAGTGGAAAGTAGCATTAGAAAACTTCCTGCTTCGCCTGAGCCTAAGGCAAAGGCATTGTTGTTTAGTCTAATCTTGCCATCGCTAATAATTACCCCGCTTAATGAACCAAAACTGCTATCTAGCTGGATAGTTGCGTTATTTTCAATAGTGATATTTCCTTGAACATAGATTATCCCAGTCATATTCAGAAGAGAGTTGTTGTAAACAGTTAGATTGCCAGTTATTTTAACCGGTCCCAGTGAATCAGTTTCGTTGTCGCTGACTGTATAATCGCCATAAATTACGCCTCCGGCTTCTGCTTCGGCTTTCCAGTCGTTTATTTGTTGCTCTGGGATAGGTAGGGGTTCAGGGTCAATTTGATTTTCCAAAACTACTAAATTGCCATAAGTACAATTATCAATAGTTCCTCCAGAGACATAATAGAGGGTTCCAATAATATCAGAGTCGGTGCAGGAGTGAACGTAAGCATCATTGTTTATTGTCACATCTTCAATTAAGTTCCCATTATTAGCCACCGTGGCTGTATCAGTAATTTCTCCATTTCCGCTAATACTGCCGTTGGAAAAAACATTGCCTTGTATTTGGCTGTTGCTTCCCATTAGAACTCCGCCTTCGCCAGCTTGGGCTCCGTAGAAAAAATTAACTTCATCGGCAGTAATGCTGTAGGTAACAGATACTTTTCTAAATCGGTTATCGCTGTTGCCTTGTGAGGTAATCGTTCTTGAGCCGCCGATGGGGTCTGTTATTTCTATTGTTGCAGAATTGTCACCATCGTTTACAGTATAAGAGCTGGCAATCTGCATATCATTTCTTAGCCGCAACAAAGCGTCTTCTATGCCTGCTTCAGCCAAATAGTAGCTTTTAGCTGATTTAATTTTGGTTTGAGCGTTAGCCGCGCTGTCCAAAGTTAGAAAACTTAAACTTAACCCTATCAGTAAGCTAACTGTTAGGATTATTATTATGCTGATAAGCAAAGCAGCACCCCTTTGGTTGTTTTTAAATGATTTAATCATTGCGTAAACCAACTGTGGAAATTAAAGTAGAAGTTGCTTTGTAGGCGGCAAATCCACTGGGATTGTCATAAACAGCAGATAATTCAATTCTGATTGATTGATTATTAGCGCTGTCAATTAAACGATTAAAAACTAAATTGTTTATTTTTATTTTTTCCGAAGTGAGCGGAATCCCATCAGCACCTTCCTGTTTTAAGCAAAGGCGGTTGTTCTCATCTAAATAAAAATCAGAGTAAGTAAGATCTTCTCCTGAGGGTTTGTTTTCCGAGGTCTCTATACTTATTTGTCCTGGGTGGCTGTCAAAAGAACTGGTTGGCAGATAAATTCCTTGAGCGTGTTTAAGGTGTCGGCTAATTGTTTCAATTGCTCTTTGATTGTTTTCAGTAACTTCCTTGTTCGCTTTTATCCTGGCTTGAACTCTAATTAAATTAAAAACAAATCCAGTGATTAGAGTAATAACAATAACAAAAACAGCTATATAGATAATTAATTCAATTAAAGTAAATCCTTTTTTATTCATCTTAACAAGATGTTCTTTGAGCATTTATTTTTAGGAGTTGTACTCCTCAAAAACTGAGGAGTGCAACTCCTAAAAATAAAAAATCTCCCAAAATCTCCCAAAAATATTAATCAGACCAATTAGTTAAATAAGTATTAAGATTTATTTGTTTGGTTTTGTCTCGGTCATTCCACTGAACATAGGCAATTATTTTTTTTGTTTGTTTGTCTTCTGCACCGGATTGGCTAATATTATCACTGGCATCGCGATAAACTCTTTCTATGATAATCCATCGGGAATAAACTCCGTTTATTGGGCCAGGGTCGGTTGAGGCGAGCTCCCATTTACTGCTTGAGATTATTGGGTAATAAGGCGTTTCAAGAAGAAGAGAATCAAGATTGGTCCAATTTTCATCCCTAAAGCTGCGAGCCGCTTCAATTGCTTCAGAAGCCAGGTTAATTGCTTCAATTTTAGATTTGTTTTGCTCTTGAAATTTGAGATTGTATTGGGCTAAAAAGATTAAACTAAAAAGAGCAATAACAATAATATTAATGGCAATGATTATTTCTGCTAAACCAGCGCCTTTTTGTTTTTGATTTGTTTTTTTCATTGGATTTCCATTGTTCCTCCCCAGAAGCCAATAGTTGGCTGGCCCTCGGCGGTATAGGAAATAATGTCTTTGTCGTCAATAAGGATTTGAAGAGGTTTACTATTTTCTTCGCCTTTTCGATGGATACATAAAGATGTATTAACTGCATCTAAAGAATGGGTGTGGATTTCCAGAGTTTGATTTTCTCCATTAACCTCAACTGTATCAGTCCAATTAAAATTCGTCTTATAGAAATTAAAATAATCAGCCATATTAATATTAAAAATCACTTCAGGGGTATCAGTGAAGTAAAGTGTTAAGGTGTTGGAGTTTTGAATGCTCCAACCCAGATTAAAGTGTATATGGCGGCTGTCAATTGAACGATTTGTATTACAGCATTCAGTTGTCGTGGAAGTTAGTTCAATTTGTCCGGATGACTGGATGTTAATTGTTTTTGTTTCGCCTGATTGAGAAAGAGAAGTTAGAGTGATAGTTCCGTAGTCATTTGTTTGGCCATTAATTCTTTGAAAAACAATGCTGCTAGTTGCTTGGGCTAAGTTAATCTGGCTAATTTCTATTTGGTTGGATAGCTGGTAAGTTTTATTATCAGCCGTTCCTTCTTGGTAAATATCGTCCTTGAAAAGAATATATTGATTACTTTTAAAATGGACTCCGTATTGAGAATCGTCTTCAGAAGCCAGGGTTTTGGTTTGAGCTGATTTAAGGATAGCTGTAATTTTTTGGGCGGTTGTTTCTAATTCAGTTCTTTTCTCAAAATAGCGATAGCTGACAATTGTTAAAGTTATTATCAGGGCAATAACCGCGATAACTATCAGTGTTTCAATAAAAGTAAAACCCTTTTTATGCTTCATAATCTTAATTATACCATAAAAAAACAGCCCCGACCAATGGGGCTGTTTTTTGTGAAGGGATTAACGTTTAAGTTAATCAATAATTTCTCTTTTCGTTATTTTACTCTATATGCGCCTCTTCTTCATAGCTAAAGAGTTCAGATCTACTTACTGTTTCAATTTTTGATTTATCATAATTTAAACGATTGAAAGCTTGATCTGTTTTGATCCATCGTCTAATTCCATTTAATAAACTATAAACCTTGTAATCTCCTTCCATCATAATTAAAACATTATCTTCATAAGAATCAATAATATCATTAGACATTTCTACTATATCTGACCAATCATAGCTGTAAGAATTAAACGCTTCTACTGTAGGAATATGTCTTTTTAAACCTTTTTCAGTTAGATAATAGACCTTGGGATCGTTGGCTAATCTGGCTAATTTAAGACGAGGATATTGTTCAACTGCTGATTCCTGAACATCTTCAATATCTGACCAATTATTACCCATGGCTGTAAAGGATTCAGCTGTCGGAATCCATAACCGTTTGTTATTAATGATCTTATAGACCCTACTCTGATTGGTTGCTCTAATTAGATTAGCCGCTGCTTCCAGATAATCAGCGTAAGCATTAACTGTTTCTGAAGAGGTTTCTTGAACATCTGACCATTGATATCCTCCTTGCTGAAATTCCTCTATTGTTTGAATCCACTTCTTCTGGCAATTTTGAATTACATAGATTTTCGGATCATCAGGGAGCTTAATTAGCGTGTCGTCTGGCAGACATTCGGTTGGGGTAGGAGTTGGCGTAGGTGTTGGAGTGGGGGTAGGAGTTGGCGTTGGTGTTGGAATTAACTGATCTTTTTCTATAATGCTGAAATAATTATCTGATTTATCTTCATAGGTAATGGTCTCGCCTTGATTATGACAACGGACCAATACTTTATATTGACCCGCTTCTAAATCATCTGAAACTCGCCAAGAATAATTGTTAAATACTTGATTGGCAGAATAATTAACCGCTATAGTTCTAGCCAAAGAGGCAATGTTTATTTTATAAAGTTCAATATTACACTGGGCATTGTCAAAATTACTTAATGTCCAATAAACCATATGGGCTTCTCCTTTTTTCCAATAAGTGCTGGCATTAATAGGTGAGGTAACACTAACTGAAGGGGTGCCAGCTTCCATAATGCTGAATGGCGCGTCGCTCCGATCAAATACACCCACGTTTGTAGTGGGATTATAGATGCCAATACTCATAACATAAGAACCAGCGAGTGTAGTTGAAGGAATTGTTACTGTTGTATTTCCATTGTTTGTTGTTCTCTGGACTAAAATGGTGCCTGCCGCATTGTTTGAAGGAATAAGACTTATTTGAATATAATGATTGCTTGGTTGTCCAGACCATCTAACTTCGACTGTTTGGCCCGGATAAAAATTCTCACTGCCATTAGGAGAGGTTACCATAACAGAAGGCATATTTTCTGACGGAGAGGTAATGGTAAATGTGGCGTCACTGGAATCAAACGCACTTGTGCCTTCTGGCGTAATTTTGATTTTATAGTCATTTCCCGGAAGCCATGTATTTTTTACTCGTAGATTTGTAACTAATTCATTCGTATCCAAACCATTGGCTATAACTATTGTCTCCAAACGAGTATCTCCCTTATATAATTCAATAATCTTATTTAAATTTCTATAAGAACCCAAGGAGGTCCATTTTATTTCAACAGTCTGTCCCTGAATCCATT
>CAZYSH010000021.1:0-11812 GCA_964650035.1 uncultured Candidatus Saccharibacteria bacterium | reverse complement strand
TTCTACATTCTCCTTGGTCTCCTGCCCAGCTTAATCTGGCTGTCTTTTTATTTAAGAAAAGATAAAAACCCGGAGCCGAATTCAATGGTTTTGAAAATATTTTTCTACGGCATGTTAATTGCTCCTCTGGCCATTGTTTTTGAACTGACTCTGATTTGGCTGCTTAATCCAAGCGTTAATCCCCTGGAAATCTTATCGCGTCTGCCCCAAGCTAGATTTATCAAAGTCGCCCTGGCAGCCACTCTTGTCCCGGCCTTAGTTGAAGAATATCTTAAATACGCAATAGTTAGATTTAAAGTTATTAAAAAATCAGTATTTGACGAACCAACTGATGCTATGATATATTGTATTATAGCAGGTCTGGGTTTTGCCGCAGTGGAAAATCTAATGGTTCTTTTTAAAATTGATTTCCCCGGGCTGGAACAGGCCTTAAGCACTATAAGTTTTCGCTTTTTGGGAGCCACCTTGGTCCATGCTTTAGCTTCAGCAATAGTTGGTTATTGGCTGGCCCGAGGTTTGATTGAACTTAAAAAAAGAACTAAATTCGTTCTTGTTGGTTTAACTATTGCCATTATTTTCCACAGCTGCTACAATTACCTTATCCTTACAACCTTTAACCAAACCGACTCCAATATTAAATTATTATTCCTTTCAGTAATCGCCGTCTTGTTAATCAGTACTGGTTTGGTAGTTTCCTATTATTTTAAAAAATTAAAAAACCAACAATCTATTTGTAAAACTTAAACTATTGTCATCCTGAGCCTGCCCGCTTCGCCGAAGCTTCAGCGAGGCGAGCAGGCGAAGGATCCCACAGAATTGAGATATTGCACGGGATTGTTTCGCTTCGCTCACAATGACAAAAACATATCTATGCCCTCATCATTCTTCGAAAAATTAACCGGCGCCAGCTGGTCTGAAGAAGAAACCAAAAAGAAGAAGACCGCTAATAAAAATACCAAGAAAGTAAAATCCAAAGTGATTGAAAAAGATATTTCAGTAGAACATCCGTCTGACAGAGCCAAAAAAATAACTATGCCCAAAAAAACCGCTAAAACTAAAAAAGAACCTGTAATAGAAGACAAAAAATCAGAGGAATGGCTAACTGAATCAGAAGGCCAGCTAACTATTGACGTCTACCAGACGCCCAACGAAGTTATTATTAAATCAACTATTGCCGGTGTTAAACCGGAAGATATTGATATTAGTATGACTAATGATATGATAACCATTAAGGGAACGAGAGAAAAAGACGAGAAAGTCAAAGAAGAAGATTATTATTACCAAGAATGCTACTGGGGGCCATTCTCGCGGTCGATAATTCTACCTATTGACGTTGAAGTTGACAATGCCGATGCCGGTATGAAAAATGGAATTCTAACTATCAGATTACCTAAAGTGGAAAAAATCAAAACTAAGAAGATAATGATTAAAAGTGAATAGAATTTTCTAGGAACAAAAAACAGGGGATACACTCATCCCCTGTTTTTTGTTATGATAATTATAGGAGTGGAGGGAGTTGGAGTTGGGAGTTGGGTGAGATTCAAGGTGTGGCCTCAAAATTACTACCCTTTGCAAAGGGTAGTAATTTTGAGGCCACACCTTGAATCTCCAACTTCTAACTCTGTCCCCAACTATCTCAGGTTTTTCTCCTTAAATTAATGAAAAAATTTCTTAAAAAACAACTAAAAATCTTCGTTCTAATTATTTTTATCTGCTCAATTTATCTCATTCTAACCCTGCAAATAGTTAATAGCCAAAAAATTGCCTGGGGCGTTAAAGTAGATGATTTGCATTTGGGCGGAAAAAATATTTCTTCCGCGGAAAAACTATTAGCTGAAAAATGGGAGCAATTTATTCAACAAAAAGTAAAGCTCGTTTATCAAGATAAAATTTGGTTAGTTGACATTACCGAGCTCGGCTTCCAGCCTGACTACCAAACAACTATTAATCAGGCCGAGCAAATCGGCCATCACTCAAATCCATTAGTCAACATTAAAGAACAATTAATCGCTTTATTCGGCTTTCGCTCTTTTAGCGCTGCTTACCAAATAAATCAAGAAAAATTCCAAGAGCAGACCGGCCAACTTTTTGAAAATATTGAACGGCCGACTCAAAACGCTACTTTAATTTTTAATTCAGAAATAAATGATTATTCGCTACAACACTCAACCCAAGGCGTTGCTGTTAACCGAGAACAATTAATAAATAATCTAAAGCAACAGATTAATACTTTTACTTCAGAACCAATCAATTTAGAGTTATTTCTCGGCCGGCCAGAAGTGGAAAACAATGAAGTTGATTCAGCTAAACAAAAAGCGCAGAAAGTTTTAGCCAATCAGCCCTATTATTTAACCTTTGAGGGAGAAAAATATGAAATTGACAAAACAATTTTAATTGATTGGATAATTTTTGAGCCAATTAAAGAAGAAGATTATGATAATCTGATTTTAGGTTTTAATTTAGACATTGAAAAAGTCAAAAAATATTTAGATAGAGTAGCCAGTAAAGTTGACCAGCCAGTAACTAATGCTCAACTAAAAACTGAAAGAAATAAAGCGATTATTTTTGCGCCCGACCAGCCCGGTTTTGAAGTTAAAAAAGAACAAACTTTTGATAATTTAGTAAAAAATATTTTAGCTGACCCGCCGATTAAAACCACCGCCATTATTGCCGATAAAGCCCTGCCTAAAATTAAATTATGGGAAACTAACCAGTTAGGCATTAAAAAACTAATTGGGCAGGGGATTTCCAGCTTTGCCGGTTCGCCAGCTAACCGAAAACACAATATCAAAACAACGGTTAATAAATTAAACGGCTACATCCTAAACCCAAATGAAGAATTCTCTTTTAACGCCTTCCTGGGCGAAACCGGCCCGGAGCAAGGATACAAAGCAGAATTAGTCATTAAAAAAGATAAAACCACCCCGGAATACGGCGGCGGCGTTTGTCAGGTTTCAACTACTTTCTTCCGGGCAGCAATCAATACCGGTTTAAAAATTACTGAACGTCAGCATCACGCCTTCCCGGTTGTTTATTACAATCCCCAGGGCTTTGACGCCACAGTTTACGATCCTAAACCCGACCTGCGCTTTGTTAATAATACGCCCAATCACCTTTTAATTCAGGCCTCTGTCCAGGGTAGCCAGGTTATTGTCAATTTCTACGGCACAGATGACAACCGTCAAGTAAAAATCAAAGGCCCTTATATTTTAGAAAGCAATGAAGACGGCTCTATGAAAGCCGTCTTAACCCAGGAAGTTTATAAACTAAGTGGCGAAGAGCTGGAAAAACAAACTTTTTATTCCAACTACAAATCCCCTGATTTGTATCCAATCGAAACTGAAAAAGAGGAATAAGAAAAGATAGGGCCGTATCATTCCAGATACGGCCCTTTTGATTAAACTTCAATCTGAAGGCGACGACCAGCCCAATACCATGGGTGGAAAAGGTTTATTTAATAATTCTTCGTAAGAAACGCCCCTTGAATTTAGAATATCCCTGATCTCTTTTTCCATAGTAGAATTCTTTCCCTTGATACACGATTCAAGCATTCCTTTTAATTGCTCATCGCTGTAAGCTTCTATTCCCATAATCTTTCTCCTTTTTGCTTATTTAAATTTAAAACAATAGAACTCCTGACATTCTTTTAGACGAAAAAAGATCAACCTCTTCCCCATTTATTGAAGATTTCCCGCAAGTATCACACTCTTTCATCTTGCCAAGTAACCTATCCTCAGACGTTTTGGCAGGAACAATCCTCCCTCCGCATTCGCATTTCTCTGTATTTACCTTTAATAATTCTTGCACATTGACATCTAAATCCATGATACCCCCTTTCTTTAATTTGAAGTTTTTGGTTTATAAAGAACTGTTGAACTAAAAAACCGGTCTTATTCAGGCCGGTTTTAATTTGCTGAAAATATACTTTATGTTTATACTCTAATCCTTATTTTCTCCAAACCAAAACCGATCTGAACAAACCAGTTAAAAAAGTAAAAACCATAAAAGCTATTTAAGGTTTTGATTTGAAAAAATTCCATATTAGCGTTAATCCTAACCAATTAAGAAAACCTTGTCAAGACCTTTTTCCACAGGATACAGAATAGAATTGAGTGCATAGAGGTTGAACCTAAAAACTACGAACCTCTGCGAGGTTCGTAGTTTTTAGGTTCAACCTCGAGTTACCGGACATTCTATTGTGCGGACGGTGGGAGTTGAACCCACAAGGGATAAATCCCACTGGGTCCTAAACCCAGCGCGTATTCCAGTTCCGCCACGTCCGCATTTACTTTTATTCTATCCCTTTTTCTACGCTCTCGTCAACTATTGACAATTACTCTTACATATTATATAATATGACACAAGAAAAGTAAAGGAGGGACTATTCTAGTCCTTTGAAAATTTAAAAAATACAAAAAAACAGAAATTTCTGAAAAGAAAGAAAGGAGAGAAAAATGATGAGAATAAATCTTATAGGGACAACTATCTCACCAAGAGGTTTAGATGAAAACACAATTGACTTGCTTATCGCGCTTGCTGGAATAGTAACAGTAATTACCGCTCTACTGATTACCCTTCCAGGTTCAGTTAAACATTTGGCAATTCTTCTACCTGTTATCCTTATTTTTCTATGTGTCTTCGGGGCAATCGCTACCGGAATCACTTTTGTCAAAAAGGATAAAAAAGATATTAAAAAAGAAAAAAGCGCAGAAGAAGTTTTTGCCAATTTCTGGCTTAATGCACCAGACAACCACATTCTTGTCTTAAGGAACGCGTGGAGTTCCAATCCAGACACCAATGATGGATACACAGCTAAAAAGGAGGGATGGCGGTTCATTCTAAAAAAAGCTTGGCACATTGTAGTTGGCTTGGTAGATATGTCGCCTAAGGCCAGAAACCTGGAGCCGATCACGGTTAGTTCCAGTGACGGGCAGAATCTAATTGTTGACGCCAGGATTATCACTTCAATTCCTGACCCAAACGCAGCAATTAATTATGCCATCAGAGTTGATAATGACGACAAGACAAGAAATAACTTTGAAGACGACCAGGCTTCTGTCATTCTTAATCAGCTCTGCGCCAAAAAAACCATGGCTGACCTGATTGAAATCGAAGAAGGTGAACTGGGAAAAATGGAAAAAAATGCCGCTCGTTTGTTCAATCAAGCTATGAATAACCTTCGCCTGGGAATCTGGACAGACGCTATTGAAATCCAGAAATTTCTGCCGCCGGAAGAAGTTAGGGCAGCATCCGAGTACAAGACCGTGGCCCAAATGCGCCAAGAAGCGGCAAAAACACGTGGTTCGGAATTAAAAATCATTAAAGAAGCCACTCAAGCTGACGGCACAAAATTGGCTGTAGCCGATATTATCCGAGAAGGATTAGAAAGCGGAATCGGCACTGTGGCCAACATCCTTAAAACAGCAAGGGAAACAGAACCCGGCAAAACCGAAGGAAAAGGAGGGAAGAATGAGCAATAGGAGAAAAATAATAATCGCGGCTATCGCTACGGCGCTCATTCTTATAGCGTCATATGTGGTCTTTACCAAGACCATGGTTTTGTTAACCCTAATCGGCCTGGCGGCAATCACCATTGCCATCGGGATAAAATTCAAAAAAGGCAAAGATCTCTACTGGCTCTCCGGAGCAATTATTGCCTGGTTTATTTTCCATTTTCTATGGGACTTTCATAGCCCGGCTACCCTAGAGGTCATAGCTCATACTAAATCGTTCTGGGTTTTCCAAATAATGTTCCTGTGTATTCTTCTGGCCTGCTTAGGTAGAACTAATTTCTTCGTTTTTATAGTTCGGATGACTGGTTATGGCTTAACTGGTCTAGTCCTAGTTATACTTATAGCTCAATTTACAGAAAACGGTGCTGCCAAGATTAACGAGATTTACTATGGATTAACCCGCAATGTTCTTCTTTCTCTTGTTGAAGAGACCAAACGGGCGGACAAGGATTATAAAATGAAGCCTCTAGTCAAAGACCTAAAAGAGATCAAAAGCAATACTGAGAAGAATGGGTTGCCGATATATATCTCTTTAGAACAAAAAAAAAGAGAGATTAAAGAACTGCTACCTAAAAAAGAACCGAAGCCCAAAAAAAAGCCAGATAAAGATATCCGCCTCACTAAATCCCGAATCCTTTCTGGAATATTCCGACTGCCGGCTAATGGAAAGACTGTCAGCCGGGATACCGAAGGCCGAGAACTATACTATAAAGCAGGCGATGGAATCTCTTTCCAACAACTTGGTTCCGTCGGGAAATTCATCATTGTAAACCGCAATAGGCACTCAAAAACCATAACCCGGCCGAGATTCAGCGGCCGAGCTGTATCAGACAAAAAAATAGAGCTAATGGTACCGAAACAAAAAGGAGGAAAAGAAATATTAGTTCAGGTGCAAATAAAACCACGACGCACTTGAACTAATATATCAATCAACCAAAAAGCCAGCGAAGCAAAAAATAGACCGCTTCTCTGGCTTTTTTATTTTAATCAACAATACTCCTATTTTGGCAATAAAGCCAACAGGAATGTTTGAGCCGCATAAGCAAAAACAGCTATGGCAATACCAACTAATCCATAAATCAAAATCTTTCTGGCGCTGCCTAACTTTTCTTCTTCTCCTCCAGTTGTCATCCACAAAAAACCAGAGTAAATAATCATAAGAACACCTATCGCCAAAACAATAGCCTGAAAATACTTACCAATATCTGAAATTAGAGTTACTATTTCACTTGGGTCATCAAGACCCGAGGTTACTTGAGTTGGCACAGCGGCAAAGGCCACTGACACAGCTAAAAACGAAAACACAAAAAGCGAACCCAAAACAACAGAAAATAATTTTGTTTTTTTACTTCTCACTAATTCTCACCCCCTTTCATTGAATAGTTTTATTTATTAAGTAGTCACCCCAAAAGGTTTTTTACTATATTAACAAATCCATCGCCTATTATCAAGACGCCTAAACCAATTAAAGACCAAATTAAGGTTTTCTTAGCCTTAGTAATCTTTTCTTCATTGCCTCCAGAGATCATAAACAATAATCCGGCATAGATAATCATAATTACTGCTACAGCTTTACCAATATTGGAAATCCATCCAATAATATTTGCAATCAATTCAGTAAAATTATCTGCCTCAAGTGGATTTTCTATTGAATCTGAAACAATATCTGCTTCAACTTCTATTGTAAATAAACCAAATAATAAAAAACACAAAACAAACAATATAGAAATTTTTTTAGAATTATTTTTAAACATTATTTTAATCTTCGGAGCCAACCGCACAATCTATGGGAAAATCATTCCAAGACCATATAATTACCCCTGTTTCTGTACTTGTGGTTGCTATTGTTTTTATTAAAGTATCAATTAATAGCCAAGAACAAAATACTATTAACAGACCAATAACTGTGTTAGTAAAAATGGTCTTTGCTTTAGTCAATTTATATTCATTGCCGCCGGAAACGAGAAAAATAACACCAGCCGCCACGAACAAAAGCGCGGCCGCGGGAATAGCTAAACTAAAAGTAAGAAAATTAATGATATTGCTGCCCAATTGCCAAAGATGGCAAAGCGTACATGGTGATTGAGTAGGACCGCCGCAAGGCACTAAAGCGGCTAAAGCCAGATTAGCTCTGACTAATCCGCTTAAAAATAAAGTGAAAAATAAAGTTTTTTGAAAGATTTTCATGATATATCAAGGACGTTCCTTAAAATGACGTCCTTGTGTACAAGGACGTCATTTTAAGGAACGTCCTTGATGAAATCCTTAATCTCTATTTCATTAACAAAGTTACTTGATTAACCGCTTTTTTAATTGCCTCTTCAATAGTTGCTTCGCCTAATACTACTGATTCTATCATATCAGCCAAGTATTGCTCAATAGTTAAGTTATCCACTTGGTACCAAGAATGGGCGGTTAAGGCCTGTTGAGCAAAAACGCCTAAATCCGGGTCGTTTTTTTGCCAATTGACTAAATCCCGGCGGGCGATTGGTTTCTCGGCCGCCTCTAAATATGCTTCGGCGTTTTCCTTGTCAGTCAGCCAAACAATAAATTGCCAGGCCTCTTTAGCCGCTTCTGAATTATGAGACACAGCCAAACCCCAATAATTAGCGTAATTAACATCTTTAGTTGCTGTTTTGACTTGAGGCATTGAGGCAATCCCGAAATTCAAATAAGGCGACCTGGCCTTAATAGTCGGTAAATGATAAGAATAATTAAACATCATAACCAGCTTACCCTCATAAAAAGCGTCAATTGAATAATGCATTCGGTTATTCCAGGTATAGACCGTTTTCAAAGGATTGGCAAAATTGGTATAAAACTCCAGGGCTCGCTGGCCGGGATAAAAATTCTCTCCTTCCAAACTGACCGCCTGGTCAAAAGTCGCCTCAGTTTTATCGCTGTCAACCATTTGAGCGCCTGATTGAAGCATTAAAAGAGATAAGATGTCAGTTGAACGATTGACATTGCGGGCCGTGCCTAAAGCGGCCGCCGCCCTAATAATATTATTTCTCTCGTCTTTAAGAGTTGTTTTTTTTACATCAGCTAAAAATTCTTCCCAGGTCTGCGGCGGTTGAGCAATACCAACCGTATTAAAAATATCTTTGTTATAATAAAGAGCAAGAGTGTCAACGCTTAAAGGCAAAGCAAGAATATATCCTTCAGTAACAAAATCATCATAAACCACATCAACAAAATCCTCCTGAATTTCTCTAAGAGTGATTAAATCAGAAGGAGCGGCCACTAATTTATCCTCATAGCGGGGCGCCCAAGTATGATGGAGCATAAAAATATCCGGCCCGCGTCCGGTAGCCATTGCCTCTAATAAATCTTTCTCATAGGTCTGATGGTTCTTCTTGTAATAGTTAATTTTAATATGCTTATACTCTTCATTAAAAGCGGTAATCAACGGCTGATAAATGTCAGAATCGTCAAAAACACCCCAAAATTCTAACTCCACCTCTTTAAACGGATCTGGTTTACAACCGGGAAAAGAAGCGGCCAACCCAAAAATGATTATTGGGGCAATAAAGGTATAAATGGTGGCGATTTTCTTTTTAGACACAAAATTCAGAATTCCTAATATCTAATGTCAAATATCTAAAACAATTAGAAATTTAGTTATTAGTCATTTTATTAGAAATTAGAAATTAGGACTTAGAAATTTTTTTGAATACTAATCCATAATGCTGATTATCCATAACTAATTCTTTATTCAAACTCATCCCTTCCGTCTCAATTAACTTTTGCGCTTCTTCTTTAGAAATTAACCAGCCCTCCTTAGGAGCCATTGAGGCGTTAGGAATCCATTCCAATAAAACCAATTGGCCGGCCGGTTTTAGGATACGTTTGGCTTCTTTAATCATTTCGGCTTTTTTCTCTGACTGAAACAAAATATTGCGCATTAGGACTAAATCAATTGACTCATCTTTCAATTTAGAAGCTCCCAAAATTTCTAAATTACAATGAATCGTTTCAATATTTTCAATGTTCTCCAGCTTGGCCGCGCTAATAACCGCCTCTAATGTTTCTTTAACTACATCTAAAGCGTAAACATTGCCCTGGGGAATCATTTTAGCTAAAGGAACGCTATAATAACCATTACCACAGCCAAAATCAGCCACTTCTATATTATCACGCAGCTCTAATTGACTTAAGACCTCGCTTGGCTGAATTAAACCATTAACGACTTTGTCCATACTAATATCATTTATTATCCGAGGTTGAACCTCGGGTTACACACAGGCGATTGAAGCCACCTTATCCCCCTGATTCACTTTCATAACTTTAACTCCTTGAGTTGCCCGACCTAAAGTAGCAATATTCTTAAGTTCAGTTCTAATCACCTGCCCCTTTTGAGAGATGGCAATCAAGTCCTCTTGTTCCGACTTAATTACATGACTAGCCACGATATTGCCTGTTTTAGCGGTCAACTTGGCGGTCTTAATTCCAAAACCGCCTCTTTTCTGCAATTTATAATTCTTCAAATAAGTTTTCTTGCCAAAACCGTTTTCCGTGACCACCAAGACCTTTTGTCCTTTTGAATCTTTGCCAATCACATCCATTCTAATCAACTTATCTTTGCCTTTTAAACTAATTCCTTTAACTCCAGCCGCCGCCCGACTCATAGACCGAACATCAGTTTCTTTAAAGCGAATGCTTTGTCCTTGAGTGGTTATTAATATAATCTCGTCATTTCCAGAAGTAAACTTAGCCCATTTTAGCTTATCGTCTTTCTTTAATTTGATAGCGATTAATCCGCTTTGTCTAACATTAACAAAATCCTCTATTTTGGTTCTTTTGATTATACCATTTTCAGTTGACATAACCAAATATTTCATCTCTTTATTTTTCCCCATCCTCAAAACAACGTTAACCTGCTCTTTGGCGCCCAACTGAAGAAAATTAACAATTGCCTGCCCCCGAGCTACTCTGCTGGCCTCTGGCAATTCATAGGCCTTAATCTGGAAAACCCTGCCCTGGTCAGTAAAGAAAAGAATGCTATCATGAGTTGAAGCGGGCAAAAACCAGCCAACCGCATCTTCTTCGCGTGGCTTAATTCCTAAAATACCTTTACCGCCTCTTCTCTGCGCCTTGTATGACTGCGGATTGACTCTCTTAATATAGCCGCCTTGGGTAAGAATAATAATACATTCTTCTTTAGGCACTAAATCCTCTTCAGTCAATTTACCTAAAGGCCGAGCATAAACTTTAGTTCTCCGTTCATCAGCATATTTTTCTTTTAATTCCTTAAGCTCTTTTTTAATCACCCCCAGAATCTTTTTAGGACTCTTTAATAAGGCCCCTAATTCTTTAATTAACTTCTTCTTTTCTTTTAATTCATCCTTGATTTTCTTTTGTTCCAAACCGGCCAAGGTTTGAAGCCGCATCTCTAAAATAGCAGTTGCTTGAAGTTCGCTCAATTTAAACTTTTTCACTAAATTCTTATGCGCTTCCTCGCGGGTAGGCGATTTTTTAATTGTCTTAATAACCGCGTCAATGTGGTCAAGCGCTTTGTTTAAACCCTCTAAAATATGAGCTCTATCCTTTGCCTGTTTTAAGAGATATTTGGTTCGGCGAGTAACCACTTCCTGACGATGCTTGATATATTCTTCTAAAACATTAACCAAAGATAAGACCTGCGGCTGAATCCCATTGACCAAAGCCAACATATTCATATGAAATGTCTTTTGCAAATCAGTCAACTTATAGAGGCGGTTGAGCACTCTTTGAGGACTAACATCAGTTTTAAGGTCAATTACCACCCGCACCCCATCCTTGTCCGACTCGTCGCGCACATCCTTAATACCTTCAAGTTTCTTAGCTTTATAAAGCTCGGCGATTTTAGCAATCAAATTCGCCTTATTAGTCCCATAAGTCATTTCATTAATAATAATCTGGTATCTATTTGCTTTTTCTTCAATAATTTCCGCTTTAGCCCGATTAACAACCGGGCCGCGGCCGGTGCTGTATGCCTGAATCATGCTCTTTTTGTCATAAATCTCTCCGCCTGTTGGAAAATCAGGTCCTTTAATAAATTGGAACAAGTCCTTAACTGTGGCTTTAGGATGGTCAATTAAATAGGCGACTGCTTCAATTAATTCCCCTAAATTATGAGGTGGGATATTAGTAGTCATTCCCACAGCAATTCCAAAAGCGCCATTGACTAATAATTGAGGAGGCCTGGCCGGCAAAACAACCGGCTCCTGACGCGTGCCATCATAATTATCCATCCAATCAACTGTTTCCTTATCAATATCTGTCAGCATCTCTTCAGATAGCTTAGTCATTTTTGCCTC
>CAZYSH010000020.1:0-14163 GCA_964650035.1 uncultured Candidatus Saccharibacteria bacterium | reverse complement strand
CAAAATTACTACCCTTTGCAAAGGGTAGTAATTTTGAGGCCGTACCTTGAAATGTTAGGAGTCGCACTCCTAAACCCCAACCAACGCCCCTAACCCTAATATGACAATAAAAAAACACAATAAACTAATTGTTATTCTTGGCCCGACTGGTTCAGGCAAGACCAGTTTAGCTGTTAAATTAGCTAAGCAATTTAACGGTGAAATAATTTCAGCTGATTCCCGCCAGATTTACCAAGAAATGAATATTGGCACAGCCAAAGCAACTAAAAAAGAAATGGCCGGCGTTCCCCATTATTTAATAGACATTATCAAACCAAACCAGGAATTCACTTTAGCCCAGTTTAAAAAACAAGCAGTTAAAATCATTCAAGATGTCCAAAAAAGAAACAAACTCCCTTTTTTAGTCGGCGGCACCGGCTTATACATCCAGGCAATAGTTGATAACCTTCAAATTCCTGAAGTTAAACCAGACAAAAAACTACGCGCTCAATTAGAAAAGAAAACTAATCAGGATTTATACAATCAACTTAAAAAACTGGACCCCCGGGCCTTAAAGACAATTGAGCTTAATAACAAAAGACGGCTCATTCGGGCTTTGGAGGTGTGTTTAACCACTAAAAAACCGTTTTCCCAGCAAAAACAAAAAGGCGCTCAATTATTTGATATCCTTCAAATCGGCCTGAAGCCGGACAAAGAAATTTTAGAAAATAAAATTAATCAGCGGGTTGAACAAATGATTAAAGCAGGTTTGGTTAATGAAGTTAAAAGACTAATAAAAAAATACGGCTTAAAGCCGTATTCTATGAGCGGTATTGGCTACCAAGAAATTACTTCTTATCTTCAAGACAAAACCACTCTGGAACAAGCCAAAGAATTGATTAAAATCCACACCCGTCAATACGCCCGCCGCCAGCTGACCTGGTTCAGAAAAGACCAGCGGATTAACTGGGTTGATAATTACAAAGAGGCGGAAAAATTAATTACCCGTTTCTTGTAAATTACTAAGCTTTTCTCTGGCCGCTTCCAAAGCTTCTTTTTCTTTAGCTTTTTGCTCAGCTCTTTTTTTATCCAAATCTTCTAATCTTGCTCTCTGGCCCCTTTTTAGCGTCTTCTCTCTAACCACTGGCTTTTCCTTAGGTCTTCTATCCTCTAATCTTATAACATTATCATCTTCGGGAGTAGCTTCTGAATCTTTTCCTTCTCCCATCTTTTTTATATCTTCTTCGCTAAGAGTAACCTGACCTTTTTCGTACTTTTGAAGATTGGGGTGAAGTTTTGGTTCATCCTCTTGTTTAGTCATTAATTCAGGCATTTATTTATAAGACGATCAGTCTTTTTTTAATTTCTTTTTCAAAATTTCCCCGACTATTTGGGGATTGGCTTGGCCTCGACTAGCAGCCATCACCTTACCGACTAAAAACTGCAAAGCATTTTCCTTGCCTGACTTATAATCTTCAACTGGGCCGGGGTTATCTCGAATAACCTGCTTAACTATTTCAGAAAGCGCCTCTTCATCGCTAACCTGTTTTAAACTTTTCTCTTCAATAATATGAGAAGGGTCAGCTCCGGTTTCAAACATTTCCTTGAGTATAATTTGAGCGGCTGAACTGGAAATCTCTTTCTGCTCAATTAAAGTGATAAACTCGGCGAAATTTTCCGGACTAATCTGGCAAGCGCCAACTTTTATTTTATTAGCCAGTAATAACTTTTGCAATTCAGTCAAAAGATAATTAGTGGTTAATTTTATTAAAGGTTGTTTATCGCTAATCGCTTTAATTTTGAGCCAGGTTTTTAATTCAGAAATCACTTGTTCAAAATAGTCAGCCAGACCCTTATTATTAACCAATGTCCTAATATCTGCTTCTGGTAAACCATACTCCTGATTGAATCTTATCCGTTTTGCTTGAGGCAATTCAGGCAATTGATGAATTAATTGAGAGCTAAGTTCTGTTAACTGACTTAAGGGCGGCAAGTCCGGCTCGGGAAAATAACGGTAATCTTGAGCTTCTTCCTTGGTTCGCTGGGAAAAAGTCCTTTGCTTGTTTTCGTCCCAGCCCCTTGTTTCCTGAATAATCTTTTCGCCAGAATCTAATAAATCGGCCTGCCTTTTAATTTCATAATCAATTGACCGCTCCACCGCCCGAAAAGAATTAAGATTCTTGATTTCCACCTTGGTGCCCATTTCCCCTTTAATCGGCTTTAAAGAAATATTAACTTCACAGCGGAGCTGCCCCTTTTCCATATTCGCCTCGGAAACATCTAAATAGCGCAGAATTAATTGCAGTTCTTCGCAAAAACTTCTTGCTTCCTGACCACCTTCAATATCCGGTTCAGTTACTAACTCCATTAAGGGCACGCCCGCCCGATTAAAATCAACTAAAGAATAATTAGCCCCGGCTGGGTGAACCAATTTGCCAGTATCTTCTTCTAAATGAACTCGGGTAATCCTAACCTTATTATTATCAACCTTTAAATGGCCTTTATTAACTAAAGGCAAATCATATTGGGAAATCTGATAACCCTTGGGTAAATCAGGATAAAAATAGTTTTTGCGGTCAAACTTGGCAAAATCAGGAACTTGACCATTTAAAGCCAAACCTGTTTTGAGCACAAACTCAACCGCTTTTTGGTTGATAACAGGCAAACTACCCGGATGCCCCATGCAAATCGGACAAACATTAATATTGGCTTTTTCTGCTTCAGGGTCATTTAAACAATCGCAGAACATTTTACTGGCTGTTTTTAACTCGCTATGGATTTCTATGCCAATAACTGGTTGATATTTCATAAAAGGTAGAGGTTGAACCTGAGGAATGTCCAGAGGCTCGTTAGACCAAGGACGTCCCTTAAAATGACGTCCTTGGCACAAGGACGTCATTTTAAGGAACGTTTGCCAAACGGTGGTATTTTTAAGGGACGTCCTTGATGAAAAGACCTCGGCTAACTGCCGCCAAAACAAGATTCTTTAATAGGAAAGCAACAGTCAGGGGACCAAGTCCGCCTGGCACAGGCGAAAGCCAACTAACTTTTCCCCTAACACTCTCTTTATCAACATCTCCTGTTATTTTACCATTTTTTTTACTAATCCCGCCATCTATTAAAATACAATTATCTTCTATCATCGAACCTTTAACTATTTCCGGTTGGCCTAAGGCAGTGATAATTATATCAAATTCTTTTAAATCTTCAGTAAATCCTACTTGATAATCAATGTTCAACTTTGATTTTAATTTCTCCCCAAAAATATCAGAATTAACCAAAGCAATTGCTTTTTTATTTCTTATCTCCTCTCCAGTTGCTTCAAGCGCTTTTTGAATAGCTAAAATAAAAGGTGACTCAAACCTACTCTTCTCTAAAAAACCATCCACATCTTTTTTTAGCTCAATTGACTGAATAACCTTTTCCCTAGATATTCCTTCTGGCAAGGGCAGCTGAACTAAAATCCCATTTATCTCTTCATTCTGATTAAACATCTCAACAACTTTTAAAATATCTTCCTCTGAAGCATCTTGAGACAAAGCCAGCTTATTGACTTTGGCGCCAATTCGCCGGGCCGCTTCTTCTTTTTTCTGAATATATATTTGAGAAGCGGGATCATCGCCTGCTAAAATAACGCCTAAACACGGCTTAATTCCCGTTTCCTCTATTTCCTTATTTAAACCATCTAAAATCTCGTCTGCTATTTTTTTACCGTTAATTAAGTTCATCGACATAATAAACCAAGAGAATTAATTTTCAAAAGCGTAGGTAGGCAAAATTGCTTGGTTCACCTTTAGGCGAAATTTTGCCGGACTCAGAGCAAATTTTTCCGCTGGAGAAGAATTTGCGTCTTTTGAAAACTAATTCTCTTGGCTTTAAATACCTATTCCACCGGAAATCTCTTGGCCAATTTGATCACTTGTTTCTTAACTCTGTCCTTTACCTTTCTCTTATCAACATTTTTAATAACCCCAACAATAAAAAGAGCTATCTGCCTGACCTCTTTTTCTTTTAAGCCCTTGGTAGTTATTGCTGGCAGGCCAATCCTAATCCCTGATGTTTCCCAAGCAGAACGCCTATCAAAAGGAATAACATTGCGGTTAACATAGATATTAACCGATTCCAGGGCTTGCTGAACCTTCCGACCAGTAATATTGAATTTAGTTAAATTAACTAAAACCAAATGATTGTCAGTTCCGCCGGAAACCAAATCAAATCCCTGCTCTAAAAGAGTAGAAGCTAAAACTTGAGCGTTCTTAATAACTTGTTTCTGGTAATTAACAAAACTTTCTTGCAGGGCCTCTTTAAAAGCAACTGCTTTGCCAGCAATTTCATTCTGCAAAGGTCCGCCCTGAAAACCAGGAAAAACCGTCTGGTCAATCTTTTCTGCCAAATCCCTGTTATTAGTTAAAATCAACCCGCCCCGCGCTCCTCTTAAAGTTTTATGAGTCGTCATCGTAACAACATGGCAAGCGGGAAAAGGGTGAGGATGCAAACCAGCTGCCACTAAACCAGCAATATGGGCGATATCAGCCATTAAACAGGCTTTAACTTTTTTAGCGATCAGACCAAATTTAGCAAAATCAATTTGCCGCGGATAACTGGAAGCTCCGGCAATAATTAATTTTGGTTTTTCTTTTTTGGCGATACGCTCAATTTCTTTAAAATCTATTTGTTCGGTTTTTTTATCTAACCCGTAAAAAACGCAATTGTAAAGCTGACCGGCAAAATTAAAAGCCGCTCCATGGGATAAATGTCCGCCTTGGTCAATCCTCATAGAAAGAATTTTATCGCCTGGTTTAAGCAAAGAAAGATAAACCGCTTGATTGGCTTGGGAACCGGCATGGGGCTGGACATTAACAAACTTGGCTCTAAAAAGTTTTTTAGCCCGTTTAATAGTAAGCTGTTCCAGCTGATCAATAAAACGCTGGCCGGAATAATATCTTTTCCCCGGATAGCCCTCAGCGTAACGCGAACCCAAAATACTGCCCACGGCCTGACGCACCGCCGGACTGGCGTAATTATCCGAAGCAATCATATCAAATCCCTCCTGATGACGCTTAATCTCTTGTTCAATTAACCCGCTAATTTGCCGGTCTTTTTTAGAAAGATAATCTTGAGACATATTTTACCTTTGTGAGGCCAAGGACGTTCTTTAAAATGACGTCCTTGTGCACAAGGACGTCATTTTAAAGAACGTCCTTGATTTAGTTATTACTACTTTTATCATACAGATTTTAAAAAAAATTAAAAGCCCTGGCTAAGATTAACAAAACCAGGACCTTTATATTCTATAACTATTCATACGCTTCCCCCTGAAGAACTTTAATGAACTACGCTGGAACTCTGCCGGGCTTCAATATTTGTTCCTCGGATTTCCTGATTAGCCGACAAGCCGCGCAGTGTAGTATTTCAATCTTTCTAACCGGGATTTTGTTTCCCTTGACATACCCCTCTATCCGGCAAATCCGACTTAATTCACACAAAGCACATAAAACATCCAGGCCATCTTTTCTACATCCGAGCCAGTGATTACATCCTTCGCAAGCCAAACCTTCACTAATATGCTTCTTAATCTCTTCCTCGTTAAACATAATTCCTCCTTTCATCGGCTACATCTGCTTTTCTTTAGTTGTTATTATCCCTCTTGGTTGTTGTCTCTGATATAAAAACGTTTTCTCTTAATTAACATCTATCATATACCTTCCTCTAAAAAAGTAAAGCCCCGCTGACTTGAAATCCAGCAGGGCCCTCTTTTTTATTTCCTATTTTTCCTCCTTTTTACGAAGAAACTCCTGATAATAACCACAATCTTCTATCTCCGGGCAATAACCGTAGACAACACATTGAGGGCCAATCCATTTAGCTAAAACAGGACATTTCTCACTAATAATTTTAGCTATTTTTCGAGCCTTACTCCTAATTTCCCATTGGGCGGTCAAACATGTTCTCTTGCCGACAGAATGAAGAGCATTCCAGCCATTAACGTGAATCAGCGTCCAGATTTTAAGAGAATGAGGCACAACGCCGATCGCTTCACTCCTAGGTACCCCATCATCCACCAACCGTTTGTAAGACATTAACATTTCCCGGCAAAGCTCGCTGTATTCCGGCGAAAAGTCGGACTTCCTAATTGAAGGAGGACTAATTGTCATATCCTCCCAACTGTCAGAATGCTCGACGGCCTTTCCCGCAGCGAGATAAATGGGCTCTACCGAATGGTTCCAGGTTCTCTGCCTGATCGCCTGATGAAGAGTAACTACCGACATAGAAGTCAGGAATTCAAAATGAAGATGTTTCAAATTGGCCAAAGCCGCCTCATCGTGATTTTTTATCGCTTCTCCGATCTCTTGTTCGGTCATATCCACCGCCCCTGTAGT
Source organism: uncultured Candidatus Saccharibacteria bacterium (assembly GCA_964650035.1). GTDB lineage: Bacteria > Patescibacteriota > Minisyncoccia > Portnoybacterales > UBA2143 > CAZYSH01. The sequence continues at coordinate 7,804 of CAZYSH010000020.1, read as the reverse complement.
GAAATCGATTAAAACCACATCATCATTCCGACCGTTCTTTTCCACTATACGCCTAAGCATCTCATTCTTGGGAGTGAAAAGCACCGGCGAAGGATACCAGGCCAATCTTTCATAATTAAAACCGAAATCCTCAAACAGATACGGCGCCTCTTCCTTGGCTAAAGCCAACATCTCTTCTACTACTGCTTTCACCACCAAAGGAACTCCTTTATCCTGAACCATCGCCCACAAGTGACTCAATTCCCTGGCATTACCAGCTGTCTGAATATTCGTCTTAGTATAAAGAGAAAGAGGAAATCGAGCATCCTCGCCAGGCAGACCGCCTTCAGTGGCCCTTTTATAAAAAGAGAACCCATTCGTGAGAAGCTCAACTACCTCGGAGACCAAGCTTGAATTTCTTATCGCCTCTGGCAAATGAAATCCTCGTTCAGGTCTAGCCCTTCTCAACGACTGCTGAAGATGAGCTAAATACTCTGGTAAACAGAGATGGAGAGTGGCGGCTCTAGGCAGGTTTTCGATACTAAAAATAAAATAGTTTTGATCCCCTACCGAACCATGTCCCCGGCCAAAACTGTTCTTTAAGACAACTTTTTCCTTTTTGTCTTTTTGCCCTTCAGGAAGAGATCCGATTTCTTGATAAATCTGATCGGCGGAGGCCTCTTCAAAACAACCAAGAGCTCCAGCTACCGAAGCCAACTGAGGGTCTTTTACCATATCCATAAGAACTACCTTAAAATCTTTCATTTCAACTACCTCCTTTATGTAATTCAGAAATTATTCCTTCAATTTGAGCGTAAAGCTCTTCTATTGACGACTCGTTAATAATTTGATAATCCGCGCTTTGGCCGATTTCTGCGATTAAGAGCTCGGTTTTTTTCTTTTGTGATTGCAAAAAATCTTCAAAAGTTTGTAATTCTTCGCCAGCTTTTTCAGCGCTCTGAAGCCGTTTAAATCTGACTTCATCCGAAGCTGTCACGTAAATCAGGAAACCGCCCAGTTCTTTTATCATTTCTGCCTCTTCCCAGACCCGAACACCATCAACAAGTGCTATTGGTGGACTCTCTGCTATAATATCGTTCTTCAAAGTTAAAACAAGAACACCGGAACCAAACTTTTTTCTTAGAGCAATAGCCAAATCCTGAAAATTTTCCCGCGACTGGGACAAACAGAGAATGTCCAAAATCCATCCAAGTATCTGGGAAAACCTATAGACAACAACTCCATGACTTTCAACCAGATACTTAGCTAATTCTCCCTTTCCCGCCTTAATCGGACCAACTAAGCCAATAACAATCATTTTTTTATCCACGCAACCACCTCCCTATTATTGATTTTCGTATTTTTCTACTCTGTCCTCAAGGATAGCAAGTTCAACGCCAGCATCTCTAAATAATTTTTCAGACCGTTCTCCTGCATGATATTTTCTTTTAGCAACTACCCTAACAATCCCTACTCGAACAATTTTCATTGCGCAGCGTTGAAAACAAGGAGTCATTTTACAATAAAGGGTGGCGCCTTTTACAGATATTCCGAATTCAGCTGCCTGGAGAATAGCGTTTTCTTCAGCATGAAGAGTTCTAACGCAATGATTTGACTCTTTACCCTGATCGTCTATTGTTTTCCACATTAAATGCCCCACTTCATCGCAATGCGGCTGACCAGGTGGAGAACCAACATACCCTGTAACAAGTATTTTATTATCTTTAACAATAAGAGCACCGCTTTTACCTCTATTACAAGTAGCCCTAATCCCCAAGGCCTCAACAATACCCATAAAAAAAGATTCCCAGTCTGGACGCAACTTGCCACTGTAAAGTAACAACAAAGCCGCGTAAATCTCATCCCATCTTGGTTCCTTATCTTTAAAAAGGGGTTTTAACACTTTTTGCAATTCATTCCAATTCGGTAAAGACATATCTATCACCTCCCTTTCTTTAATATTCTGTTATCAAAAAACTTAAAAGGACAGATTATTTCTGTCCCCTCCAAAGCTTTTTACGGCCCATCCAGAACTTTTCGTGTTCTATAGTCCCTATCTGACATCCACGGCCGGAAACTTTTCTGAGAAATTTCTTCCAAAAACCCGTTCTTACTTGTCTCTTCCTAATTCTTTTCCCTTTTTTCATCTCTGCCCCCTTTCTATCTTTAGTTGCAAATCTGTTAAATCCTTACTTCACTTCAATACCCATACTCCTTGCGGTGCCTTGAACAATCTTTTCGGCCTGTTCAACTGAATAAGCATTCAAATCAACCATCTTTTTTTCGGCAATCTGGCGGACTTGTTCTTTAGTCACCTTACCCACTTTCTTTTTATGGGGCTCGCCTGAACCTTTTTCAATGCCAGCCGCTTTTCTCAATAAATCGGCGGCTGGGGGCGTCTTTAATTTAAAATCAAAAGTTCGGTCTTCATAAACCGTAATTTCCACCGGAATAATATCGCCGGACATTTCTTTGGTTGCTTCGTTAAATTTAGCGCAAAAATCCTGAATATTCAAACCATGCTGGCCCAGAGCCGGGCCAATTGGCGGAGCTGGATTTGCTTGTCCAGCGGGAATTTGTAATTTAATAATTGTTTTAACTGGTTTAGGCATGATTTTATAACTTCTTCACCTGTAAAAAATCCAATTCCACTGGGGTTTCTCGACCAAACATAGAAACTAAAACCTTAATTTTGCCCCGTTTTTCATCAATTTCAGAGACCTTGCCGTCAAAATCCTTAAAAGGCCCGTCAGTAATCTTAACCGCGTCGCCAGACACAAAATCAATCTTGTATTCCGGCTCCTCAACGCCCATTCGCTTTTGCAACGATTTAATTTCATCCGGAGAAACCGGGGTCGGCACTGTCCCAGCGCCGATAAAACCAGTCACCCGAGGAGTATTCCGAACCACATACCAAGAATCATCTGTAACAATCATCTCCACTAAAACATATCCGGGATAAACCTTTTCCTCTTCAACCACCCGTTTGCCTTTTTTAATTTTAATTTTTTTCTCGGTCGGGACCAAAACATTAAAAATCTTGTCCTCCATATTCATTGATTCAATCCGCTGTTTCAAATTCCGAGCAACCGCCTCTTCATAGCCGGAATATGTATGGAGAACATACCAATTTTTCCCTTGTTGTATTTGTTTAGGCATGATTTATTTTATAGAAATGAATTTCTTTTGGAAATTTTTGGAAGCGAAGCTTCCAAAAGAAATTCGGGCTAAGCCCTTTATATCACAAACTCATTCAATAACCAAGAAAATAGAAAATCAAGTCCGCCTAAAAAAGTGGCGACAGCCAAACTTAAACCAATCACTATTAAAGTATGTCTAATCGCATCCCGGCGCGTAGGCCAAGTTACCCGCTTTAATTCAACGCGGACTTCTTTAAGAAATTTTATTGCTTTTTTAGGCAAATTAGCGATCTTCATTGGATTTAAAAAATCCCTACAGGGATTATTACCCCTATGATATATTCTAAGAAAAGACTTGTCAACTATTTAAGGTCGGACATAATCGGACATAAAATATAGTTAATAATATAAGAATTGATTTTCAGAAGATTATAGATTAGAGATATGTTTTTCAGCGGCGTAGAAATGCGAGCGGGCATGGTTTTTTGCGAAGCAAAAAGAGCGAGCATTTATAAGCAGCAAATTTCCTCGCTGGGGAAATTTGCGTTAGCTGAAAAACCATATCTCTAAGTTGTGAAATTGTGCCTATATGTTTATTTGTGTCTTTTGAAAATTAGATTCTTGTATTATTAACTAAATATCCAAATTCTTTACTTTTTTAGCGTGGGTCTGGATAAATTTCTTTCTCGGAGCAACTTCATTGCCCATTAAAATATCAAAGATTTTATCCGCTTCTTTGGCGTCCTCCACTGTTACTTTTTTCATAACCCGATTAGCCGGCTCCATAGTTGTTTCCCATAATTCCCCTGGATTCATCTCGCCCAAACCCTTATACCTTTGAATATTAACCCCCTCTTTACCCATAGCAGACAAAATCTCTTTCTTATCAACTTCAGTATAGCCATATTCAATTTGCTTGCCTTTACTCAATTTATACAAAGGTGGTTGAGCTATATAAAGATATCCTGATTCAATAACTGGCCGGAAATACCTAAAAAACAGCGTCAATAAAAGCGTTACAATATGATTACCGTCGCTGTCAGCATCACAGGCAATAATTATCCGATGATAACGTATTTTATCAATATCAAAATCATCAGCAATAGCCGTTCCCAAGGCAATAACAATAGCTCTGATTTCTTTGGAAGTCAGCGCTTTATCCAAACGAGCTTTTTCTACATTTAAAATCTTACCCTTAAGTGGAAGAACAGCCTGAAATCTTCTGTCTCTCCCTTGTTTGCTCGAGCCAGCTGCGCTATCCCCCTCAACTATGAAAATTTCTGACTCCTCAGGATTACGGTTAGAACAATCAGCTAATTTGCCGGGTAAAGCCAAACCATCTAAAACACCCTTGCGAATAACTGTTTCGCGGGCCGCTTTAGCCGCTTGACGCGCCTTGGCCGCTAAAATCGCCTTTTCTAAAATCGCTCTGGCATCTTGAGGATTTTTTTCCAAATATTCTTCCAAACTGTCAGCGACGACTGATTCCACCGAAGTCCTTGCCTCTGGATTGCCTAAGCGGGCCTTTGTCTGCCCTTCAAATTGCGGCTCTCTTAATTTAACGCTGATGACCGCGGTCAAGCCTTCCCGCACATCATCTCCGGTCAACTTATTGTTTCCTTTATTCTTCCCGTTGTTATCCTTTAAGAACCCGTTCTTTTGAGCATAGTTATTTAAAGTTCTGGTCAAAGCGGTCCTAAAACCGGTAATATGCATTCCGCCTTCGCCCGTATAAATATTATTGGCAAAACCCTCTTCATAACCTTGAATATCATTAGTATATTGAAAAGCCACTTCCACAAAAATATCCTGATGCTCTTTAGCCGTATAAAATATATTATCATGTTTTGTCTCTTGGTCTCTGTTTAAATATTTAACATAAGAGATTATTCCGCCGTCAAAATAGAAAATATAGTTTTTATGAGGTTCTTTTCTCTCGTCTCTGACCACTATTTTAATCCCTTTGGTTAAATAGGCCTGCTGACGAAGATGTTTTAAAATCTTAAACCATTTGAAACTAATATCCTTAAAAACCTCTGGGTCGGGCTCAAAAATAACAATGGTGCCTGATTGTCGGCACTTGCCGCTCTTTTTCATTTTGGCTTTAGATTTGCCTCGTGAATACTCTTGAACATACAATCCGCCATCGCGGCAAACCTCAGCCCGAAGCCATTTAGACAAAGCATTAACCACTGAAACGCCGACTCCATGCAAACCGCCGGCAATCTTATAGGACTCTCCGCCAAACTTGCCGCCGGCATGAAGAGTGGTCATAACCGTTTCCAAAGCAGACATCTTTGTCTGAGGATGCTTATCAACTGGAATACCCCGCCCGTCATCACTAACTTTAACTTTATTATCAGGTAATAAAATAACTTCTATGTTTTTAGCGTAGCCAGCCATGGCCTCATCAAGCGAATTATCAAAAACCTCCCAAATCAAATGATGGAGTCCGTCTGTTCCGGTTGAGCCAATATACATACCAGGCCGGCGTCTAACCGGCTCTAATCCTTCTAAGACATAAATGTCTTTTGCTTCATAATTTGAATTGTTGTTCTTTTTTTTAGGCATGGAATATTTTCAAATATAGATTAGAGATATGTTTTTCAACGGCGTAGAAATGCGAGCGGGCATGGTTTTTTGCGAAGCAAAAAGAGCGAGCATTTCAGGCAGTAAATTTCCTCGCTGGGGAAATTTGCGTTAGTTGAAAAACCATATCTCTAAACTATAGGTCAAACCTCACTGCTTCCTCACTTCCCATCCCCCTTCTTGTTCCAAGGCCTTGATAATTTTATCCTGCAACTGATTAACTTCTTTATCAGTCAGGGTTCGCTCATCTGACTGAAAGATAATATGAAAAGCAAAACTCTTTCTATCCTCCCCCTGATACATATCAAACAAATCAACATCACGCACTAAATCACCGCCAACCCGATTAATTAAATTAAGCGCCTCCACTACTTTAGTATTTGACTCAACCCATAAGGCAATATCCCGAACTATAGCCGGATACTTAGAAGGAGGCGAATAAACCCTCTCCTCAGTAGCCAGCTCAACTAATTTAGCAAAATCAATTTCAAAAACGTCTTGCTTAAGCCAACCCAATAAATCATTGCCAATTTTAATTTCTGCTTTTCCATCTAAACCATCATCATACCAAATATCGCCAATACCAAGCCGATTCAGTAAGGTATCAATTATTCCCTTTAATTGATAAAAATCATCAGGGTATAGGATTCCGGCCAATCTTTTCTCTTCCTTAACCTGCTTTTTGTCTAATTTAAAAACCTTGCCAATTTCAAAGAGACGTACTTTTTCAAAATACTTCTTGTTATTCTCAATATTTCTAGTTAAAAGAGGCACCAAACTAGTCCTTAAGTATTTTTGCTCCTGACTAACTGGATTAGCCAATTCAACTGAATCCGGCCCTTTTTTATCCAACAAAGAATAATTATATACTTCAATAAAACCTAAATTAGTCAAAATATCCTTGACTTTGTTCTGATAAATCAAATCATTTCTTCTCAAAGCAGGAATTAAAGTAGCAGCTGGCAATTGACTGGGAATTTTTTCAAAACCGTAAACCCGTCCCACTTCTTCAATTAAATCTTCGGCAATAGAAACATCTAATCGCCGGGTGGGCACAGTTACCTGTAATTTATCTTTTACCCCCTTAACTGCAAAACCCAGCCGTTTTAAAATATCGCCTATTTCTTTGTCTGAAATATTGACTCCTAATAAACTCCTGACCTCGTCTGGATTCAAGGATACTTTCCTAGGACTAGTTTTCTTTGGATAAACATCAACCATTCCCTTAAGCGCCTGACCGCCGGCTAATTCCTGAATTAAATAGGCGCACATATTAATTGCTTCTTGGGTCAAATTAGGGTCTAATCCGTTTTCAAAACGCCAGGAAGCATCAGTTCTTAAATTGAGCTGTTTGGAGCCACGCCTAATAATTAGCGGATTAAAATTGGCCGCTTCCAGAACTACCCGCTTGGTCTGTCCGTCAATGCCCGGACCTATTCCTCCTTTAATTCCAGCTATACAAACCGGGTCTTTTTCATCGGCAATTACTAAAATATTTTCATCTAAATCATATTTCTCATTATCCAAGCTAATAATTTTTTCTCCTTTGTTAGCTTGGCGGATAATAATTTGTTTAATCTCTTGGGAACTCTTTAGTTTATCCGCGTCAAAAGCGTGCAAGGGTTGGCCTGTTTCCAACATAACATAATTAGCAATATCCACTATATTACTAATCGGCTTTAAGCCGCAGACCTTAAGCCGCTCTTTAATCCATTGGGGTGAAGCGCCAACTTTAACATCAACAATCACCCGGGCAGTATAGCGGGGACAAAGTTCCTTGTCTTTAGCATCTATTTTAACTATTTTACCGGCTAAATCCTTGGACTCTTTAATTTTTTTACTGTAATCAACCGGCTTAAATGGAATTTTCAAAAGCGCGGCAATTTCCCGGGCAATGCCCAAATGACTCAAACAATCATGAGCCCGGTTAGGTAAAACATCTATATCTAAAATCCAATCCTTGCCATACTTTTCAACGCCTTCCACCTCAAAAGAATGAAAAGTCAATAAATCAGCCAGTTTTTCCGGAACTGGTAATTTTTTACCCACTAAATCTTGGAGCCAATTATATGATATTTTCATTAATGGTAGAGGTT
>CAZYSH010000019.1:0-15174 GCA_964650035.1 uncultured Candidatus Saccharibacteria bacterium | reverse complement strand
GTTTAAATCTTAAAACTCCGGTTCAAGTGTTGCGAAGCTATTGACTAGAATTCATTTGTTTAACTCTGTTAACCAAACTTGATTCCTTGAAATATGGGATTAAACCCAAAGAAACCACCAACAAATCAATTGTTAAAATAATTAAAGAATAAAGAAGAGCCGATTCTTTACTAATAGCGAACAAGCTAAAAAGATAAATTACAGCCGCATCACGCGTACCAATACCAGCCACAGAAATAGGCAACATTGTTACCACAGCCACTAAAACAGAAATAACAGATATTTCTAATAAAGATAAATCTAAACCGATGGATAGAACAACAAAATATCGGGCGATAAAATACAAGACCCAGGAAATAATTAAATACAAGAAAAAAGGAAAAAACTGTTTCTTTTTAATTTCCTTAAAACTCTGCAAGAATTGGGCAAAAGTGAAATCACTGTATTCTTTCAGATCAATCGAAAAAAACCTTTTCAAAGCCTTAGAAAAAATTTTATGCAAAAAGCTTCTTTTATCAATTAGTAAGAAGATAAAAACTAAAAACAAAAGCAAACCAGAGCTAATTAAAAATATATAAATACCAATTTCCTTTAAAAAGAATACAAAGATTAAAAAACCCAATAAAAGAAGAGCTAAAACATCACTTAAGCGATCAAGTAAAACACTTAAAAAAGAACAAAAAGTACTATACCCCCTATTCTTCAAAAAGTAGACCTTAACTAATTCGCCCAATCGTCCCGGAGTAACCACGCCAATAAAAGTTCCTAGCCAATATAAACCAACAAGGCTAACTTTACTCATACTAATCCCCAAACTTAACAAAATAGCACGCCACTTCTGGGCCCTAGTTACAATCTGAATGATAATAAAAAAAGCTGCTAAAACCAAGAAGAAAAACCTAAAATCAAACAATTCTTTTTTGAACAAACCAAAATCAATCTGAAACAGAATATAAATAAAGATAATCGGACCCAGAAGATGCAATAGATATTTTACTTTTTTGCTCATTTCAATCTTAAAAATAATTTTGCGCCGTTATACAAATTCAAAACATCAACCCAAGATTTAACACTAAACAATTTCATTAAAATATATTTTGGCCTCATATAGTATTCGCGATAAGCCCTTTTCTGCCACTCTATAATTTTCTCGGCAGGCAAACCGGGTAGATTCAGAGGCGGCATATTATTAGAAACCAGGGTAAAGTCCTTCCAAGTAACATCAGGTCTAAAATATCCTTCTTCCTTGGCTATCCTATAAAACTCTGTTCCTGGATAAGGACTAGCCACAAAAAAAGCCATAGTATCAGTATTAAGCTTTTTAGCTAAATCAATGCTCTGACGAATAGTTTCTTCTGTCTCGCCAATATTACCAATCATAAAATTACCAGCTGTTTTAATGCCTATTTTTTTAACTATTTTAACCGCTTCTTCCGCTTTATCTAAGGCAACTCTTTTTTTCATCTTATCAAGAATCATCTGGGAGCCGGATTCAAAACCAAACATAATTTTTTTGCAACCAGCTTTTTTCATCCAACCTAAAGTTTCTTCATCAGCAAAATCAACTCTAATCATACAAACCCAAGCAATATCTAAATTTCTTTCAACAACCTCCTGACAAAATTCAATTGTTCTTTTTTTATTAACCGTGAAAAGCTCGTCGTGGAAATTAAATTCCCTAATCCCATACTTATTAATACACCCTTCAATTTCTCTCATTACATCATTAATACTTCTAAACCTAACCTTTCGCTGCCACATAAAACTAGCCATACAATAAGTACACTGATAAGGACAGCCCCGAGACGTAATCATATTACCTGCTTTCCATTTACTGATTCTCTTAGTAGGCGGTGGGGAGTACAAATCTGTATCAAAAAGATCACGCGCTGGAAAAGGCAATTCATCTAAATCCCTAATTGGCTCTCTTGCTTCTGTGCCAATAACTTTACCATTATCCTTAAAAAATATTCCCCTAACTTCTTTTAAAGAAACATCCCTATCTAAAGTATCAATTAATTCTGCAAAAGATATTTCTCCTTCAAAAACAACACAAATATCAATATTCTCCTCGGCTATTGTTTCTTGAGGTAAAGCAGTTGGATGAGGTCCGCCTAAAACAGTAATAATATCTTTTGATATTTCTTGCTTAATTATCCGGCAAATTTCCAAAACCTGGGCAAAAGCAGGTGTTGGTGTAGTAATACCAATTAAATCAGGACTAATCTTAATAATCTCATCTTTAATCTGAGCATAGTTTAAACTCAATCCCTCACAGTCAAGAACCTGAATTTCAACATCAGGTTTTTTTTCACGGAGATAAGCAGCCAGATAGGCAAGGTTTAAAGGTAAAGATTTGCCGCCATGTCCCTCCAAGCCGCCGTACTCTGTAAATGGTGGATTTAATAAAAGTACTCTCATTTTTTAACTGAACTTAAAATCACCTTAAACAATGACCCTAAAAAATATCTAAAATCCTTGAATGATTTAATTCTTTTAATAAAAGATAAAACTACTCCTGGCTTGAAATAGAAGATGATGTTAGCTATCTTCTGTAAAAATATTAATTCGTTTACTTTTCTTCCTTTAGGAATATAGGAAGGACTGAATTTAGTATAGGCAGCCATTTGAGAAAACCTATCCCAATTTTCACCCTTGTCTTTAACCTGACCTTCTTTTAAAGCAATTTCCCATAATTTAGTCCCAGGATAAGGCGTAGCCAAACCAAACTTTGCTTGGCTCAATGGCAGTTTTAAAGAAAAAAGAATCGTTTTAATGGAATCCCATCTTGTTTCTGTAGGTAAACCGATGATAAAACTACCCCTAGACTCCAAGTCAGCTTTTTTTGCCAACCTAACTGCTTTTTCAATTTGCTTTAGAGTCACTTTTTTAGAAATAAAGTCCAGAATTCTTTGGACGCCCGACTCAATGCCAAAAGAAACAATCTTACAGCCTGCTTCCCTCATTTTTTTAAAAAGTTCTTCGTCAACTAAATCAACTCTAATCTGGCACCACCACAACAATTTTTTGTTATAGCCTCTTTTAATTATTTCGTCGCAAAATTTAATGGCTCTTTCTCTCTCTAAACCAAAACAGTCATCCATAACAAATAATTGAGAAATCTGATAATTATCTAAATAGTATTTAATTTCATCAAAAACTTTTTTTAAATCCCTGGCTCGGTAAGTTCGATTAAAGGCCTCTTTGCAAGCGCAAAAAATATAACCAAAAGGACAGCCGCGTGAGGTGCTAATCAAACCAACACGATTACCTAAGTAATTATCCGGACTAATACGATATTCATCCAATGGGAGTAAATCAATAGCTGGGATAGGTAAAATATCCAAGCTTTTTATTAAACTTCTATTGAGATTATGTTTAACCTCACCTTTCCTTCTATAACTAATTCCCTTAATATCCTTCAAAGAACTTTTCCCTTGATCGTAATAAATAATTAACTCCTTTAAAGTTTCCTCTCCTTCACCCCTAACCACAATATCAATACCTGGGTTTTCGAAAAAATCATCTGGCCGATAAGTAGGATGCGCTCCACCCACAACAATAGGCACTTCTGGAAAAAACCCTTTAATCTCCATCGCTAAATTAAGGGCATTGTAAAATAGGGCTGTTTGACAGGTAATACCCACTAAATCAGGTTTAAACTGTTTAATAAATTCCTTAAAATTCCTTTTATCTACCTGAAAATCATAAATATCCAACTGATGGCCAAACTGACGGACATAGGCTGCTAAATATGTTAAACCAACAGGCGGGAAAACAAAAGCCAAATCACTCAACTCGCCATAGTAATTCTCAATATTATAAGGTGGGTTAATTAAAAGAATTCTCATTTAATTATACAAAACTTTTAAACATATTCTCACATAATTTATCTATATGATAATACATAAATCTCATTATTGAAAGCATCGAGGGCTGCTCCAATAGAAACAGCCCTCATTTTATTTCACTTGTTCCCCCTTTTTATCTACTTTGCCGACCACCTCGGCCGGATTCCCAACCACCAAAGCATAAGGCGGTATATCTTTTGTTACAACTGATCCAGCCCCAATAAAAGCATATTCGCCTATTGAAATCCCGCAAAGTATCACAGAACCGGCGCCGATAGTAACTCCTTGACCAATTAATGTATCTTCATACGATTCAGCCGAGAATTCTGATCGAGGTCTCTTAACATTAGTAAACTTGACTCCAGGCCCAACAAAAACATTATCCTCTAGCGTAACTCCAGAAAAAATCGAAACATTATTCTGGATTTTTACTCCGTTACCGATTACCGTATCCGGTTCAATAGAAACATATTTACCGATCTTGCAATTTTCACCAATTCTGGCACCCTCCATTACATGTGAAAAATGCCAAATCTTGGTTCCACTGCCGATCTCGACTCCAGATTCAATAATTACTGTCGGAGCAGTAAAATACCCACAATAGCGATGCTTCTTATCGTCCAAAGACTCTTGACAATCCTTTATGACTTTAAGCACTCTCAAGGCACCCTGCCCATCAGTCAGCGGCCGTCTCTCTTCATCAATGCACTCAAGAAAATGTTCACACTCAATCCTCAATGGTTCTGTGTCATCTAACTCAACTATTTCCCCGGAACTCTTATTAACCAGAGGCACAGACAGATCAACCTGATGAGAATACAGAACTAATTTCCCTTTAGTAAGAGTATCATCAAATACAGCCATCTTCTTACTACCCATAATCACCAGCTTTTGTTCTTTAAAAGGATTAAGCCAACTGACGAATATATGCGCCTTTACACCCCCGGAGAAAAACAGATAACTAAGGGTTGTGTTTTGATCGCCTTCAGAAGATACTCTTTGAGGCATCCTGTTCATCAATCTTAAAATTACCGAGATATCGTGCGGGGCAAACGACCAAAGAATGTTTTCCTCCTTTCTGACCTTACCCAAATTCAAACGATTGGAATAGATATAATACACCTCTCCTAACTCCCTACTGCCAATAAACTCTTTCAGTTTTCGGACTGCCGGATGGTATTCAAGTAGGTGCCCGACCATTAAAATTCTATCCCTGACTTTAGCTAATTCGACCAATTCTTCACCCTGTTCCAATGTTAAAGCAAGGGGCTTTTCAACAAAAACATCCTTACCTAATCCCAGCGCTTTTCTGACCAATTCGTAATGCGTAGCAGCAGGCGTAACAACCACTACTGCATCAACATCTTTAATAGCCCTCCCCGTATTATCCATCACTTTGACGTCGGGATACTGTTGAGAAGTTTTAGTTAAAACTTCCTCATCAGAATCAGATACCACGTCCAACCGACCAAGCTGGTAAAAATTTCTCACCAGATTTTTACCCCAATAGCCAGCGCCAATAACCGCTATTCTTTTCATTTTTGCCTCCTATTCACATTTTAAAGTCCTTAAATCTTAAACCCTAACACCTTCAAGCCCGTTTTTGTTTTTTTAATTAAATCCTTAAATGAACTAACTTTAAAAAGTTCTTTTAAAATATATCCGGGCCGTCCATAAAATTCCTTGTAAAACCTATTCAACAACTCAAATAATTCTTTTCGATTTAATTCCTTTTCCCAGTATTTGGTAGTTACTCCGTTTTCTGGATGACGAGCAAACTCTCTCCAGTAATCACTTTTAATTACGCCCTGTTCTAAGGCCAATTGATAAATCCTGGTTCCGGGATAGGGAGTTAAAATTGTAATATGGACATAATCCGGATTGATTTTTTTGGCAAACTTAATTGTTTGGTTAATATCTTCTTTGGTTTCAGTAGGCGCGCCAATCATAAAATATCCTAATCTTTCAATATCTGCCTTTTTAGCATCCTTAAAAACCTTTTCAACTTTATCAAGTTGAATCCCTTTATTCAACACCTTTAAAATCTTTTCTGTACCTGCTTCCACGCCAAAATGAATTCTAACACAGCCAGCTTCTTTTAGCTTTTTTAAAACCTCCTCGTCTACTGTATCAACCCGAGCTCGAATGTCCCAAATAAACTTTAATCCCCGCTTAATAATTTCATCGCAAATATCAAGTGTTCTCTGACGCTCAACAGTAAAAGTATCATCATAAACAAGAATTTCCTGAATACCAAAACTCAAACACTCTTCCACTTCATCAACAACACTTTTGGCGCTGCGAGCCCTAAATCTCTTACCTAAATGAGGCCGATCGCAAAAAGCACACTGAAAAGGACAACCCCGCGAAGTGAACATAGTTGTTACAATCCTGCCTTCGCCTAAAATGGAATTATACTTCTCAACTGGCAAAAGTTGTCTGTCTGGAAAAGGGATCTCATCCAAATCTCCAATTAAATCACCTACTGGATTGTCAAAAATTTCATTATCTTCCTTGTAAACCAAACCCTTAATATCGCCTAACTGGCCTTTCCCTTCCAATGCTTCTAATAGATTATAAAAAGGTAATTCACCTTCTCCTTTTATTACAAAATCTACGCCTTTTAAATTGATTGTTTCTTTGGGAAACAAATGCACATGCGGTCCGCCCAAAACGACAATAACTTTCTTATTTAATTCCTTTTCTGCCTGCTCGACCAGGTTAATTGTTTTCAAGACATCAATTAAAGTAAAAGTCATGGCTGTAATACCAACTACGTCAGGATCAACTTCCATTATCCTCTGCTTGAAACCTTCGTTATGATCCAACTGTTCAACCTGAGCATCTAAGCCAAAAATCTGATGATTACCCCTCTTTTTAAGATACCCGGCCAAATAAAGTAAACCTAAGGGAGGGTTAAATCCCCGCTCTTCATCTATAAAAGCAGGATTATCAGCTAATACCTCATTAAATCGAGGTGGGTTGATTAATAATACTTTCATTTCTTTATCTTTAGATAAAACCATCATATAATATATTTAATGAATATTCAAGGAAACAATTATGCTAAAATTACTAAAAAACAATAAAGAACTCTGGGATTTATTCACCAAAAAAGAAGAATACCAGCCAAATCCAGAACAGTTAGATCAACACCAGAGATTCAAATATAAAGCCAGTAAACATCAAGAGATTTTAAAACCAAAAGTATCTGAATTTTTATTTAAAAGCGGACTAAAAATCACCTATCCGGACAACAAGAGATTTGCCATTTGTTTAACCCATGATATTGATGCTATTTCTCTACCCAGAAGAGCAAAGCTTAAAAACTTTAAAGTCGCTTTAAGCTTTTTTAATAAAAAATGGGACCCTTGGTATAACTTTAACCAGATTATTAGTCTTGAAAAAAGATACAATGCTAAATCAAGTTTCTACTTCTTAGCCACCCAAAAAGGACCTAACCGAGGATATAACATCCAAAAGCTTAAAAAAGAACTTATTAACATAGATAAACAAGGTTGGGAAATCGGCTTACATGGCGGATACCATTCATACAATAACCTTAAAGAATTAAAAAAAGAAAAAGAAAAAATAGAAAGTATTCTCAACAAACAAATAATCGGTTTCAGAAGTCACTATTTAAGATTCCAAGTCCCTGAAACTTGGGAACTCCTAAAACAAGCTGGCTTTAAATACGACAC
This sequence comes from uncultured Candidatus Saccharibacteria bacterium, assembly GCA_964650035.1. Lineage (GTDB taxonomy): Bacteria > Patescibacteriota > Minisyncoccia > Portnoybacterales > UBA2143 > CAZYSH01. The sequence continues at coordinate 7,622 of CAZYSH010000019.1, read as the reverse complement.
TAGCTTTGGCTACGCTGAAACAATTGGTTTTAAAAACGGAATCTGCCATCCCTTTAAACCCTTTAACCTTAAAACCAATCAGGCAATTGATATTTTAGAAATTCCTTTAATCATTATGGACGGACACTTGCTAAGATATATGGGTCTGGACAATGATCAGGCCTGGCAAACAGTTAAATCTTTAATAGAGACAACAGAGAAATATAACGGTGTTATTACAATCCTTTGGCACAATACTTATTTTTCCGAACAAAGAATCAAAATTTACAAAAAAATCCTGGAATACGGCCAACAAAAAAACGCCTGGCTAACCTCAGGCCGAGAAATCTACGAATTCTGGAATGAAAATTCCCCTATTCCCAATTAACAATATTTTCCAAACCTGTTTCTTCAGATATCCTCTGACCTAAGTCAGGGCTAAAGCCGGCTATTTTGGTCACGCCAAACTGCTCAAAAGCCCATGATAGCTTGCCTTGATTAAGTAGCTTTTTAATTGTTTCGGAATCAAAATATACAATACTGACATCAGTATAATAATTTAAGGACTGAACTGTTGGGTGACCGTCAACAGCCACAATTTCATTTTCTTTGTCCAAAGACCTCTGATTAACAACCAAAGCCATTTCTCTGATCGTCTTAGTATTAGATCCTTTGTATTCTTCGTAAAGCATCCATTTATTAGCTTGGCCCAAATGGAACAAAAGAGCTAAGCTGATAATTCCCAGGCCGGTGTACTTAATCTTGTTTTCCCAAGATAAGCCCAAAACAAAATCAATCAGCCAAGAAACACCTAAAGCAACCAATAAAGTAAGCAAGAATCTAATTTCTAAAAAGTGATCCCAGTTAGCTGATTTAAAATATATTAACAAGAGATACCAAAGAAGACCCCAGACGACAAAGAACTTAAATAAGGATTTCCTTTTTCTATACAAATAAACCAGACCAACAATCAAAAATAGAATCACCAAAGGCCCGCCCAAAACAATCAACTTAGAGAATTCTTTAGGATAAAACCTAATTGTATGCCAGTAACGAAGTAACTTATCCTTTAAGCTGACTGGATAACCATACTTAAGTAAAAACCAAGTATAACCAACGTCAGAAGTGCCAATAATGCTTTCAATATATTCTTCATTCTCATAATGATAAGTATAAGGATCAGGGAATAAATGACCGTAACGACCAAAATCAGTATCTTCAGAAGAGAGATAGGCATTGGGCAGACCGGTTAAATAGCCGGACATTAGATAACCGCCAAAAACCAAAATAAAAGGCAGGATAAAAACTATAGCTTTTTTCAAAGACCGACTTTGCCATAACTCATAAACAGCAATCGGAACAAAGGAAACAACAAAAGAATTTTTAGCCAAAGCAGCCAAGCCGAAAAGCAAACTAGCTAAAACCAAATTTAGCCAGTTATTCTTATTTCTCTCCTTAGAAAAACTGGGCCAGAAATATGAAAAAAGTCCTAAACTAAAAAATAAAACTGGCCATTCATAAAAGCCCGGCATTAACGAACCCTGAGTTAAAACGGGAATAAAAATATCAACCAGACCAAAAATTATAGCCACCTGGAGGTTAAACAATTTCAAAACAATCAAGAAAAGAATAACTCCGGCCAAAGCCCAAACGACTAAAGCAACGTAAAGAGGTAAATCCTGATTAAAGCCAAAAACCTTAAATATCTGCCCGTAAACAAAAGGATTCAATCTATTGCCTGAATTAGAAGATATACCTTCATCCTTAACCTTAACCGAAGAAAGAATTACATTCTTTTCGCTCTCTATCTTATATCCCCCGGTTAAAGCCACATTCCGAGCCATAGTCAAATCCCCGCCCATAGGATTAAAAGAATATCCTTTTTTATACACAGGATAATAGTGAGCCACTAAAGAAAACAGGAATAAAATTATGATTATTAAAACAACATTCTTTTTCATGTATATCGCAAGAGGTTTGTCCTATAAAATGATGCCCCTTGCGAAGCAAGGGCGTCATTTTTAGGACGAACCCCTGTCTCTACCCGTCTTAATCCCCTGGACCCGATGGTATTCCATAATTTTGGAATAAAATAATTTAGGCAAAGGAATCATTAATTTATCCAAAAAATTAATAATTTCAGTTATTACTGGTACGACAAAATCATTAAAAATAATTCTCTTAAAAAACAGCCTTATTAGATTCTTGGTCTCTTGACAATTAGCTTTATATTTAAGCGGAGGAACTTTTTCCACTAAAAAAGATGCTGCCTTACCTCTGCGAAGCATAGTATTTTGATAGCTTTTAAAATCCACAATATGATTATGATAAGCAATTGCTTTTCTGTTTAAAATAATTCTCATGCCCAACTTATGGAGCCGATAACTAAATTCTGTATCTTCATATGCAGCGCAAGGAAAGCATTCATCAAAGCAACCGCCTTTCACTAAAAAACTTTTATAGGCGGAAATATTTCCGGTATAAAAAAATCCCCAATCAACATCATTATCATTTGTAATCCTATAGTAGGCCAAATGATAATCGCCGATATACTTTCTAAAAGGAGTCAATCTAATCCTAGGATCCCATTCCATGTAACCTAAAACAACCAAACTCTCATCACCTTTTTTATGACTCTCGATGTGTTCTGCTAATAAATTTTCAGAACAAACAATATCAGCATCAATAAAAAAAATAATTTCTCCCCGTGCTTTTTTTATTCCCAAATTTCTAGCGCTAGACGGTCCTTTATTATTTTGAAAAAAATAATTTATTTTAAAAGGAAATTCTCTTCTCCTAATAGCTTCTTTAGTTCCATCGCTACTCCCATCATCAATAACAATAACCTCAAAATTTTTGTATGATTGCCTAGAAAGTGTATTAAGTCCTTCAATTAAATTATCTTTTTTATTATAAGTCGGAATGACTACACTTAATTTCATTAGTACTCCCCCCTTATAATTTTATAAATCATTTTAGGGCTTAAATAAGCATTGGTCACTTGATAAGCAGAATGGGTACAATGACACTCTTTTCTTCTAATTGATTTTCTTATTTGTTTTGCTCTCTCTGACTGCCAAATTTTAATTAAATCATAATGATAATCCCTCAAATTGCCGATTTTTCTCCTATTTTCACAAGGATAAACATTACCTAAAGCATCAATTACTGGACAAAAAGATGATGCTTTACAGGGAATAACTTGCTTTTTTTTATTCAAAATATCTAGATAAAGTCTCTGAATTATAGGAGCAACCATCCTTTTATAAATATTTTTTTTGTTTTTGTTTTCCTCTTCTATTATCCTGATAACTTCTAAAAATTCTTCTGGCTTGACTTCTTTAACTTTACTCTCATTGTAATCGCCTTTTAGTAATTCTAAACCGTGATAATCAATAGCTGGCAATTCTTCTTTAACGTATTTTATCATTTCAGGAATTTTATCAATATTAACATTTAAAATAACACTACATACTCTCAATCTTAATTTTGGATATCTTTTCTTTAACGCTGCCAATCCCTGATAAACCTCTAAAAATTTATCGAAATTACCTTCTACTCCTCTAATCCTGTCGTGCATTTCCCCAATGCCATCTAATGATAAACCAATTTTAACCCGACCCCTAAAATTTTTTAATATTTTCTCGGTTTTTGACAAAGTTTTATCAACTGACAAACAATTAGTTGGAATACCTATTGTAGAAAGATTATTATTTCTGTCAAAACAATTAACTATCTCGGGTAAATCTTTTCTTAAAAATGGCTCGCCGCCGCCAATAGCCACGGTATTTAACGGACCCATTTTTTTAGTTATTTTATCTATTTCCTCTAAAGTTAATTCTTTATCAATATTTTTATTCAAAATTTTCCAATTAAAACAGGTAATACATCTTGAATTACAAACATTAGTCACTTCAAATACGACGCTATAAAAAGGAAGAGACCTTCTTATTAAAGACCTAATGAAAAACTTAAGATATTCTGGATTGTTTTTATAAAAGCTAGCTAAAGCCCTAAAATTTTTATACATGTTTTTTTGCTATTTTAAACAAAGATATTATTACCTGGCCAGTAATCAGCCAGATAAATCTTGGGGTTAAAATAAATATAAATTTAATCAAAAAAGCAACCTTATACTTAAAATTAGCATACCTTAAGAAAAAAACAAAACGATTTCGGTGATTCTTCCATTTCAAAAAAATTGAAAATCCCAAATATCGCCCAAGCATTTTAAAGTATTTTCCTTTTATATCATCCATAAACACATTGCTGGCTGTAGCTGATTTTGCGTGCCAAACCCCGCCAAAAGGCAGATAAATTACCCGGTATCCAGCGCGCTTTGCCTTCTGACACCAATCAGCATCCTCATAATAGGCAAAAAACTTTTCATCTAATAATCCAATCCTATTAATTACTTCCCTTTTTATCATTAAAGCGCAGCCAGTTATAAAATCAACTTGTTGTTTCTTGTTACTCTTTAAATGATAACCCCGTCCTTTAAACCAATCTATTTTCCCGCCAGCAAACCAAATCTTCTTCGGTTCATCCATATAATATATCTTAGGCCCAACAATACCTATCTTATCTGAACTCATTAATTCCTTAACTAAAACCTTTAATAAGTCCTGATGAATAATTGTATCATCATTTAAAAGAAGGATAATATCTCCTTGGGCATTTTTAATCCCTAGATTATTCCCTCCGGTAAAACCCAGATTCTCCTTATTTAAAACCACCTTAAGTTCAGGAAAATTGTTCTTAACTAAATCAATCGTCCCATCCCTAGACCCATTATCAACCACAATAATTTCGTAATTAGAGTAGGTCGATTTTTCAACTGATTTTAAACAATTTAAAATATACCTCTTGCTGTTAAAGGTTAAGATAATAATTGAAACTTTAGGATTTTTACTCATTTATAAAAACTACTGCCCTATAATTAAAATCATAGGGCAGTGATTATTTTTTGTACTTTTTAAAAATTCTCTCTTTTTCTGACCGGATTTGCTCTGCTGAAAGAGATGATGTTCGAACTACAGATTCAGCGCTTCCTTTTTTACCCTTGTAGTATCCAAGACCATTTGATTCAAGATAAAGATCGTATTCACTAATTTTATCTCTTATTCTAGTTCCCTTATAGGGGTAATAAACCACCAGATCAAAATCATCAACACCAGAAGTTGCTATAAATTCTTCGGTTTCTTTGATTGTTTCTAACGTTTCTCCAGGCAGACCCAGCATAAAAAAGGCCTTTACTCTTATACCAAAATCATGACAGATTTTGATATAATTATAACTCTCCTTAATAGTTGGTGTAGGAAATTTAACTACGTCTAATATTTTTTGGGAACCGCTTTCCATTCCCACGCCTGTTTCAACACAACCTGCCCTGGCTAAAACTTCAGCCATTTTAGGAATCATACACTTAACATGACTAAAACATCTAAACTTAATCCCAAAAGGATTTATAACTTCGCAAAGCTCTTCAACTCTTTTCTGACTAACAGCAAATAAATCATCAAAAAACATTACTGCCCCATAACCTAATCCAACAACCTGACTTAACTCTTCTGCGATCCTCTGCGGACTGTAATACCTTACCTTGGTCCTAGCATGTTCACAAAAGCCGCAACTAAAGGGACATCCTCTTGAAGTAATCATGGTAGTTGTTGCTAAACCGTCTAGACTGTAACAATACTTACTTAAAAAATCAATATCTCTAAATGGCAAAGGTGATGAGTTCATTTCAGAAACATTAAGATCGGTATTCAGAACTCTTTCTTTGTTCCCAGACAAAATACTTAAAATTGATTTCTCGCCATCGCCGATCACAATATGATCATAATCTAAACCAATACAATCATCGGTATAGAAAATTGCGTGAGGTCCGCCAATAACTACTCTTTTGGAAGGAAAACAATACTTAATAGCTTTAAGTATTCGTTTCGCTTCACCTCTTTGCGGAGTTATACAAGAAATGCAAATATGGCTAAAACTTTCGTATTTCTCGATATTTCCAAAATCAAACTCATCATCCAATTCAGAATATATCCCCTTTTCTTCAAGAATCCCTTTTAAATATAAAATCCCTAAGGGTGGGAAAACCCTATCAGAATCCAAAAAAGAGCTTCTTAAACTAATCAACAGAACCTTATTTTCCATTAGAAAACCCTCCTTTTAATTTGTTAAAAATCTATTCTATTTAGATTAACAGTATAATAATCTTTTTTCAAGATGTAATCCTTAAATAAGCTTTTTCTAATCTTTCAGCCAAAATTGACCAGCTATGATTTTCTACAGCAAATTTTCTTGCCTTTTCTCCCATTTTAATAGCTAGTGATGGATTTTTAATAAATTTTTCCATAGCCTCTGCTAATGGTTTAACTCTGCCCGATTCAACACAAAAACCAATTTCCCTATCAAACATTTCTGTATCGTGAGCCCTATTTACTATAATCGGCTTACCGCAAGACATTGCCTCAACAACTGACTTATTCATACCCATATCCAAACCAATCATCGGAGAAACAAAAATATCCGCATAATTAAAATAGCGAACTATTTCCTCACTTGACAATTGACCAACAAATCTGACCTTAGCATATGGTTTAACTTTTTTCTTGAATAAATCAATAGCCAAAGGAGCTCCGGGCCCAATTAAAATTAATTTAATATCTCTATATTTCTTGCTCAATAAATTAAATGCCTTGATAAGATATTCAACTCCTTTTCTTTTAGATATTGTTCCTGAAAGCAAAAAGACAAAATCGTCTTTTTTATTTAAAATAGGTTTAACTTTAGGACTAAATTTATCCACATCTACACCTACTGGAATATGAACAAATTTACATTTATATCCTTCTTTTTTCAACCGACCTAATAAAATAGCATGGCGATAAGCGCAAAGGTCAACTGATTTAGGCAACAATTCATTAAACTTAAAAATTCTAAAAAACCAAAAAGAAAATCTACCTAAAACCTTACCCAGAAAACCATACTCTTTTTCTGGTAAACTAAACTCTTCCCTTTTTTGCGAACGATCATATAATAACTCCTCTTTAAATCTTATATCATCATAATTCCATTGCAAATCAACTGTTGAAACAAATGGCCTAATCTTAAAATATGCAAAGGGGTGAGGTCCTTGAGTATTAATCAAGTGAATAACATTAATTCTTTTCAAAAAAATTATGGGTAGAGCGTAAAAAAATGTCTTAAACATACCCAACTTATCAAATGTTCTAGTCTGACTAGAAAAAGGCACTCGATAGATTTTAATATTTGAATCGGGTTTATCTCTCATTTTAGTAAATAAAGTCACGATATAAATTCTAACTCCCCTCCGAGCTAAAGCATTAGTAATTTCCCAAGCGGCTTTTGTTTCGCCACCAGAAACAACATCTGAATAAACATGAGTTAAAATCAAAACTTTCAATTTTTTATCTTTTTTGCGCATGAATGTAGCAAATTGGCCCCCAATATTTAACAATGGGGAATTTTTTAAAATATGAGAAGAATTTTTCAATTTTTGTCTTAGGTGGTGAAAGCCAAGAATCAAAAGAAACTTGATAACCCCTGAATTTGAAATAGTGAATTCTAGTCAATAGCTTCGCAACACTTGAACCGGAGTTTTAAGATTTAAA
>CAZYSH010000018.1:4649-17394 GCA_964650035.1 uncultured Candidatus Saccharibacteria bacterium | reverse complement strand
CCTTGATTGTTTAATATAATTTAACTTAATAATTTCGGGTAGTCAAGATAAAATCGATAGCCCTGAAATACTTGATCTGGAGTTGGGAGCGCGACTCCTAAAGAATTTAGGAGTGGCACTCCTAACTCTTTTCTCCTAACTCTTTTTTAAAGTGCCTCTAAATCATTGAAAGCGCGCTGATAAATTTCGATTATGCGGCGAGCTTCATGCTCTCTTAACTGGAAATCCGGCTCGTGAACTAAACGATTGCGCATTTTATGCGCCTGCCAGACCTCATCAATATTAGCCAATTGATTTAGGTCAATTTGTTTTAATCGCTCGCCCATATCCTCTCCTTGGCAGCCAATCCTTTTAAGGATATCATCAAAAATCTTATCCGCTTCAATAACTGCCAGTTTGTAATTCGCTTCATCGCCGCTTTCTAACTTACCCAAAACAGATTGCCAGCCCTCAAGGGAAATTTTTTGGGGCGAATCAGGTGCAACAGCGCTTTCAGCTATCGCTTCTAAAAATTTCAGGATATCTTTTCTAATCCTAATCAAAAGAAAAACAATAGCGCCAATAAAAAAAAGAGAAATAATCAAAGAAGCGACTTTCCAAGGGAAAAGCGATTGCTGCCAATCAATTGAAGAAAAATTTTGGGAAAGTTTATCGTAGATTTCAAATAGTGCTGTTCTCATAAATTTGAGCTATTTTAATAATTTTTTCATCAGCAAACTGTGGTCCCATAATCTGGAGACCGATTGGCAATTTGCCTATTTTACCAACAGGAATAGATATAGCTGGGATACCAGCCAAGTTGACAAAAACAGTATAAATATCAGCCAAATACATAGAAACTGGATCATCCACTTTCTCCCCTATCTTGAAAGCAGGTATCGGCGAAACTGGTGTCATTAAAACATCAACCTTTTCAAAGGCCTTATCAAAATCCCGCTTAATTAAAGTTCTTACTTTTTGAGCTTTGAGATAATAAGCGTCATAATAGCCAGCTGATAGTACATAAGCACCCATCATAATTCTTCGCCTTACTTCATCGCCAAATCCTTTTTGACGAGTTTTTAGATATCCCTCCAAAAGATTATCCCCTTTTTCTGAAAGTCCGTATTTAATACTGTCATAACGGGCTAAATTAGCTGAAATCTCTGCTGGCACGATGATATAGTAACAAGCTAAACCATAATCAGTATTAGGCAAACTTACTTCCATAACATTAGCGCCCATTTCCTTATATTTATCAATCGCTTTTTTAACTATCTTCTCTACCTCTGGATCAATCCCTTTAACAAAATATTCCTTGGGCACTCCAATTTTCAAATCTTTAACATTAATATCAGATTCGCCACTTTTTGAATCGATACTAGTGGCATCTTTATCGTCTTTGCCTTTAATAATATCAAAAACAATCTTGACATCTTCAACTGTTTTAGTTATCGGCCCGATCTGGTCCAAAGAAGAAGCATGAGCCATTAAACCATAGCGGGAAACCCTGCCGTAAGTTGTTTTTAAACCAACAATCCCGCAAAAAGAAGCCGGTTGACGGACAGAGCCGCCTGTATCAGTGCCTAAGGCGCAAATAGTTTGATTGTCAGCCACTGCTGCGGCCGAACCACTGGAACTTCCCCCAGGCACTCTTTCTAAATCATGGGGATTCTTAGTTACGCCAAAAGCAGAATTTTCTCCTGAACTACCCATAGTGAATTCATCCTGATTGGTCTTACCAACAATCACAGCTCCTGCTTTTTTAAGCCGTTTGATAACTGTGGCGTCATAGGGAGCAATATAGTTTTCTAAAATTTTAGAAGCATTTGTACACCTTATTCCTTCAACTAAAATAGCGTCCTTAACTGCCAAAGGGACTCCTTCTAAAATTCCAATCTTTTCCTTATTGCTAATCTTGTTGTCAACACGCTTAGCTTGATTTAAAGCAAACTCTTCAGTAATAGTTAAATAAGCGTTAATTTCTTTATTTCTTTTTTTTATTCTATTCAAAACCGCCTCGGTCAGTTCAACCGCAGAAAATTCTTTCTTTTTCAGACCTTGATGGGCCTGTTTGATGGTTAGTTTGTTTAATTCCACAATCCTTTCCCCAAAGTTTCTCCAAAGGTTTTTTGGAAGCGAAGCTTCCAAAAAACCCTTGGAGAAACTACAAAATTGCTTTTACCTTTACGTGTCTATTTTCAACTTTCGGAGCCAAATCTAATAATTTATCCGTTTCTTTTTTGGTTTTCTGACGACCTTTATCTTGACGACTAATATTTTCTAAACCAGTTATTTGAGCGGCTATTTCTACTTTATCCGTTTTTGCCTCATTTAATTTATCAACAAACTCTAAAATAGCCGAAAGTTCTTCGGTAAATTTCTTTTTTTCTTTTTCAGTTAAGCCCAAACGGGCCAGCTTAGCCACATGCTCTACTTGTTTTTTGGTGATAGCCATATTCCAAGGATAATTATTTAGATCAAGGACGTTTCTTAAAATGACGTCCTTGTGCCAAGGACGTCATTTTAAGAAACGTCCTTGATTTTATTTAACTTTACTTAAAAATTCCTCTTCCTTTATTATCTTAACCCCCAGTTTCTTAGCTTTGTCGTATTTAGAACCCGGATTTTTACCAACTACCACAAAATCCGTCTGTTGAGAAACCGAACCGGAAACATCTCCGCCCAGCTGCCTGATTTTTGTCTTGGCCTCTTCTCGGGTGTATTTATCCAATTCGCCAGTCAAAACAAAACTCTGGCCAACTAATTTTTTTTCAAATGACTTAACTTCTGCTATTTCAACTCCATACTTAATTAAATGAGCAATCAACTCTTTGCTTCTTTTACTATTAAACCACTTAAAAATACTTTGGGCAACTATTTGACCTACATCTTCAATCCGAGATAATTCTTCTTGGTTAGATTGGGCCAATTTTTTCAAACTACCAAAATATTGAGTTAAAGCAATAGCTGTTTCTTCGCCCACATGACGAATGCCTAAAGCGTAAATAAATCTATCTAAAGTAATTCTTTTGCTTTTTTCTATGGCTTTAACCAAATTAGCGGCTGATTTCTCGGCAAAACGTTCTAAAGGAATTAAATCGCCCTGACTTAAAGAGAATAAGTCAGCTGGACCAGAAACCAAACCCTCATCCATTAACTGCTCAACAATCTGCGGACCCAAACCCTCAATATCAAAACCCTTTTTAGAAACAAAATGAGTAAGTTTTCTTTTCTGAATTAAACCGCATTTGTCATTAGCGCAACGATAGACAACCTCGCCCTTGGGTCTGATTACTTTTCCTGCGCAAGCCGGACATTGCTTAGGCATTTTAAATTTCTTTTCTTTGCCGGTACGCAGTTTTTTAATTACTTTAACAATATCAGGGATAACATCGCCAGCCCGTTGAACAATAACTGTATCGCCGATGCGCACATCCAACCGCTCAATTTCATCCTGATTATGCAGAGTGGCTCGGGTGACTAAAGTTCCGCCAAGGCGAACCGGTTTTAAAATGGCTACCGGAGTCAAAGCGCCGGTTCGGCCCACTTGAACCACAATATCTTTAATTATAGAAGTAGTTTCTTTGGCTGGAAATTTATAGGCAATTGCTCCTCGCGGCGCCTTGCCAACCACGCCCAACTTGTTAAAAACCCTATTATCATTAACCTTAACTACTAATCCGTCAATCTGATAAGCCAACTTATTCCTGATTCGCTTAATCTTTTCCCAGAACTTAACTACTTCTTTTAGATTAAAACAATGGGCTTCTTTGCTTGTTTTAAATCCTAAAGACCGTAAAATCTGATGTTCTTCTTGATGAGTTTTTTGGCCAAAATCAGTAACAATATCATAACCAAGAAACTCCAGTTTGCGGGAAGCGGCAATCTTCGGGTCAAGCTGGCGAATACTGCCAGCGGCTGTATTGCGCGGATTAGCGTAAGGAGTTAGCTTCTGTTTTTCTCTCTCTTTATTAACCCTTTCAAAAGCCGCTTTGGTCATATAGACCTCTCCGCGAATTTCTATTTCGCCTTTTTCAACCAATTGTTTAACTTTTTTTCCAATACTTGAATCAGAAAGCTTCTGCCGAACCTCTAATTTCAAGGGAATTGACTCAATTGTCTTCAAATTTTGGGTAACATCCTCGCCAACTTTTCCATCTCCCCGAGTAGCTCCCTGAACAAAAACCCCGTTTTTGTAAACTAAAGCAATAGCAAAACCGTCTATTTTTAATTCAACAAAGTAATCCAGTTTCTGTAAAGGGACTAATTTCTGAATCCGCTCCTGCCAGGCCTCAAATTCTTCCCGCTCAAAAACATCTTCCAAGGAAAGCATCCGTTTTTTATGCTTAACTTTGGTAAACTTATCCAAGGCCTGTCCGCTAACCCGTTGAGTTGGCGAATCAGGAGTGATTAAATCAGGATATTCCTGCTCTAATCCAAAAAGTTCATGTTTTAACGAATCAAAAGCCGCATCATTGATTTCCGGCTTATCTAAAACATGATATTTATAATTATGTTCATTAATAACCTGTTTCAGTTTAGCGATTCGCTTCTTAGCCGCTTGTTTATCCATACTGATAGTATAACGGGTAAATAATTTATCTTCAAGCAGATTTAAAATTACCTAGAGGTTAAACCTGAAAACTACGGACCTCTGCGAGGTTCGTAGTTCTGAGGTTCAACCTCGATTCTACGAACCTTAATCTATTTTTCAGGTTCAACCTTGGATTATGGAGCACTCCTATTTATTCCTACCTTGAACAAACAAAGAAAAATGATATAATCAGATTGGAGATAAGGATCTGTTTGGAAGTTGAACCTCAGAACTACGGACCTCTGCGAGGTTCGTAGTTCTGAGGTTCAACCTCGATATCTATGAAATTTACTCACCTACATGTTCACAGTCACTATTCCCTGTTAGACGGACTGGCTAAAATCGGCCAGCTGCTTGATGCTTGCCAGGAATTAAAAATGTCTTCCATTGCTTTAACTGACCATGGTTCAATGTATGGCTTGGTTGAATTTTACCGAGAGGCAAAAAAAAGAGGCATCCGGCCAATTATGGGTTGTGAAGCATACCTAACGCCTGATAGTATGCACCAAAAAAGACCGAATATTGATAATAAACGTCATCATTTAATTCTTTTAGTTAAGAATAAAGAGGGTTATCGTAATCTGGTTAAAATGACTACCAAGGCCTATTTAGAAGGATTCTACTACAAGCCAAGAATTGATAAAAAACTTCTTAGAGAAAACAATAAAGGCCTAATCGGGTTATCCGCCTGTTTGGCTGGTGAAATTCCCCAGGCCATAATCAAAGGCAAACCAGATAAAGCGGAAAAACTTGCTTTGGAATACCAAGAAATCTTTGGACCGAATAATTTTTACTTAGAACTCCAGCATCATCCCAATTTAGAAGGCCAAGAAAAAGTCAATCAAGCCCTAATTAAAATAGCTCAAAAGAATAATATTCCTTTGGTGGCTACTAATGACACCCATTATGTTAAAGCAGAAGACAATGAAGCCCAGGATGTTTTAATGAGTATCCAAACAGACAAACGACTTGACGACCGAGAACGCCTAACTATGAGAGCGGATGATTTTTCTCTTCGTCCAACCGAACAAATGATTAAGGACTTTAAACATGTTCCAGAAGCAATTGAAAATACTCAAAAAATAGTTGACAAGTGCGATTTTCAATTTGAACTAAACAAATATCAATTACCTCACTTTGAAGTGCCTGACAAAAAGACTCCAGAGGAATTTCTAAAAGAACTCTGTCTACAAGGCTTAACCAAACGTAAATTTAACAAACCGCTAACTGAAGTTTTAGAGCGGCTTGATTATGAATTAGGCATTATTAAAGAAACTGGCTTTGCCTCTTATTTCTTAATTGTCCAGGATTTTGTCAATTGGGCTAAATCCCAAAAAATAGTGGTTGGCCCAGGCAGGGGGAGCGCGGCTGGCTCGCTTGTTTCCTACCTTCTAAGCATTACTGATATTGATCCCTTAAAATATGGCCTCCTCTTTGAGCGTTTCTTAAATCCTTCACGTATTTCTATGCCTGATATTGACTTGGACTTTGCTGATGACCGGCGCGATGAAGTAATTGAATACGTTTCCCAGAAATACGGTTCTGACCATGTCGCCCAAATTATCACTTTTGGAACTATGGCTGCTCGGGCCGCGGTGCGCGATGTTGGCCGAGCCCTTGATTATTCCTATACTTTCTGCGACCAAGTGGCTAAAATGATTCCCTTTGGTTCCACCTTAGAAAAAGCTATCCACCAATCTCAGGAACTGCATCAAAATTATGAATCAGATGAGAACACCAAGCGACTGATTGATATGGCCATGAAATTAGAAGGGGTGGCTCGCCATGCCTCTACCCACGCCGCCGGGGTAGTTATTACCAAAGACCCCCTTAATGTTTTAGTCCCCGCCCAACGCCCCACCCAAGACGATTCCGCTATTGTTACCCAATATGAAATGCATTCGGTTGAAGCGCTCGGTCTTTTAAAAATGGATTTTCTTGGCTTGAAAACCCTGACTGTTATTCAAAACGCCACTAACGCAATTAAGGACTCAACCAACAAAGAAATTGATTTAGCCAATCTTCCTTTAACTGACCAAAAAACTTTTCAATTATTCCAAAAAGGCAATACAACCGGCGTTTTTCAATACGAATCCCAAGGATTCAAAAGGTATCTCAAGCAGCTTAAACCAACTCAATTTGAAGATTTAATTGCTATGGTCGCTCTTTACCGACCCGGACCAATAGAATTTATCCCGGAATTCATCGCTCGCAAACACGGCTTAAAAGAAGTAAAATATCTCCATCCTAAACTTGAGCCTATTTTAAAAAATACTTACGCTATTTGCGTTTATCAAGAACAACTTATGCAAATTGCTCGGGACTTGGCCGGTTTCAGTTTGCCCGAAGCGGATGTCTTAAGAAAAGCGGTTGGTAAAAAGATTAAAAAATTACTGGATGAACAAAAAGAAAAAATGATTGATGGCATGATTAATAACGAGATCAGTCCTAAAATTGCTAAAAAAATCTGGCTGACTGTAGAACCGTTTGCCCAATACGGGTTCAACCGCGCCCATGCCGCTTCCTACGCCCTAATCGGTTATCAAACCGCTTATCTCAAAGCCCATGAGCCAACTGAATTTATGGCCGCTTTAATGACTTCGGAACAAAACGATGTTGAAAGAATCGCTTTTCTGGTTGACGAATGCAAAAGTATGAATCTTCAAATCCTACCGCCTAATGTTAATGAAAGCGCTCAAAACTTTACCAAGGCCGGCGAAAAAACAATCCACTTTGGCCTTAATGCGATTAAAAATGTTGGTCATAATGTTGTCTCCAGTATTGTTGAAGAAAGAAAAGCCAACGGAGAATTCAAATCAGTAGCTGACTTCGTCGAGCGAGTCCAATCTAAAGACCTTAATAAAAAATCATTGGAAAGCTTGATTAAATGCGGCGCTCTGGATAATTTCGGAGAAAGAAATCAACTCTTAGCCGGCATGGAACAGATGCTCAATCTAGCCAGAGAAACTCAACGGGCTAGACAAAATGGCCAAATCAGCTTATTCGGCGGCCAATCAAAAATATCAATTCCTTCTTTCAAGCTGCCTCAAACGAAGCCAGCCGACAAAAAAGATCGTCTTGGTTGGGAAAAAGAACTACTTGGCCTCTATATCTCCGAACACCCTCTTAAAGATTACCAAAATCAATTAAGCAGAATTACTATTCCCTTCCAAGCGCTTTCCAAAAGACAAGTCGGTCACCGAATTAGCATTGGCGGCGTGGTTAATAAAATCCAAAAAGTCACCACTCGCTCGGGCCAACCAATGCTTTTTGTTGAAATAGAGGATATGACCGGCCGAATTGAAACCCTTGTCTTCCCAACTGTTTTAGAACAAACAGCCACTGCCTGGCAGGAAGAAAGAATTGTTATGGTAACCGGCCGCTTAAGCGACCGCGACGGCAACTTGAAATTATTATGCGATAGTGTTAAAGTATTGGAATAACTCAAGGACGTAACCCAAGGACGTTCCTTAAAATGACGTCGTCGCCTAAGGCGACAACATCATTTTTTATGACAATCCTTAAATCCTTTTCCTTGATTTCGGACTAACATGCCAAAAAAAGAAGAATTACAATTAGAAAAAATACGTCATTCTATATCGCATCTGATGAGTATGGCGATTATGAAAATATATCCTGATGCAGGTCTGGGTGTTGGACCAGCTATAGAAAACGGCTTTTATCAGGATTATGACCTGCCCGAATCTATTTCGCCAGAACTACTACCTAAGCTGGAGAAACAAATCAAAAAAATGATCCAGCAAGATATTAAGTTTGAACAGCATAATATGAGCTTTGATAAAGCCCTGAAGCTGTATAAAAAAGACCCCTATAAGAGTGAAATGATAAAGGACTTAAAAAAGGCAGGCGAAAAAAAGGTAAGCTTTTACAAATCTGACTGGTTTGAAAACTTATGCAAAGGCCCGCATGTTAAGTCCACCAAAGAGATTAATCCTAATGCTTTTAAACTAACCAAAGTAGCCGGCGCCTATTGGAAAGGCGATGAAAAAAACAAGATGCTTCAACGTATTTATGGCGTGGCTTTTAAAACGGAGAAAGACTTAAAAGAATATTTAAAACAACAAAAAGAAGCGGGAAAAAGAGATCATCGCAGATTAGGCAAAGAATTAGATTTATTCAGCTTTCACAATGAAGGACATGGTTTTGTTTTTTGGCACCCGAAAGGCATGATTTTGCGTGAAGCTTTAATGGAATTTTACAACAAAAAACACAAAGATGCTGGGTATCAAACAATCTCTACCCCAATTCTGCTGTCGGAAGAACTGTGGCATAAATCCGGGCACTGGGACAATTACAAAGACAGCATGTATTTTACTAAAATAGATAAAAAGACCTATGCAATTAAACCAATGAATTGTCCGGGTTGTATTATCACATATAATGTCCATCCTCGTTCCTACAGAGAATTTCCAATTAAGCTCAGTGAACTAGGAGAAGTACATCGACACGAACCATCAGGCACTCTTCATGGACTATTCAGAGTAAGAGCTTTTCGCCAAGATGACTCTCATATTTTTACCAGAGAAGATCAAGTAGAAGAAGAAATTAAAAAGGTTGTTACTCTAACCCTTAATGTTTACAAAGTTTTCCATTTCCAGAATGTAGACATTGAAATTTCTACCAGACCAAAGAAATCAATTGGTTCTAAAGCAACTTGGGATAAATCAGAAAAAATTATGAAGGAGGTACTAAAAGATTTAAAACTAGACTACAAGATAAATCACGGAGATGGCGCTTTTTATGGACCGAAAATTGACTTTCATATCAAGGATTCTATTGAACGTTCATGGCAATGCGGCACAACTCAATTAGACTTTTCAATGCCCGAAAGATTTGACTTAAAATATACTGACAAAGATGGCTCATTAAAACAGCCAGTTATGATTCACCGAACAATACTTGGATCTATCCAGCGTTTTGTAGGAATTTTAATAGAACATTATGCTGGAGCTTTCCCGGTTTGGCTGGCTCCGGTTCAAGCCCAGATTATTCCTGTCGGCCAAAAATTCAATAAATACGGCCAGGAAGTTAAAAAACAACTCCAAGAAGAAAATATTCGGATTGAATTAAACGACCAAGATGAAACTTTAGGCAAGAAAATCCGCGAAGGCGAACTACAAAAAATCCCCTATCTTTTAATTGTTGGCCAAAAAGAACAAAAAGCAAAAGCAGTAGCAGTTAGAAACAGAAAAAAGGGCGATTTAGGCCCTGTCAAGATTAACAAGTTTATTGAAAAGATTAAACAAGAAATTGAAGAGAAGAAATAACTATTCGGAGAGAGTCGGGAGTCGGACTCTCAACTCGCTTATCAAGGACGTTCCTTAAAATGACGTCCTTGTACCAAGGACGTCATTTTAAGGAACGTCCTTGATTTAATAATCCTAAAAATTAGTAAGCACCCTTGGTCCTTTTTCTGTCACCGCTATAGTATGCTCAAAATGGGCTGATAAGCTATTATCAATCGTCTGATAAACAAAACCGTCCGGGCCTTTTTTTATTCCCGGCTTGCCCATAACAACCATTGGCTCAATGGCCAAAACCATGCCTGGTTTTAATTCCGGACCTTTGTGGCGCTGGCCAAAATTAGGAATTTCCGGCTCTTCATGAAGATGTTTGCCGATTCCGTGACCGCAAAGCTCGCGTACTACTTGGAAATCCTGACCCTCAACATATCCTTGAATTGCCTGGCCAATATCGCCAATGGTTTTCCCTGGTTTACAGCGAGCAATTGCCCTTTTAAGGGCTTTTTTGGTTACTCTGATTAAACGATTTACTTCTGGCTCTACAGAACCAATAGGGACAGTCACCGCCATATCAGCGTAATAATCCTTATAAATAATTCCCAAATCCAAACCTAATATATCGCCCTCTTTCAGTTCCTTATTTGAAGGCACTCCATGAACAATTTGTTCGTTAATGGCAACGCACAAATTAGCCGGAAAACCGCGATATCCTTTAAAAGCTGGTTTGGCGCCAAAGTTAAAAATAAGCTCTTGAGCGAGCTTATCTAATTTTTTAGTGGTAATACCCGGCTCAACTTTAGATTTTAATTCTCTAATAACTTTAGCCAGAATTCTACCGCCTTGAGCCATTATTTCAATTTCTTCAGCTGTCTTAATAGGAATCATAACTTTATTTGGAAGCCCGGCTTCCAAATTTCTTTTCAGTAATATGCTTTTAATATCAAGGAGCTGATTTTCAAAAGCTTAGGCAGGCAAAATTGCTTGGTTTTTATCTCTGATAAAAAATTTTGCCGGACTCAGAGCAAATTTTTCCGCTGGAGAAAAATTTGCGTCTTTTGAAAGTCAGTTCCTTGATATCTATTTGTTGAATTTACTGCTTAAGATATCGCTTTTTTAACATCCTGATAAACATCTTCAATTGATTTCTCGCCATTAATCTTGACTAACTTCTCCTGCTTTTGGTAATAATCAACAGCTGGCTCAACTTTTTCTCTATAAAATTCTAATCGTCCTCTAATCGCCTCGGGCTTATCATCGTCTCTGGTAATTAATTCTCCTCCGCACTTATCACAAACTTTCATTCCTCTAAAATCGCCCACCCAAGGGATTAATCGACCGCACTGCTTGCAAATCCGTCGCTTAGTCAATCTATCAAAGGCCTCTTGCTCTGAAATATCAATTAACAAAACCTTAACATTTGGCCATTGATACCACTTAAAAACATTATCCATTAACTCTGCTTCTGACAAAGTACGCGGACTGCCGTCAACTACTAAACCTTTTTTATCAACTTGTTCTTTAATTGTTTCAATTTTTTCCGACCAAACTCTAAACATAATTGGAGTGGGGACTAACTCCCCGTTCGCCATAACCTCTTTTAATTTTTGCCCGGTGAAATCACCCTGCTCTGTTCTGGCTCTTAATAAATCACCGCTGCCAATATATTCAAAACCAAACTCTTTAATTAAAAGTTTAGCTTGAGTCCCTTTACCGGAACCGGACCGACCTAAGAGTATGATTATTTGCGACTGTTTAGACATAACTAGAATCCTTCATAGTCCCTCATAGTCAATTGAGAGTTAATTTGACGAATGGTCTCTAAGACCACCGAAACAACAATTAAAAGCGCAGTTCCGCCAATGGCAAAACCAAAAGCAGTAATGCCAGTTGCCCCTTGGACAACCGAAGGCAAAACCGCAATCGTTCCCAGAAATATCGCCCCGAATAGTAAAACGCGGTTAAGAATAAAATAAAGAAAATCAGAGGTTGACTTGCCCGGCCGGATGCCCGGAATAAAGCCGCCCATCTTCTGTAAATTATTAGCCACATTTTTAGGGTCAAAAGTAACCGCTGTATAGAAAAAAGTAAATAAGACTACCAGAGTAAAATAAGCAATCCCGTAAAACCATGGATTTTGGAACAATTGGCCAACCCCTTGAGCTATATTGGCCAACCAAGCAATACTGGAAGCGCCTAAAAAATTAGCCACCATGCCGGGGAAAAGCATAATAGAAAGAGCAAAAATAATCGGGATTACCCCAGCCGGATTAACATTTAAAGGCAAATAAGTGGAAACTCCTCCGTAAATCCGATGACCGCGCACTCTTTTAGCGTAAGAAACAGGAATATTGCGCCGCCCTTCAGTAATAATCACCACTCCAGCAGTAATAATTAAAGCAAGAATTAAGAAAGCAAAATATGAAGGTATCTTAGCTGGGGTATAAGTAGCGACTAACTCTCTGACTGAAAGAGGCACTGCAGAAACAATTCCGGCAAAAATTAATAAAGAAACGCCATTGCCAATGCCTTTTTCTGAAATCAATTCACCTAACCACATTAAGAATAATCCGCCGGCTGTAATAACTAAAATTGAAGTCAACCACTGTAAACTGGAAAGAGAACTGATAATTCCCTGACGAGTTAAAAGAGTAAGCATTCCGTATGATTGTAAAACTCCTAAAGGTATTGTTAAAATCCGACTGTATTGATTAAATTTCTGCCGACCCCGTTCCCCTTCTTCTTTATAAAGCGCTTCCAGTTGGGGGAAAATCATAGTCAATAACTGCATAATAATCGTGGCAGTAATATAGGGACTAAGACCAAGCATAATAATGGATAGATTGCTCATCGCCCCGCCAGTAAAGATATTTAATAAACCAAACAATTGATTATTACTAAAAAATTG
>CAZYSH010000018.1:0-4549 GCA_964650035.1 uncultured Candidatus Saccharibacteria bacterium | reverse complement strand
TTTTAACTGGCTTTTTAATTTTCTCCTTGATTTTCTTTGTCAATTGAATTCTTTGAAAATCCAAGTCCTTTTTTACTTTACCTAAGATTTTTATCTTGGGAAGACCTTTTCTTATTTTACTAACTAAACCTTTTTCAAACAAGCTCTTAGGAGAGATTATTTCTCCTTTTTTAAATTTTCTCTCAATATCTTTTAACTGGACAATCACCGGCTTAGCTCGCAGAATTGGCGACTTAACCCCTCTTCTTACTTTCTTAACTTTACCAACTTGACCCCTCTGCTTGGGCAAACGTTTAGCAAAAGGAGTATCGCCGCCGGCAAAATCAGCCCGCGGTTTTTTACCGGCTCGCGATTTCTGGCCTTTCATTCCCCGACCAGAATAAGTGCCTCGCTTGCCTCCCCGGCCAACTCGCTTGCGGGATTTTCCCTTATAACTCGGTTTTAATTGATGTAATTGCATAACTATATATCCTTTTGTTCTCGATGATCGGGAGTTGAACTCCCAACTTTTGATGTTTTTAGTCCTTCTAACGCCTTAATCGTGGCGCGAGCATTATTCAACTTATTCTTAGTCTTGCCTAAAATCTTACCTGAAAGGTTCTCGATTCCAGCCAAACTACAAACTACCCGGACTGCCCCGCCAGCTACAATTCCTCTTCCCTTGATGCCTGGTTTTAATAAAACTTTGGCCTTGCTGAACTTGGCCTCTGTTTGATGAGGAATAGTCCCATCAACCATTTTAACTTTAATTAAATGTTTTTTAGCATCACTTACTGCCTTTTCCACGGCAATACTGACATCTTGTCCTTTGGCTACCCCAACGCCAACCTTGCCTTTATGATTACCAATCACTACTACGGTCCGAAACCTAAACCTGCGGCCACCAGCCACCACTCGAACCACCCGAGCAACATCAAGTAGTTTTTGCTCATATTCTTTCTCTGGGTAAGACGCTTTTTTAATAAATTTTCTTGGATTTTGATTAGCCATATTAAAACTTTAATCCTCCTTGTCTGGCTCCCTCGGCCAGCGCTTTAATCCGACCATGATATTTATAGCCAGCCCGGTCAAAAACAACCTTCTCAATTTTCTTAGCTAAGGCCTCTTTAGCAATTAACTTGCCGATTTCCTTAGCTATCTCCATTTTACTTCCCTTCTTTTTAAGCTTAATATCATTAACACTAACCAAAACTTTATTCTCTTGGTCGTCAATCAATTGAGCATAAATATATTGATTACTCCGAAAAACTGAAAGACGCGGACGCTCTTTTGTCCCGTCCACTTTAGCTCTGACACGACGATGCCGTCTATATTTTTTTTGCTGTTTTTCTAACATATTTATTCTGTGCCAACCGCTTTTTTGCCGGCCTTTCTTCTAATAATCTCTCCTGCGTAACGAATCCCCTTACCTTTGTATGGTTCGGGCTTGCGTTTAGACCTGATTTTAGCCGCCACTTGACCAACCAGTTGTTTATCTATCCCTAAAACAGTAATGGTATTTTTTTCTACTTTAAATTCAATCCCTTTCGGCGCTTCTACTTCAATCGGATGAGAATAGCCAACATTTAAAACCAATTTATTGCCCTGCAAAGCAACCCGATAGCCAATCCCTTCAATTTCCAACTTTTTTTCAAATCCCTCTGTTACTCCTTGAATCATATTAAAAATTAAAGTTCTCAATAAACCCCATAAAGCTGAAGAACGTTTTGTCTTCTTCTTAGATGTTACTATTATCTCTTTTTCTTTAACGCTTACCTCAATTTCAAGCGGGATCTCCTGAACTAACTCGCCCTTAGACCCCTTAATTGTAATTTCTCCCTGAGCAATCTTAACCTCTACTTTGTCCGGGATAATAACTGGTTGTTTACCTATTCTTGACATGTTTGTTTTCTTAATCTTGGTTGGGAGTCCGACTCCCAACTCCTAAATATAAAGCCCCTCACCAAATTTCACAAATCACTTCTCCACCCAATCCCTTGTTTTTAGCTTCTTTATTGGTCATTAAACCTTGTGAAGTGGAAATAATTATCAAACCATAGCCCTGGCGAACCGGTCTTAATTGTTCTTTTTTAATATAGATTCTTTGGCCTGGTTTGCTAATCCTTTTCAAATTGCTGATAACTGGCTTGCCTCTTTGATATTTTAACTCAACTTCAATAACCTTGCGTATTTTTCGCCCCTGAGTAGTTACTTTGCCGACCAACTTTTCCTTTTTTAAAATTTCAGCTAAATTCAACCTAATTTTAGAAAAAGGAAACACCGCTGTCTGATGATTAACAGCTTGGGCGTTCCTTATTCTGGTCAACATATCGGCAATTGGATCGGTTACCATGATGATTTCTTAATTCCAGGGATCTCGCCCTGATTAGCCAATTCTCTAAAGCAGATTCGACATAAATCAAATTTTCTTAAATATCCTCTTTTTCGACCACAGCGAAAACAACGCCGAACTATCCGCGAAGAAAATTTAGGTGTTTTTTTTGCTCTGGCAATAACTGATTTTTTAGCCATGAATATTTTGTCTTAATTTAAGGGAATTGGGAGGGAGTTGGGAGTCCTAGATTATGGTAGAGGTTTAACCTCAGAATTACGAACCTCTGTGAGGTTCGTAATTCTGAGGTTCAACCTCGGGTTAAGATACCCCCAACTCTTCTCAACTCTCAACAGTAACTTCTGAACTCCTGACTTCCTTATCTTTCTTAGGTTGCGGGCTTCGCGATTTCACTGGAAAACCCAATAATCTAAATAATTCTATTCCCTCCTCTTTACTCCGGGCAGTGGTTGTCACTGTTATTTGAAAACTAAAAATCCTTTTGACGTTTTCAGCTAAAATCTCCGGAAAAATGATGTGTTCTTTAATGCCAATATTCAAATTGCCCGCCTGGTCAATATTACTTTCGGGCAAACCGTGAAAGTCGCGGCTTCGGGGCAGGGCCAAATTAACCAACCGTTCTAAAAAATCATACATATACTTACCTCTTAAAGTAACTTTTAAACCATTAATCATGCCTTTCCTGGTCTTAAAAGCCGCCTCTGGCTTTCTAACCTGGCAGGGATTTGGTTTTTGGCCGGTAATTATTGCCAAACCATTTGATAACTCCTCCTGAATTTTCTCTCCGCCCGTTGCTGGACTAAAACCAACATTAACCACTGCCTTAACAATCCGGGGCGCGGTTAAATCATTTTTATAACCAAATCTTTCTTTCAAAGCAGGTACAGCTTCCTTTATGTATTTTTCTTTCATCTTAATCATCTTAGTTTAAAAATTAAATTTATATCTCCTGTTGACATTTCTTACAAATCCGATATTTGTCCTTTTCTGTCAATCGGCAACCAACCCGGGTTGGCTTATTGCACTTAGGACAAATTAACTTAACATTAGAAACGCTGATTGGCTTGGGAATTTCAACAATCTGGCCTTTTTCCCTTTCTCTTTTTGGCCGAAGATGCTTCTTAACAATATTAACTCCTTCAATCGTAACTCTATTCTCTTTAGGATGAGACTCTAAAACCTTGGCCTTTTTGCCCTTGTCTTTGCCTGTGATTATTAATACTGTATCGCCTTTTTTTATCTTCATAGTTATTTTGAATTTTTTTGGAAGCGAAGCTTCTAAATTTAGAAGCTTCGCTTCCAAAAAAATTCAGACAAAGCCTTTACAACACTTCAGGAGCTAATGAGACAATTTTATCAAAACCCTTTTCTTTCAATTCTCTTGGCACCGGGCCAAAAATACGGCCGCCCTTAGGATTATATCCTTCAACAATAACCGCTGCATTTTCATCAAAACGGATATAAGAACCATTCTTGCGCCGAAAAGCTTTCCTTTGTCGAACTATCACTGCCCGAACTATATCTTTTTTCTTAACTGATTTTCTTGGTTCAGCTACCTTAACTGAAGCAACAACAACGTCGCCAATCTGCGCGTAGCGCCGACGACTGCCGCCTAAAACCTTAAAGCATTGGATAATTTTTGCTCCAGTGTTATCAGCTACTTTTAATTTACTGCCTGCTTGAATCATATCTTTTTAATTACCCTCCATCTCTTACCTTTGCTAATCGGCTTATTTTCTTGAATAATCACCTTATCACCAACCTTATATTCATTCTTCTGATCATGGACCTTATACTTCTTACCTATCTTATACCTCTTTTTATACTTAGGATGCTCTTTATAACGACTAACTAAAACAACCACTGTCTTATCCATTTTATCGCTAACTATTGTTCCTTTAAACAAACGTCCTTTTTTTGTTGGCGTTTTTTCCGCTTCTTGAGATTTATTTTGATTATTTTTCTTCTTTTTTAACATTTTTTTCATTTAAAATAGTTAGAATCCTGGCAATATCTTTGCTTAATTCTCTAATCTCTCTCACATTTTTCAATTTCTTAGAAGCTAAATTAAACTTGAGTTGACCAAGCTTTTGCCTGTCTTCATTTAGTAAATCCTTTAATTCTTTTTCTGTTTTTTGTCTCAATTCTTTTATTTTCATATTATTGCCGCCTTGACAAATCTATTATAATATGATAAACTATTTTTGCAAATAGCGC
>CAZYSH010000017.1:0-18576 GCA_964650035.1 uncultured Candidatus Saccharibacteria bacterium | reverse complement strand
ACGTCCTTGATATATAGGCCAAGTTTCAATCATTAGGAATTTTTCTTGTTTAAAAGGCAGTTGCTGGTAAATTGATTCCGTGACAAAAGGCATAAAGGGATGGAGCAGTTTTAAGGAGTTGACTAAAACATAAGCTAGGATTTCTTTAGTTTGCTTATCATTCTGTTTTTTGGCGCATTCAATATATTTGTCGCAAAAGTCGCGCCAAAAGAAATCATAAAGCAGATGAGCGGCCTGACCAAAGCGATATTTTTCTAATTCAGCAGTTATTTTTTTAGTAGCAGTCGCTAATTGTTTAAGAATTTTCTTATCAGCCACAGTTAGTTTTTGGCCGCTTGGTTGTTTTTTAGTTAAAACTATTTTTTCATTGCCAATCTGCATTAAAGCAAACCGAGAAGCGTTCCAAATTTTATTGGCAAATTTTTTGCCCATTAAAATATTTTCTTCGGAAAAATGAATATCCTGTCCTCCCAAAGATTGATAAATCATACCAAAACGGGTCGCATCTGCCCCGTACTGTTTAACTAAATCCAAAGGATCAATACCAGTGCCTAATGATTTGCTCATTCTTTTGCCGTCTTTAGTTAAAATAGTGGCATGGATAACTATATCAGTAAAAGGAATTTTATTGGTAAATTCCAGTCCGGAATAAATCATGCGCGCCACCCAGAGATTAATAATATCGCGAGCTGTGCTTAGAGCATCAGTTGGGTAAAATTCCTTTAAATCTTTGGTTTTCTTGGGCCAGCCCAAAGTGGCAAAAGGCCAGAGAGCTGAAGAAAACCAGGTATCCAAAACATCTTCTTCTCCTTTAATCGGTATTTTATGACCCCACCAAATTTGACGAGAAATACACCAGTCCCTAATATTATTCAACCAATCAAAATAGAGTTTTTCCCAACGTTTAGGATGGAATTTAATCTGGCCGCTTTTAACCGCTTTAATTGCCAATTGAGCCAGTTTGTCCATTTTAACAAACCATTGTCGGCTGATTAATGGCTCAATAACGCTATTGCAGCGATAACAGCAAGGAACCTGATGAGTATAATCCTCAATTTTTGCCAAAAGCTTTTGTTTTTCTAATTTTTCCACTACTTTTTTGCGAGCGTCTAAAACAGTTAAACTGGCAAAATCCCTGCCTGCTTGTTTAGTCATGCGGCCTTTGTCGCTGATTACCTGAATTGTTGGTAAATCGTGCCTTTCAGCTATTTCCGCGTCAACTGGCGAATGAGCCGGGGTTACTTTAACCGCTCCGGTGCCGAATTCAGCGTCAATTATTTTATCGGCAATAATTGGAATTTTCCTGTTAACTAAAGGCAGCATAATTGTTTTGCCAATTATTTTTTTGTATCTTTTATCATTAGGATTAACAGCCACGGCTGTGTCGCCCAGCATTGTTTCCGGTCGGGTTGTAGCAACAACAATAAATTCCTTAGAATTATTTAATGGATATTTAATATACCAAAGATGCGATTTCTCTTCCCTATGCTCTAATTCTAAATCAGACAAGCTGGTCCGACAGCGGGGACACCAATTAATCACTCTTTTACCTTGATAAATCAGACCCTTTTTATGGTAGTGGAGAAAGGCGGTTTCCACTGCTTTTTGATAATCTTTATCCATGGTAAAAGCGGTCCGCGACCAATCACAAGAACAACCTAATTTTTTAAATTGGGTTAAAATTAAATCGCCGTATTTATCTTTCCAAGCCCAGACCTCTTTTAAAAATTTTTCTTTACCCAAATCGTGCCTGGTTTTGCCTTCTTTTTTTAATTTCTTTTCCACCACATTTTGAGTGGCGATACCAGCATGGTCGGTTCCCGGCAGCCATAAAGTTTTATACCCTTGCATTCTTTTCCAGCGAATCAGGATATCTTGGATAAAAGCGTTTAAGGCGTGCCCCATATGGAGTTCGCCGGTAACATTTGGAGGGGGAATGGCAATAGTGTATGTTTTAGCTGTTTTTTCAACTTTAAGTTTGTCAGGATTAAAAAAACCCGACTTTTCCCAAGCCTGATAAATTTTGTTTTCAGTTTTTTGCGGCTGGTATGTTTTAGTTAATTCCCTTGACATAAATATATTTTAAGTTTATAGTTTAGATAATAAAATTAGTTCTTCTTATTTGTACATATTACTTTATTAACTTCTTTTTTTCAAGGAGGATAAATCATGAGTAGAAGACATGTTATAGAAGGGGCAGAAAGGCCGCCGATGGCTGTGGAAGTTGTAGGGAACGCATCGGATGAAACAGGCAGGGTAGTTTATAGTTATCTTTGCTGGGTGGTTCAGAAAGTAATGGACCTTAAAGTGGTCAGCGAGGGTACTACGTTTAATGCTGATGAATGTAGAGAAATAAAGAAAAGATTGCTTGCGGGCCCGCTTGACTGTTTTTTTACAGATGGAGATGAATGCAAATTTATGTATATGGATGAATTTTTGTCGGTTTTTCATTTCCAGCGTCCGATTCCAGAAAATCTTCCACAGTATCGTTATCGTTAAACGAATTTTAAGTTTGCATCCGCATTCAATTGAAGCCAGCTTTGTTTAGAAGTTGGCTTCTTTTTATAGGCAGCGGCCAGAGCAATCATAGCTCCGTTATCAGTGCAGAGTTTAATATCCGGCATTTGGAATTTAATACCAAAATCCTTAACTGCTTTTTTCATTTGATTTCTTAATTCTTGGTTGGCGGCTACTCCGCCGGAAAGAATCACTGTTTTTATTTTATTCTTTTTAGCCGCTTTAATTGTTTTATTAATTAAGACGTCAACCACTGCTTGCTGAAAAGAAGCAGCCATGTTGTTGATGTATTTTTGAGAAAGTTTTTTTTGTTTTTTAACTTTATAAAGCACAGCTGTTTTCAAACCAGAAAAAGAAAAGTCGTATTTGCCGGCTGGCGAATTATCATTAATCATAGGTCGGGGCAAGTCAAAAGCAGAAAAGTTGCCTTTTAAAGCGCGTTGGGAAATTATTGGTCCACCTGGAT
Organism: uncultured Candidatus Saccharibacteria bacterium; assembly: GCA_964650035.1. GTDB lineage: Bacteria > Patescibacteriota > Minisyncoccia > Portnoybacterales > UBA2143 > CAZYSH01. Next base: position 15,593 of record CAZYSH010000017.1, on the reverse strand, counting down.
AGCCAAGACCTAAAAGTTTAGCTACCTTATCAAAGGCCTCGCCAGCAGCGTCATCTCTAGTTTCTCCGAGTATTTTAAAATCATTGTATTTTTTCATTAGAACTAATTGAGTGTGTCCGCCTGAAACAATTAGAGATAGGAGAGGGAATTTAATTTTTTGATTATTAAACCAATTAGCGTAAATATGGGCTTTAATGTGATTAATACCTAAGACCGGAATGTTCCAATTATAGGCCAGGGCTTTGGCAAAATTAACTCCAACTAACAAGCAGGGAATCAAGCCCGGTTTTTGGGTGACAGCAATTAAATCAATTTTTGGACGATTAGCGTCTTTTAGGGCTTTTTGTAGGACTGGCCCAATGTTTTCCAAATGAGCCCGGGCAGCCAAATTAGGCACCACTCCGCCATAAGGAGCGTGTACCTTGATTTGTGAAGAAATGACATTAGACAAAATGCGACACTTTTTGTTCCGGTCGCATTCTATCAGGGCAATCCCAGTATCATCGCAAGATGTTTCTATACCTAAGATAATCATACTTTACAAATCATAGCTTAAGATGTACCATATGACAAGATATGGCCCCATCGTCTAGTGGTTAGGACGCCAGGTTTTCATCCTGGTAACAGGAGTTCGATTCTCCTTGGGGCTGCGTGATAGTTGGTTAATGTGATGAAATTATATGAAAATTACTATTTTAGGTTCTGGAACTTTTGTTCCTGAATTAAACAGGCATTCTTCGGGTTATCTTATTGAAGTAAATAAACAAAAAATAGTCTTGGATTTTGGCAGAGGCGTGATTGAAAACCTTCTAAAATTGAAAGTTAGTCTTTTTGATTTAGATAGAATTTTTATTTCCCATATGCACACAGATCATGCTGCTGGGTTGGCATCTTTTATGCAGTTGGTTTTAGATACTATAGGCGAGAAAAGATTAAAGGAAAGATATACAATTTATGGTCCAAAAGGAATTAAAAAGGATATAAGTAAAATTTTAGAGGCGTTTCATATAGATAGTCACGAAAATATTAAAAGATTAGAAATAGCAGAGCTTTCTCCTAATGAAGTTGTCCAAATCGGAGAATTAAAAGTGAGTGGATTTAAGGTAAAACATGGTACAAAACATAAAAAAAATTTAGTTAATTGTTTTGGCTATGTTTTAAAAAATAAAAATAAAAAGGTTTGTTATTCTGGAGATTCGGGTTTATGCGAGGAATTGAAAAAGGCATGCAAGAATTCTGATTTAGCAATTATTGAAGCAAATGAACCAAAAGAATGGTGGCCAAAGGAATGGTGGCATGCCAAAGGACACTTGAGCGGAGAAGAAGCAGGTGAGATTGCCTCGCAAGCAAATGTAAAAAAATTAATTATTACACATGTTGCTAATGGTTATTTGCCTGATGTAGAAAAAGAGGTAAGGAAAAATTATAAAGGTAATTTTTCTATTGCGGAGGATTTAATGGAAATAATTGTTTAAAGATGGAACAGAAAGTTGAGACAATTAAGGAAGCGCAAAAGTTAGTTAAGAGTTTTGCTAAAAGGAATAATTGGGAGGATTTTCCCAATGTTGATAAGTTTGACCATTTGCACGAAGAGTTAATTGAGATGTCGCAGTATTTGCGTTACAAATCAAAAGAGGAACGGATTAAGTTTGTTAAAGAAAATCAGGAGATATTTAAAGATGGAATTGGGGATATGTTTTTTGGCTTATGTCGTTTAGCTAATCAACTGGGAATTGATTTAGAAGAGGCTTTTAATTTGGTCAAGGACGAGATTTTAGAAAAGTATAATCATCAGGGTCAGGAAAATAATATTATTAAGCGTTAGTATTGGAAATTGGAAGTGGAATTGGGAGTGCAGAGACGAAATGCAGAGGCGACGTCTCTGTAACCCATTAAAAGTTTTTTGGAAGTCGTACTTCCAATTTGGAAGTACGACTTCCAAAAAACCTCTTAAAACCATCAAATTTGCCAGTATGTTATCCAAAGATAAATACTATTTAAAAATCGGCAAGGCGCCTGATTTAAAAAGCCCGAAAGAACGGAGAATTTATCGGGCTTTTGAAATTTTACCAGGCGCTTTGGCTTGGTTGACTCTTTTACCTGTAATTTTTCTTTCTTGGTATCGGCCTGTTTGGGTCGCTCTTTTTATTATTGCTTTTGATATTTATTGGGTTTTAAAGACCGTCTATTTTTCTTTGCATTTAAGAGCCAGTTATAAATTAATGAAGAAGAGTATCAAAGTTGATTGGCTTAAGAAAGTAAAAAAGAAAAAAGATTGGCAGAGAATTTATCATTTAGTAATTATGCCGTTTTACCAAGAACCCGTAGAAGTTCTTCGGGGAAGCCTTCAGGCAATTATTGATTCTGATTATCCCAAGGATAAAATAATTGTTGTCTTGGGAGCTGAACAAAGGGTTGGTCTAAGGGCTCAAAAAATGGCTAAAACTGTTGAAAAAGAATTTGGGAATAAGTTTTTTAAATTCTTAGTTACTACTCATCCTGAGGATATTGTTGGTGAATTAGCTGGCAAAGGGGCAAATAGCACTTGGGCCGGGCGACAGGCAAAGGAAAAAATTATTGATCCTTTAAAGATTCCTTACGAGGATATTATTGTTTCTTGCGGAGATATTGATACCCGAGTTTATCCCAAGTATTTCTCCTGTTTAACTTATCATTATTTGACTGTGAAAAAATCAACCCGGGCTGGTTATCAGCCAGTGCCGGTTTATAATAATAATATTTGGCAGGCACCCTGTGTTTCCCGGGTAGTGGCTACTTCAGGTACTTTCTGGCAAATGATTCAGCAAATGAGACCAGAAAGATTGTCTAATTTTTCCTCCCAGGCTTTAGGTTTTAAAACTTTAGTTGAGGTTGATTTTTGGCCGGTTAATATGGTTTCCGAGGATTCCAGAATTTTTTGGCAGAATTTGTTGTATTATAATGGTGATTATCGAGTAGTGCCTTTGTATTACCCTGTTTCTATGGATGCCAATTTAACGCCGAGTTTTTGGCAAACTTCAATCAATGTTTATAAACAGCAAAGACGTTGGGGTTGGGGAGCGGAGAATATCCCCTTTTTACTTTTTGGTTTTTTAAAGAATAAGAAGATTAGTAAACGAATCAAATGGCATTGGACTTGGGTTCAGTTTGAAGGATTCTGGTCTTGGGCGACCAACGCCATTCTTATCTTTTTGCTTGGCTGGCTGCCTTTGTATTTAGGCGGAGATTGGTTTAATGTTACTTTGCTGTCGTATAATCTTCCGCGGATAACTAGATTTTTAATGACTATTGCTATGGTTGGATTGGTTGGTTCAGCTATTTACAGCACTTTGCTTTTGCCCAAGCGGCCCAAAGATTATGGCTGGTTTAAGAGTTTAGGCATGCTTGTTCAATGGATTTTAGTTCCTTTTACTATTTTGGTTTTTGGCGCTTTGCCGGGTTTAGAATCCCAGACCCGACTGCTTCTGGGCAAATATATGGGCTTTTGGGTAACGCCTAAGAAGAAATAAAAGGGTAGTAATTTCAAGGTCCGACCTTGAATAAAAAAAAGCTTAGGGAGTTGGGAATTGGACTTCCAACTGTCTAAGCTTTTTTAGCGGGGATGAGAATTATTCCCCATCCCCACTAAAGGAGGACTTCAAGACAAAAACTATTTTCTGCCTGTCGTCTGATGAACGCGCAGCTCTCGAGAGTGGGCCACCCGCTCGGTCATTAGACGAACGACTCCTCACATTTGGCGCAGAAAAAAGGTCTCATAAAAATCTCTTTTTTTGTGGCTCGGTGTCCACACGAGCAAATTCCATATTGCCCTTCTTGGGCTTTTTTGACCGCTGTTTTGGCCATAACGAGGCATTCTTGGCTGGCTACGCCGCCATTTTTTTCAAAATACTGTTTTACGTTTTCTAATACTTCTATTCTTGAGTGATTCATGTCATTTTCCTTTCCGTTTAGTTTTAGAATTTCCGTAATCCCTTACCGTGTTTATCAATCACCTCCTTTTATTTGTATTTGAATGTTAAAGTTGCTTATAGTTTAATCCAATAAATTAATTTTGTCAAGCTTTTGTACCTGACGGGTACATAGGTAACACTTTGATAGAATTATTGATGTTTATGGGAGTCTCATTGTTTAATGAGTCATGAGGTCTGTAGAAGTTGTATTCAATCAGCCATTCAGTCATATTCCTATTGAATTGTACTACATCGGGATTAAAGTTGCCAAGATTAACAAATTCTTCTTGTAAGGTTCTGTTGAATCTTTCATTGACTGGATTGTCCTTGGGCGTCCTGGGACGGCTATGGTATCTGTTGAGATTAAGTTTCTTGCATGAATGCCTAAAATGCTTTTCAAATTCAGATCCGTTATCTGTTTGAATGTTTTCTATCTGTCCATTAGTTAAGTACATTAATCTATTAAGAAAATCTGATGCATTGTATGAATTAGAATGCCTGTACATCCTGACAAAGGCAACTTTGGAATAACTATCTATGCCAGTAAAGATGTATCTCTTAAGATTGTTGCATCTTAACTCAATAGCATCCAGGCACATTAAGAATCCATTCCTGGGCTTTTTCTTCAATTCAGTGATTCTCTTCCTCTTGACTGCGGTTAATCGCTTATGGGTGATTCTATCTGTTTTAGATGGATTGTGGTAGAGATTGTATTGTTGGATAACTCTTTGTATCTTCCATGAAGATATTGCTTCTCCATACTCTCTTAAATAGATTTTAGCTAGTTTAATCTTGCTGTAGCGAATATGCTTCTTTCTTAGTTGAATTACCCTAAGTTTCTGTTCCGGTGTAATCTCTGGCCGTCTTCGGTTAATAGGCGCCCTGGATTGGTCTTCTAAGGTGAATAGATTGCTTGGATCATACTTCTTTAACCATTTGTAGAATGTTTTCCTAGAAATATCGAAGTGTCTACAGGTTAAACTATCATTTTCGCATTTAAAGTAGTGATCCATCCATTTTAATCTTTGTTTGGCAGATTTAGATAGATTATTGTATTTGTTAAAAGATGAGAGCATATGATAGTACGGAATCAAGTCATTAACTAGGTAATATCCTGATTCGTAGATTAACTTAATTGTTATTCTATCATAGTAGGCAATATCATCTGAATCAATGTTTTTGAACATATTTCTTGATATTCAGAGTGTTACCTATGTATCTCATCATATGCATAGTTTTATTCCAAATGAATAAGGTTTTGGAAATTTTTTAGTTTCTCTTTTAAGGCTGGGTTTGAAAGGTTCTGTTCTATGGTTTGTTGGGCCGCTTGGCGCGCTTGTTTGATTAAAGCTATGTTATTCAAAGAAGCCATAGTTAAATCAGGCAGGCCCCATTGGCGAAGGCCGGTAAAGTCGCCCGGGCCGCGAATCTTTAAGTCCTTTTCCGCCAGTTCAAACCCGTCTTTAGCTGAAATAATCGCTTTGAGTCGCTGATGGGTTTTTTTGGCGGTTGAATCGGTAAAAAGCAGACAATGGGATTGATGTTTACCTCGGCCGACCCGGCCGCGGAATTGGTAAAGTTGGGCCAAGCCAAAACGGTCGGCTCCCTCAATGAGCATAACTGTGGCATTAGGCACATCAATGCCTACTTCAACAACTGAAGTGGAAACTAAAATATTAGTTTTCCCATCTTTAAAGTCATTCATAATCTGCTCTTTTTCCTTTGGTTTTAATTTGCCATGAAGCATAGCTGTTTTGAATTGAGGAAATATTTTCTGGGAAAGTTTTTCATATTCCTGGGTAACTGATTTAACTTCCGCAAATCCGCTTCGGGCGGAAAGCTTTTCTGATTCGTCAATCAAGGGGCAAATGACAAAGATTTGCCTTTTTTGTTTTATTTGTTTTTTAATGAAATTATAGGCCTTATTTCGGCCAGCTGGAGTAATTAATTGAGTAATGATTTTTTGTCGGCCCTTAGGCATTTGTTTAATTAAAGAAATATCCAAGTCGCCGTAAATTGTTAAAGCCAGAGTTCTGGGGATAGGCGTAGCAGTCATAGAAAGGAGATGGGGAATAGTTTTTAGGCCGTCTTTTATCCGGTAAATTTTTCTTTGCAAAGCGGCTCGCTGGGCAACGCCAAAGCGATGCTGTTCATCAATAATGGCTAAGGCGAGGTTTTTAAAAGAGAGGTCTTCTTGAATTAGAGCGTGGGTGCCAATAATGAGTTTGATTTTTCCTTCAGCGATTTGTTTTTTGAGCCGGGGTTTAGTTATTTTAGGAGTTGCGCTCCTAAATTGACGATTTATCGCTTTATCTGTTCTGGTCAACAAGCCAATAGTTAATTTAGTTTTTTTAAAAAAATCTTTTAAGGTTTGGAAATGCTGTTTAGCCAGAACTTCAGTCGGCGCCATTAGAGCGACCTGATAACCGGCTTGGGTAATTTCTAAGGCGGCCAAAACAGCAACAATAGTCTTGCCGGAGCCGACATCTCCATTAAGTAGTCGGTTCATCGGTGTATCTTCAGAAATGTCCTGGAAAATTTCCCAAGCGGCCAAACGCTGGTCATCAGTTAATTTAAAGGGTAATTTTTTAACAAAAGATTTGATTAAACGTTGGTTAAAGGGAATAGCTGCAGCTTTTTCTTGAGCTAATTTTTGTTTTTGTTTAAGAGTGGTTAGTTGGATTAAAAAAAGCTCGTCAAAGCTTAGGCGCTGGCGGGCTTTTTGAGCAGAAAGAGGATTATCGGGAAAATGAATTTTTTGAAGAGCTTGGGCCAAATCTGCCAGTTTAAATTGTTTTTTAATTTTATCTGGCAGGAAGTCAGCGATTTGTTCGGCTAAGGGCAGAAGTGGTTTGATTAAATAGCGAAGATAGCGTGAAGTTAGGCCGGCGGTTTCATGGTAAATAGGGATTAAGCGGCCGGTATGAATGGTGTCATTCCTGCCGGCGATTTCATAAACGGGATTAGAAAAACAAAGAGTATTTTTGGCAAATGTTAGTTTGCCGGAAAGATTGACTAATTTTCCTTTTTTTAAGGTTTGGGTCAAGTAGGGCTGGTTAAACCAAACAACTTTAATGCTTCCGCTTTTATCTTTGACTAATCCTTCGGTTAAAGTCATTCGTTTAGGAAAAATCCGCCTGTTTTTTATTTCAGTAACTTTTGCCTGAACAGTCGCTTTTTGCCCTTTTTTTAATTCACTGATTGGAATAATTTGTGAAAAATCTTCGTAACGATGAGGAAAATGAAAAAAAAGATCCCGGACAGTTTTTAACTTCAGCTTGTGAAGTTTTTTGAGATAAGCGGGACCTACTTTTTTAAGCTCTTCAATTTTTGACGATAATGTTAACATTGGCGTCCTCGGCAGGATTCGAACCTGCGGCCTCTTCCTCCGCAAGGAAGCGCTCTATCCAGCTGAGCTACGAGGACAGAAGAGCTAAAGTTTGTAGAGCCGAGGTTCAACCTCTAGATAAATCTCTACCCTATTTTAAAAACGGAATTGGCGAGCCATATTTTCAATTAAAGAGTCCTTGTGTTTTCTTTCAGGCAAGTATTTAATCAGGGCTTGCCTAACTTCTACCGGGTTTTGTTCGCCTAAGGGTATTTTGATATAGGGCATAATAGTTTTTTTACTGCGCAAGCTAAGCTCTTTTATTTCCGGCGGATTGTAAAAAATCCAAAATGATTTAATATTTTCAAATTCATAAAGCGTTTGATTGATTTTAACGCCTTTAGGAGTGATGGCTAGACGGATATTTTTTGGTCGTTTGAGGCCGTAAATGATAATGGTAAAGTATCCTAAACCGATTAATAAGGCAAAAATAAAATTTTTAGTAAAAAGCGCCCACAATAACAACAAGCCGGCAATTCCTCCGGTGATGACAAACCAAGATGTACTCTTGGTATAATATTCAAATTCAGGCGCGGTCCATTTGAGGTTATTTTTCATTGTTTGGGTTGCCTTCGTCCCGCAGTATTGCGGGGTTATGGCGGTGTCGATGTCCGTAAATTTGGACCATCTATTACCTCAATTAAACCAAAAATTCGAGAATTACGCAAATTATACAGGAAGAATCCGAGTTGGTTTGAAGTGCCGAAGTTTGCAATTAAGATTTACTAACGAAAGTGATAATTTATCTTTTGGTAGCTTTCTGTTTTAGATGCTTTATCTGGTCTTTAAATGAGATACTAGTCATATTTTCTGTTATATAAGACATAAGCAGTAATAATGCAGTAGAATATCCAAAAATCTTTAAATAAAGAAGTTCATCGAAAGTTTCTTTTGTCCCATTTCTTTTATATATGGTTCCTTCAACTCGATATTTATGATCCTTGATGTATATAAAAATATAGGGAGTTTTTTGTTTAATCGAATCCCTTAAATCTCTAATTTCTTTAAATAATTTATTTCTTTTAAGATGGTCTCTAAATTTGCCAGTGATCTTAGGATAATCATCTTTTTCAATTTTTGAAATAAACTTATGGAAACTGTTTTCTTTTATGTCGAATTTTTTGTTCAAAAAGTGCAACATATAGTCGTAAATAGATCGAACTAAAAACATGTAACTTTCAAATATAACAGCTAAGAATTCAGTTTCTGCAAAATTATCTTCTGATTTTATATATTCTTCCCCTTTTTTATATAAGATATCTCCTAATATTCCAGTTCTGAATAACCTAAAAAAAATTTGTTTGGATTTTAAATCTTTTGTTCCTATCTTCTTTTTTAATATTTCCTCTACAAAATAATTTGATACTATAGCTGTATAGCCATAACTTGTGGGCTCATCAAATTTGATTATGAATTGATGATTTGTTAAATTATCTTCTTTTATCATTTTATTCACCGATTTCAAAAATTCTTTTAACTAATTCTTTGCGGGCATAAAACGCTCTGCTAATTGATCCATGTCCTGGGCCTTTAGTCCTAGCCTGAATCCATTTTCCATCTTTGCCGGTTAAACTATCAAAACCGTGCTTAATTAACTTTTCTCTAATAAAATCGTAGTCGGTTTTGATTTCATTTATTAAATCGTCATCTTCGGCAAAATCCAAACTGTCCACTTCTATCAATTCTGCTTTTCTGGAATTTTTTCCGTGCCACATAACCGCGCAAAAAATCATTGATTTTAATTTATTCCAACAATGACTTTCAAAAAATTCATACTCTTTTAATTCTTGCGGATTAATCATGGTTATGGCCATTGTTTCTTTTGGCACAAATTCATCTTTGACTTTATGGAAGCTGACTGATTTTAGCTCATAGGATAAACCATTTGGCGCTTTCGAGACACTTGGCTCAAGCCCGGCTAATCTTTCTAAAACTAAACCCTTCCATCCTTTGTTCTGTTTACCGTTTTTATAAGTAGTCACTCCGAATCTCTCGGCAAGCCTAGCTAAGTCTTCTCCAATATATTTCTTTAAATTTTTGATAGCTGTAGCCCTTGTAACTATTTTCATTATTTCTCCTTAAATTTATTCTTCAAATTTCTATCTAATTCTTCAAATCTCTTAATTGATAAATTCAAATATTTCTTTTCGTTGTCAATACCGATGAATCTTCTGCCGTAAAGATAGGTAGCTAAGCCAGTGGTTGAACTACCGGTAAAAGGATCTAAAACTAGATCACCCTTATTAGTGCTGGCCAAAACTATTCTTCTTAGCAGATCAACCGGCTTTTGAGTTGGATGTTTACCAAATCTTTTTTCAATCGGCTTTGGCGTATTCGTTGCCCAAACAGATCTCATTTGAGAGTTTGGTTTTTTGATAAAATCTTCCGGCCATTCGCCGTTTCTCATTTTTTCATAATTGAAAGTGTGTTTAGCTTTTTTGTCCTTTCTTGCCCAAAGCAAAGTTTCGTGGCTGGCGGTAAAAAAGCGGCAGCTCAAATTAGGAGAAGCATTCGGTTTAAACCAAGAAATATCATTTAAAATATGATAGCCAGTATTTTGTAAAATAAAGCCACACTGATAAATTGAATGATATGTTCCACTAATCCAAATAGTGCCTGATGGTTTTAAGATTCTTTTACATTCTTTAATCCAGTTCAAATGGAAATCAAAGTCTTTTTTTATTCCATTACTCATATCCCAATTTCCTTTTTTAACGCTAACCATTCTGCCGTTTTGGCAAGTGAAGGTACCGCTTGAAAGAAAATAGGGAGGATCGGCAAAAATCATATCAACTGAATTATCCTTGAACTTTTTAAGAAACTTAAGAGAATCAGCTAAATAAAGTTCAAATTTTGGTTTTTTATAATATGGTTTGGCCATGGTTTGTCTTTATTATATCATTTTTTAAGGATAAAAACCAATCAGTGAATGGGTATTTATAGAATTGTGGATAAAAGAAATTTGACAAAAAGATTATTAGGATATATACTTTAGCTATTGGTGTAGCCAAGCGCGCTGCCAATCCGCTTCGCGGGCGTAGAGATGAAATACTCTCTCGCAAACAGACAACGGGTCGATACTCCGTGTCAGTTGAGTTATTAATTTTGGAGTTTTGTCTGTAGCGCTTAATTAATCATTAATAAGCGCTTTTATTTATGATGACATTTAAATTTAAACTAAATTCATTATAGTTAATAGCGTTTTCTATCTATGACATTTAAATTTAAAGTCAGTTCATTTAGAAGCTTGCATAAAGCTGAAGATGGCAGAGGCATTTGTGCGTTTACTCTTCCAATTGCTAATATCCCCCCAGAATGGGAAGATTGGCGAGATGTAAATGTTCGTGACACTAATGTGCGCGGAGATGTTTACAATGCAATAATCGACACTCTAAAAAATTATCCGGGGGAGATGGTATTTAGAAATCTCGGAATTACAATTTTAGCGCCTGAAATTGAATTTGATAATAAGAACAATATTGTTACAGTTGATTTTTTAGAGAAAGATAAACATGGTATCGCTAATGGAGGCCATACCTTTTCCGCTATACGTGAAGTTCTTCGTGAGAATTATGTGGATGCTGAAGTAAAAATAGAATGCATTATCGGCGTTCTTGCCCCCAATGAACTCGTTGATATTGTTGATGGACGAAATCGGTCACGAGCTGCCCAAACCCACTCTTTGGAGAATCTTCGGAAGTCATATGAGCCTATTGAGCTTGTATTGACTGATCCGCGCTATAGGGATCGTATCTCATACTCGGAATTTGAAATGGGCGATGATGGTAAAAGAAAAGATATTTCTATTAGGGAGATACTTTCCTATATTTATTGTCTTGATGGGTCATTTGATAAAAATACTCATCCCAAGGAAGCTTATTCTGGGAAAGCAGCTGTTGTAGATTTCTATACTGCTGAAAAGCGTAAGGGAATTATAGAAAAAGCTAGTAAAATTCTTGTAGATATTCTTAATCTTCGAGATGTTATATATAGGGATCTTCCTAATGCGTATAATCTTCTTCCTGGAAAGTTTGGCGCGCTTGAAACCATGGGGGTAAGGAAGTATAAAGAACCACAGCCGCTACGATTCATTGATGATGTTGCAGAATACAACTATCCAGATGGATTTGTTTATCCAGTTCTTGCTGGATTTAGAAAATATATCGACCATAGAGGCGATTGGTCTTGGAAGAAAGATCCATTTAAGATTTGGCAAGAAAAAAAGCAAGATGTAGCATCAGCTATTAAAGATGCTATTGGTTTCTCTCAAAATGCGAATAAAATGGGGAAGGCTTCGGCAACATGGCGTATGTGTTATGACGCGGTTTAGGTTATTAACCGTATAAACAAAAAGCCCCTTTAAAGGGGCTTTTTGTTATGAGCATAGCTGCATTAATTCTCTTGGTTCAAATATGGACATCTGGCGGAGAGGGTGGGATTCGAACCCACGGTCGCCAAAAGACGACAGCAGTTTTCAAGACTGCCCGATTAAGCCACTTTCGTACCTCTCCAATGTATCTGGCGGAGGAGGTGGGACTCGAACCCACAAACCCCGAAGGGTTACACCTTAGCAGGGTGCTGGCTTACCAATTCGCCGCACTCCTCCAATTGTTTCTACAATAACTCATTTTAAATGTCTTTTCAAGGGTTTTTAAGAGTTGGGAGTGTTTTCAAGGTGCGGCCTCAAAATTACTACCCTTTGCAAAGGGTAGTAATTTTGAGGCCGCACCTTGAAACCCACGTACCTTGAAACTTAAAAACTTAACCCTGGGCAATGACTAATCCCCAGATTTTTTTTGGCTGGAGTGGTTTTAATGTTTGAGCCGCTTCTTCCAAAGTGGCGCTGGTGGTGGATATGTCGTCAACTAAGATAATGGCTTTGTCTGATAAGTCAGTGAAATCAAATCCAGAGGATCGTCTTAAAAATGACGCCCTTGCTTCGCAAGGGACATCATTTTGCAGGGCAATCCTCTTAGACGTTCTAAAAACATCATTTTGCAGGACAATCCCCTTAGGCGAAGTTCTCTTAGGCGCTCTTGAAGCGCGGACCTCTGTATTTTTATTTAGGGCAAAAACCTGCTGGATGTTTTGTTTTCTTTGTTTAGCATCTTGGATTTTGACTTGGGGCAGGGTGTATTTAGTCCTGATTAAAAGATTATTATTCACTGGAATGTTTAATTTTTTACTAACGACTTGGGCAAGAAGGTCAGCTTGGTTAAAGCCGCGCCAGCGGAGGCGTTTCTTGTGTAGGGGGATGGGGATGAGGAGAAGATTTGATTCAGATTTAGATTTAGGTTTGGATTCAGAGGGTCGTCCTGAAAATGACGCCCTTGCTTCGCAAGGGACATCATTTTGCAGGACAATCCTCTTAGGTCTTAAATTATCTTCAGCTTCTTTTAATTTTTTGGCCATTAATAATCCTAAAGGTTCAGCCAAATCTTTTATAAAATTATATTTGAATTGATGAATCGTTTCTTTAATTAAGGGGTGTTTGTAAGAACTGGCTATTATTAAATTATCAAGAGCGCCTTTTTGATTAAAATTAAGAGGCGGTTTTTTATTGATAGGAATTTTTTTAAAACAGGAATAACAGATAAAATATCCTTCTTGATTACAGCCGAGACAATGAATAGGGAAAATTAAGTCCAAAATAGTTTTCCACATAATTTGTTGTTTGTTTTTTTAAATTTATGATATAATTATTGATAAATAAGGACAAGTTATAAATGTGTTTTTATTCAAAGATAAATTAAAGAATTATTTAGGGATTGACATCAGCGCTTCGGCAGTAAAAATAGTTGAACTGGAGAAGAACGATAACAGACATAATCTGAAAAACTACGCAATTTTTTCTTTAGAGAAATATTTAAAAGATAAAGAAAAAGAACAGGAGATTGATCCAGAAACATTGAAAATACCTAATGAAGAAATGGCTGATATAATTAAGAGAACGATTAAGGAAGCTAAAATTAAATCCAAGGATATTTATTTATCCGTGCCGGTTTATTCCAGTTTTTATACCTTGATTGATTTCCCTGATATGTCAGAAAAAGAAATTGCGGCGGCTATTTCTTTTGAGGCGAGGAAATATGTGCCTGTGCCTATTTCGGAAGTGGTTTTAGATTGGAGTATTGTTAGTTCGCCCAGTGTTCAGAATCCTAATATTCAGAATAACAGTCAAGCTGATAGTAAAACCATTCAACAAAATAAAAATAATCAGCAGGTTTTGCTTATTGCTGTGCCGAAAAAGGTTATTGATAACTACAGCCAGATAGTTAAATTAGCCGGATTGAATCTTAGAGGAATAGAAGGGGAAACTTTTAGTTTGGCCCGCGCTTTAATTGGCAATGATAAAAGTGTTGTTATGTTAATTGACAATGGAGCTCGTTCAATTAATATCAGCATTATTGATGATGGATATATTCGAGTGACTCATAATTTAGAAATGGGAGGAAGAAAGATAAGTAAGGCCATTGCCCAGCAAATGGGTTTTAGTTTTAAAAAAGCTGATGAATTAAAGAAAAATTTATTAACTTATCAGTCAAATCCTCAATTAAAAGGAATTGTTCAGTCATCTTTAGGGGTGATTGCTGTTGAGATAAGAAAGATTATTGATTCTTATCAGGGTAAATATAATCGTAAGATTGAAAAGTGTATTTTAGTTGGCAGTGGAGCGCGTTTAGCCGGTTTTACGGATTGTTTAGTTGAAAAATTATCTTTAGATACTTCAATGGGTAATCCTTTTGCTCGTGTAGTTTATCCTAAAGTGCTTAAACCGGTTTTGAAGGATTTAAGTCTTTCTTTAGCTGTAGCCGCGGGCTTGGCTATGAGAGAGGAATAGATAAATTTGGTATGGATATTAAATTAATGCCAGATAAATATAAGGCAAAGCGCAAGATTGGCGCTGGTTTTGAGCTGTCTAAATTATTCGACAAATTTTTTGGCCAAGGTAATTTTTTTGTAATTTTATCAGTAAGTTTATTAGTTGCGGTTGTCTTATCTTGTTTTGGTTTGTGGGGTTATAAAATTAGCTTGAATAAAGATAAGGAAGATTTATCTCAAAAGATTGACGAGCTGCAAAGCCAGAGAGATTTAGAATTAGAGGCCAATTTTATGGATTTAAAAGAAAAGATAGATAATTTTAAAAATATTTTAGCAAAACGCGTTTATTCTTTAAATCTTTTTAAAATGTTTGAAGAATTAGCTCTTACTCAAGTCCAATTTAGCAATTTAAACGTAGAATTATCTCAATTAGAAGCTAGTTTAAGTTTAAAGGCGGTTAATTATACTGTTTTAGCCAAACAGATAGTTGTTTTTGAACAAGATTCAAGAATAAAGAGCGTGGATTTTTCAGAAGCAAGTTTAGGTTCTGATGGTTGGGTAAATTCTAATGTTGAACTTAAATTCAATTCTGATTTTTTACTTTCAGAATAAAGGGATTCAAACACAAAACCCTTACCCTGTTAAATAGTTACTTAGGAACCGTTACTTAGGAACCGAGTTCCTAAGTATTCATAGGTAATAAATTTGGTATGAACAAAAAACCCGTTATCATTTTAATCAGTTTGTTGGTAATAATATTGCTGGTTTTTGCTTTTATTGAGCCGTTGTGGGGTTCGATTAAAGGTTTAAGATTAGATAAAACCAAGCAAAATCAGGAAATAGAAAAGATTGAGGAACTTTTGATTAAGGTCAGTAAACTGGAACAGGAGTATCAGGAATTAAACGATGACGCGGAGAAAATTTCTTTAGCTTTGCCCAAGGAAAAAGATTTGGCTTATTTATTGACTCAATTTGAAACTTTAGCCTCAAGTAATGGTCTGTTGTTGGAATCAATAAAATTTGAAGAAGATATTAAGCAGGCAGCTGAGCGGGGTTCTTCAAGGAAATCTTCCCAAAAATCAATTGAACCGGGAATATTTATTGATGCTCCAAGTTTGTCTCTTCAGGTAAGATTAAGCGGTTCCTACGAAGGTTTTAAAGGTTATTTGTCTTTCTTGGAGGATAATGTTCGTTTAATGGATGTTCAATCAATTAGTTTTACAGTTCAAAAAGGCGAGAAAGGCAGCCAATTGGCTGATTTGGGTATTTTTGATTTTGATTTGGCAGTAGCGGTCTATTTGCAAGGCGAGTGAGATAAGGGCACAAGTCAAGGACGTTCCTTAAAATGACGTCCTTGGCACAAGGACGTCATTTTAAGGAACGTCCTTAGATTTATAAACTTATGGCTTTTGACTTTTCATCTTTTAAAAAAT
>CAZYSH010000016.1:2951-19204 GCA_964650035.1 uncultured Candidatus Saccharibacteria bacterium | reverse complement strand
CATCCATTGCGTTTAAAACTAACATACTTAACTATTATCTGTCAATAAAAGTTATCCCCAATGAGAGTTGAGAGTTCAGGAGTTGGGAGTTGGACGAGATTCAAGGTACGGCCTCAAAATTACTACCCTTTGCAAAGGGTAGTAATTTTGAGGCCGTACCTTGAAATTAGAACTCCCAACTCCTGAAACTAACTCCCAACTCATTTCCCCTCCTTAATATCCCGTCTAATCCCTTCCATAAACTTAAACATAAACCATAAATTATGTTCGGTGGCTAAACGCGCGCCCAACATTTCTTTAGCCCTGAATAAATGACTAAGATAAGCCCGAGTGTAATTTTGGCAGGTATAACATTGGCAATTTTTCATAACTGGCTTCTTATCTGTTTTATAAGCCCCTTTAGCAATATTAATTTTTCCCTGATTAGTCAGAAAAACGCCGTGCCGAGCCAAGCGAGTCGGATAAACGCAATCAAATAAATCAATCCCTTGCTTAACCGCTGCTTTAATATCATCAAAATAGCCAATACCTAATAAATGCCTCGGCTTGTCAGCCGGTAAATACGGAATAATCCAACCCAAAGCCATTTTCATTTCTTTTTTACCAAAAGAGCCGCCAATTCCAAAACCGTCAAAAGGTAATTGACCGATAAATTGAGCGCTGGCTTTCCTCAAATCCTTAAAATGCCCACCCTGAACAATACCAAACAAGGCCTGATTCTTATTCTTTTTAGCTTTTAAACATCTTTCAGCCCAGTAATGGGTCCTTTTCATAGCTTTCTCATTATAGCTATGATTTGCCAAAGGCGAAGTACATTCATCAAAAGCGAAAATAAGGTCAGCTCCCAAATCTTCCTGGATTTTAATAGAAACCTCCGGAGAAAAACGATGTAGAGAACCGTCAAGATGCGAAGTAAAAGTTACTCCATCATTGTCAATCTTAACCAGTTTAGGCCTCTGATTATTATTCCTTAAATTAACCTGTCCTGGTTTTAAAACCTTGCCTATTCCTTGTTCAAAACCGGCTCCCAAGCTAAAAACCTGAAAACCGCCGCTGTCTGTAATAATTGGCCCGGACCAATTCATAAACTTATGCAAGCCGCCCAGTTTTTTAATAATTTTATGTCCCGGCTGTAAATACAAATGATAAGTATTGGCTAAAATAGCCTCATAACCGATTTTTTTAACATTTTCCGGAGTCAAGCTTTTGACTGTTGCCTTGGTAGCCACTGGCAAAAAAGCCGGTGTATGAATTATCCCGTGCCGGGTCTTAATCAACCCTAATCGGGCCTTTGATTTTTCATGTTTTTTGATAATTTTGAACATATTTAACCCCAAGGTTCAACCTCGATTCTACGAAACCGATTCAAATAATACCCAACCGCGCCAAAAGCAACCGACACATTCAAAGATTCCTTTTGCCCCAGCATCGGTAAATCAATAATTTGGTCCGCTCTTTTTAAAACCGACTGCGACACCCCTTTTACTTCATTGCCGATTACTAAAGCCAAGGGAAATTTAGGCCTAAATTCAGTATAATCAATACTTCTCTTACTCTGTTCTAAAACAACAATAAAAACGCCCTGCTTTTTTAATTGAGAAATGACTCGCCAGACCTGCCATTGATGCTCCCAATCAATATTTTTTTCCGCGCCAAGAGCTGTCTTGGAAATTTTAGGATGAGGCGGCTGACCGCAAATCCCGGTCAAAAATATCTTATCTACGGCCAAAGCATCAGCCGTTCTAAATATTGAACCGATGTTTTCCAAACTGCGAATATTATCACAAACTATATAAAATTTATTCATATTAAAACCAGAGGTTGAACCTCAGATTAACTACTCTAATTCTATGTATTATTTCAAAATTTAACAAGTTTAAAGGACTGTTAATATTACACTAACAGTCCTTTTTTTAACTAATAATCCTTCCCAAGCATCTTACGATGCCTGAGATCGAACCCCTGTGCCCCCCATCTCATATCTGACGTGACAATCGACACTCTCTCCCTATCTTTCTTCTCGCCAACTGAAATCAAGGGTCTAACATCAATTCCCTTCTCGGCGGCCACTTTCCTATAAATATCTACTAAAGGCCTCTTAATATCTTCATCAAATGGACAATAGGTATAACCGAGATTATTTAATATTTTCTGGAACTTTTCGACAGCCGCCCAGAATGATGCCCCGGGTGTTTTGGGATCAAAAACCTTTTCAATTATCCGTTCGAACATCTTTTCATGAAAGATATTCATCACTGTTAAAATTTCTTTCTTAGTCATCTTATACCTCCTTAATCAATATACTTAATCAATATATTATTTTTATGTTATTTTTAAAAAAACTACTTCCATAAATTATACCAAAAGATTATTATCTTGTCAAGGAAAAAGTCAAGCCAAGGGTAAGCAACCCGAGGTTGAACCTCTAGACATTCCAATCTAATTCCGACTCCCAAATTACTTATTCCTTAAATCATAAAGTATATTTTCGAAACCCTTTATATACTCTTTCAACTGTTCTACTTTACGGCGTATGCCGCTTTTATTTGAAAAAGAAAATCCGGACAATACTTGATAAATAGCTTTGGTATCTCGATAATATTTCTTAATTTCTTTTTTAGAATTACCTTTTTTTATAACATTCAACCTCGCTTTTCTTAATAATTCCCCGCAAAAATCACTCAGACCTCCAGCATAAGGTATAAAATCATTTAGTAGTTTCTCTTTAGGCTTATAAATTAACCCTTTTTTCAAATAAGAGAATAAAATTTTTGCTTCTAAATATTCCTCTTTTGCGCTTAAAAAATTACCTCTTAATTTATCAATTGTTATTTTTTGAAGATCATTGGACTCTATTTTTTCCCTTTCATTCTTGAATCTTTCTCTTAATTCTGAAAGATTACTATCAAAAGATTTAATTTTCTCAAAAGCTTCGGCTAAAAAAATCTTTGCCTCGTCTTCTCTGTTATTAATTGAGCCATTTATTGCCTTTTTAGACAATTTAAGAATATCGCCTCCAAGAATCTCTATATTTCTAATTGACTCAAGAAACTCATATTTAAGTTTTAATGATCCTAACTGTTCCTGTCTTATTTTATCAGTTCTTTTATTTTCCTTTTTCTCAAGTTGTTTTAAATAATTCGAAATTTTCATAATTTTTCTATTTATCTTAATTATATTCTACCAAAACTCTCTGTGTTAATCTCAACCCAGTCTTCCTGCGCTTCATCCCATTTATAAGCTATCAATCTATGAGTTTTTTCATCCTCGCTATAAACATACTCAACGCTTGTTTTAGAACCAATTCGCCGAGAATAACTGGTTTTCTTATCTAAAACAACCGGCTTAGTAATAAGCTCTAATCTCATCCGGCCCAAAGGACCTTTAAAAATAATGGATTCAATATCTATTCCCCCTTGTTCATTAAGATGCTCTCTATCCTGTTTCTCAACCTCAAACTTATCTTTGATATCATCTATTAAATTTTCCCATTTTTCCGGCAGCATATTTTTATACCCCTTAAACTTTACCTAATAACATTAACCTAAAATAATTATAACAGTTTTTTAGATAAAAAGCAACATTATAATCATCCATATCTATAACTCCATAGTTATAATTGAGGAAAAGAAAAAGCCCTTTGATGTTATCGCTGGGCTGGGTTGAATTATAGCGATGAAGTGAACGATTAGCTGTTAGCTTTTTGAGAGATGGCGGCGTAAATCCCCATATGTCTTTATTTCTTTTGGGACCGGTATCCTTAGTTTACAGCTCCGGCATATAATGGCGTTCCCCCTTTGTAAACTGTTTTTTGGCTTCCTGCCATAAATCATCAATCTCATGTTCTTGCTTTAACCAATACCACCATTCCGCTCCCCAGAGATAAGCTTCATCAAAACCGGTTTGGTAAGTATAATCTATAATCTCTCTAAACACATCCACATTCATTATTTCCAATTGTTTGTCAAGCGGCGTTTCATAAGGCATTTTCGGTCCCCAGGTTTCACCCTGTAATTCAATAATAATGGCTTTTTCTACGCCAGTGATTTTTTTGGTTAAATTGGCTCTTTTGTAATAAAACACGGGCGGAATCGGATATTTAATATATTTTCCCAGATTCTCGCTGTAAACGCTTCGGTAAAGCGTAGTTCCAAAAATATCCCCGTAAAAAGCGGGCTGAACCCAGCTGCTTAATTCCCCGCTAGCAGTAATAATAATTGGCCGATTTTGCGGGTCACTTTTCCTAACCAGATTAATTTCCTTTTTTAAGAATTCCTTATCTAATTTTGGACATTCGCCAAAACCTCTTAAAAAGGGTTCATTCTCTATTTGCCAAGCCCAAATAACCTTATTATCTTGATAATGTTCCACAATCTTGGCTATTAAAGACAGAATTTTTTCTTGTTGTTCGGATTCGTTCAAATCCTTAGCCCAAATTGGGACGTGACATTCCGGCCAACGGGGCAATTTCCGACCAACCGCTAAAATTACTTGAGCGTTCCTTTTGTCTGCCTCCTGAATCTGCCAATCCAAATCTTCAAATGAATAACTGCCCTGCTCCGGCTCAAGATACTGCCAATAAGCAACCAAACGCAGTTTTTTGACTCCTAATTCATCAAGTATGGCGACATAGGCCTGCTTCCAATCCAAGTCCATTTCTTCGGCAAAATACTGACTAAAAGTAATTCCAAAGTCAATTTCTGAAGTCAGCGGCGCCTGGCCAGTGAACATATAAATTAAAAAACCGGCTAAACAGAAAATAACTGCTAAGATAAATAAAATGAAAATGCGAAGAAGAGATTTCATATTTTAGATGACTAATTACAAAGCTAAGAATCCTAAACCTAAAACAATAAACACAATAGCAATTACTTTCTGTAAAACAGCGCTTTGATTGATTTGTTCCCTGATAATTTGAGGGAATTTTTTAGACAGGAAAAGAGCCAAGACAAAAAGGAAAACATATTGAACTCCTTGCAAAGCGTTAACTAAACTGACGCTTCCCAGAAAAATAGCGTAATTAAGAAGAATAAAAGCGCAACCTGACAAGGCCTTACTGGAAATGGCTAACTTGCCTGTTTTTAATTTAATCTTTTCGGATGTCTCAAAAATCATCTTTCGAGTGTTAGGCCAAACAAACAATGCACCTGCTCCTAAAATGCCGCCTAAACGAATCCAAATAAAACCATTAATAAAGTTTTGCTCCAGATAAATAAATTTAGTTAAAACATAAGAACCGGCGAAAAATAAAGTTGCCAAAACAGCTAAAGGCAATCTTTTAATTAAAGGTGATTTAATAATTCCCGAAACAAGACAAACCTGTTTTCTGGGCCAAACCATAACTATTCCGCCCAAAACAAGCAAAGAAAAAGCGATTAACTGGTTAAAGACCAAACGTTCGCCCAAAAAAGAATAAGTAAAAAGCAAAGTAAAAAGAGGAACCAAACCTCCAATAATCGGAGTGATCCTTGAGACCTCGCCCAATTGAACAGATTTATAAAAGTAAAAAATAGCAAAAACAAAAAAAGTGCCAGCGAAAAAGCTAATTAAAATTTGTTTCAAAGGCAGTAAACTAAATCCAAAAGGGAATAATAAAATAGCCAAACCGCCTAAAAGACCAACATAAAAAGCGTAAGCAGCCGGTTTAAGATAAGTATGGGAAAAAAGATATTTATCAATTACAAAAACCAGAGCAAATATAAAGTGAGCTGTAATTGCAATTAAAAGCCAATTCATAAATTAAGCCTGTTTTCTTTACAAATTTGGGCGTAGATTTTAGCGCTCAGACGAATCTTGCGTTCAAAGGTCTTAAAGTCAACTTCAACCAAGCCAAAACGCGGCCAAAAACCTTTATCCCATTCAAAATTATCCAAAAGAGACCAGTAAAAATATCCCTTAACATCAACCCCCTCCTCAATCGCCTTATGAACCCAAATTAAATGGTCTTTAATAAATTGGGTTCGTTTTTTATCGTTTTTATCAGCCAAGCCATTTTCCGTGATATATATCGGCTTATTGTATTTCTTTAAATCTTTTAGAACATAATATATACCTTCGGGGTAAATCTCCCAGCCCAAATCGGAAACCGGTAGATTGCTTTTTTTTGGCCAATCGCGATAAAAATAATAATTTAAACCAATAAAATCCTGTTCGTCTTTAATTTTATTTAGAAAATACCTATTCCAGAAATACCTAAATGGAAAAAATCTCTTAAAATAAATGTTGTTCTTAGCAATGCCCACCTGACAATCCAAATCAATTAAATGAAGCGACTGATAAACTAATTTATGCGCTTCAACTAAATTACTAACCACTTTTAAATACTTAAAAATACTTTTCCTTTGCGGTGGCCATTTACCTCTTAAAAAACAATTATTAGTATAAATATTCGGCTCATTTAAAGTAATCCAAAACTTAACATAATCAAATAAATTCTCGCTGATGATTTTAACATAGCGGTCAAAATAATGAGGCGCTTTAGGATGAAGCCAGCCGCCTTTTTCAGCCAGCCAATTCGGCAAAGGCCAATGATATAAAGTAACAAACGGCTCTAATCCGCGCTCTTTTAAAGCAATAAGAACTTGCCTGTAATGCTCTATTTCTTTTTCGTCAATCCTACCCTCTTTTGGTTCAATGCGCGACCATTCAATGGAAAAACGATGAGCATTATGATTCAACTGTTTAGCAATTCCAAAATCCTCTTTAAAACGATGGTAATGGTCGCAGGCGCGGCCGGAAATATAGTTTCTCGGTTGAAACACTTCCGGAAACCTTTCCTGCTGCCATTTCTGCCAATAATCCTTTGCCTCTCCGGCCAAGCGCTCGGCATTGCCTTTTTCCCATTCAGACCAATCATTAACTTGCCCGCCTTCTATCTGATGAGCTGAAGTCGCAGCGCCCCAATAAAAATTTTTTGGGAATTTTAAAAGTTTTTTAGACAATAATCTATAAGAGATTCAGTAATATCTTTTTAGCGACATCGGATTACGAACGGGCATGGTCCCCGCAGTACTGCGGGGGAGTGAGTAATCCGCAAGAGCGAAAATCCACGCTGGGGATTTTCGCGTTCACTAAAAAGAGTATTACTGAATCTCTAAATATGTATCTATTTCTGACACCGTGGACAAAAATGAGCCGAACGGCTGTTTAACTTAATTCTTTTAACTCTGGTTTTACATTTAGAGCAAGGTTGATTTTCTCTTTGATAAACTCTTTGTAAAGGCGCGAAATCCCCCTTTTTGCCATCCGCGTCAAAATAATCACGGTTAGAACTGCCTTTCTTTTTAAGAGCTAAAGTTAAAATCTTTTTAATCTGTTCAAAAATCCTTTTGATTTCTGCTGGTTTTAGCGAACTAATTTTCCTGGTCGGCAAAACTTTAGCATAAAACAAAATTTCATCTGAATAAATATTGCCGATTCCGGCAATAAATTTCTGGTCCATTAAAAGCGGTTTAATTTTTGACTTTTTTCTTTTAGCTAATAATTCTTTAAATAATTTTAAGGTGAATTCTCTGGCTAAAGGTTCAGGGCCAAATTTTTCTTTTTTAAAAAAGTTATCTAATTTATCTTTAGGGACTACCTTAACAAAGCCAAATTGACGCAAATCATTATGAATTAATTTAGTCCCATCAGTAAAATAGTAGATTAAATGAGTATGCTTGCTAGGCTGGCCGTTAAAAATCAATTGACCGCTTAATTTTAGATGAATAACTAAAAAATAGTTATTAGATAACTTAATAATCAGTAATTTAGCTCGGCGAGCAACACCTTTAATTTCTGCCCCAACAACTAATTTTTCAAACTTTTTCAAAGGATATTTAACAAACTTCCTTAAACGGATTTCTACTTTTTTAATCTGTTTACCTCTAATCCTCTTATTAAGCTGTCTTCTAATTGTTTCAACTTCTGGAAGCTCCGGCATAATTACTTTGGCGGCTCCTCGTATTGAGTGCTGACTAAAACATCTGATAAAGCGTCAACATCTTCCAACACCATACCGGTCCCGCGCACTACAGCTGTTAAAGGGTCTTCCACTAATTTAACCGGCATTTCTGTTTGTTCAGCCACTAATTGATCCAAACTGCGCAATAAGCCGCCGCCGCCCACTAAATAAATTCCCCGTTCCATAATATCAGCCACCAACTCAGGAGGCGTCTCTTCAATTGTCCCTTTAATCGCATTAATCAATGATTTAATTGAACGACCCAAGGCCTTTCTAATTTGCGTATCATCAACTGTTACCTCTTTGGGCAAACCAGTAACAATATCGCGACCGCGCATAGTTGTCTCTATTTTTTCTTCCAAGGGATAGGCTGAACCTACGGCTAACTTGATATCTTCAGCTGTTTTTTCCCCCAACAAAAGATTAAATTCTTCCCGGGCATAGTTAATAATATCTTCATTAAGCCGGTCGCCGGCAATACGCAAACTTTTAGAGACAACAATTCCGCCCAAGGAAATAACCGCCACTTCAGTAGTGCCGCCACCAATATCAACTATCATATTACCGGTTGCTTCCTGGACTGGCATACGAATACCAATCGCCGCTGCCATTGGTTCTTCAATTAAATAGACCTCGCGCCCTCCAGCGCTGCGCGTCGCGTCTTCAACTGCTCGTTTTTCCACTTCAGTTACACCCGAGGGAATACCAATAGCCACTCGGGGCCTCGGTAAAATAGAGAAACTTTCCCGGTGAACCTTATCAATAAAAAACTTGAGCATCTGTTCAGTTACTTCAAAATCAGAAACTACTCCGGCTACTAAAGGACGAGAAGCGATAATATGAGCTGGAGTTCGGCCAACCATTTTCTTAGCTTCCTGGCCAATAGCTAAAATCTGGCCGGTTTTCTGATTAATTGCCACTACTGATGGCTCATTAATAACAATCCCTCTCCCTTTAACATAGACCAAGGTATTAGCTGTGCCTAAATCAATACCAACATCTTTAGAAAAAAAACCAAAAAAATTATTGAGCATAACAATTAATATGCCTTAGCAAAAATTACCTCCTGACCTGATTCTCCTCCACATAAAATACATTTACCTTTCTTTTTTGTTTGTTTGAAAGGAATACAACGGATAGTCGCTTTTGTTTCTTCTTTGATTTTTGTCTCGCACTTATCATTACCGCACCAATAAGCATGAACAAAACCGCCATTTTTATTAAAAATATCTTTAAATTCATCCCAATCACTGACTCTGTTTGTATTTTCTATCTGAAACTTTTTTGCCTTATTAAATATCTCCTTTTGAATATTGTCTAATATTTTTCTAATAAACTTTGTCTCAACTTTTTTCTCATCAACCAACGACTTATTACCACCATCTCTCCTAACAACAAGAATCTGTTTTTCCTCAACTTCAGCCGGCCCAATTTCTAATCTAAGAGGCACGCCTTTTTTCTCCCATTCAAAAAACTTTGGCCCGGGACGCATATCCCGAGTATCCAATTCAACTTTAAAATCTTTTTTTAGTTTCTTTTTAAGTTCGTTTGCTTTATCCAAAACTCTCTTTTTCTCATTCTCAGAATTCCAAATAGGAATAATTACAACATCAATTGGCGCTATTTTAGGAGGTAAAACAAGACCTTTATCATCGCTGTGAGCCATAATTAAAGCCCCGATTAACCGAGTGCTTACTCCCCAGCTTGTCTGCCAAACATAATGTTTTTTACCGTCTTTTCCTAAAAACTTGATATCAAAAGCTTTAGCAAAACTCTGACCAAGCAAATGAGATGTCCCGGCTTGTAAGGCCTTTCTATCTTGCATCATTGCCTCAATAGTATAGGTATGGTTTGCTCCGGCAAACTTCTCCAACTCTGATTTAACTCCGGCAACAACCGGCATAGCCATATATTCTTCCGCCAAATCCTGATAAATATCCAACATCTGTCTGGTTCTTTCTTCCGCCTCTTTTTCAGTTGTATGGGCTGTATGCCCTTCCTGCCAAAGAAATTCAGTAGTCCTTAAGAATAAACGGGGACGCAATTCCCAACGAACTACATTAGCCCATTGATTAATTAATAAAGGTAAATCGCGATAAGAACTAATCCATTTAGAAAAAGCGTCATACATTATTGTTTCTGAAGTAGGACGGACAATTAACGGTTCGTCTAATTTTTTTCCTCCGGCGTGGGTTACTACGGCGCACTCCGGAGAAAAACCCTCTACATGTTCCGCTTCTTTGGAAAGAAAACTTTGAGGGATAAATATAGGGAAATAGGCGTTTTTTACATCGGCCTCTTTGATCTTTTCATCTAAAATTTTTTGGATATTTTCCCAAATAGCGTAACCATATGGCTTAATCACCATACAACCCTTTACCGACGAATGTTCAGCTAAATCAGCTGCTGAAATTACATCTAAATACCACTGTGAATAATCTTTATCGCGGCTAGTTATTTTTTTATCTTCAAATTTATCTTCTTTGTTTTTCATGATTATATTATGATAATTTTAGCACAAAAAAAATACAGGAGCAATAAAAGAATTGGGAGTTGGAATTAGATTAAAGTTGAACCTCTGGAATGCCTAGAGGTTGAACCTCAAAACTACGAACCTCTGCAGAGGTTCGTAGTTTTGAGGTTCAACCTCGGATCATAGACTCGGTCCTTAAAATATCCTGACAATATCGCGCCAAGTAACAGCGAGCATCAATAAAATTAATATGATAAATCCGGCAGTATGAGCCAAGCCCTCTATCTTCTGACTAACCGGCGAACCCTTAATTTTTTCAATTAACAAGAAAAGCAGACGGCCGCCGTCTAAAGCGGGAAAAGGCAAAATATTAATTATAGCTAAATTAATATTTAATATAGCGGCGAATTGTAAAAGATAAATAAAGCCGAGCTGGGTTGCCTGACTGGTCAAATCAAAGATACCAACCGGCCCCGCCACCTGAACAGTCAATTGACCGGTAGTTATTAACTGCCAAAGAATATTCCCAAAAGCAACTGTAATAAACCAAGTTAACTTTAAAGTATCAATAATGCCTTTAATAAATGATTGATACCAAGGATAAGAAACAACCATTGTTCGAGCTAAAGCAACTCCCAAGGGACCTTCTTTTTCTGAGTGGAATACCCGAAGGACCACTTCTTTTTCCAAAATCTCATCCCCCCTTTCAATAACCACTGTAATTTTATCTCCTTTATGCTGGTCAGTAAATTCTTGAATCTGACTAATTTTTGTAATTCCTAATTGATAATTATTAATTCGTAATTCTTTAATGGTATCACCCATTTTAATTTCCGCCTCTTCAGCCGGAGAATCAAGAGCCACCTGAACTACCTGAATTTTAGCCCCTTCTGTTATTTGGTCATCTTCAATCATAGTTGGTAAACCAATCCAATGACCAACTCCTAAAAGAAAAGCGGCTAACAAAAGGTTCATCGTTACCCCGGCAACAATAATTTTAGCCCGCGTGCCGATTGGCTTACTGTAAAAAGCTCTTTTTTTGTCAATATCGCCCTTTTTCCTGCCATCCTCTCCATAAATCTTAACAAAACCGCCCAGAGGCAAAAGATTCAAAGAATAAATTGTCTCCCCTCTTTTAATTCCAAAAAGACGAGGCGGAAAACCAAAACCAAATTCTTCTATTCTTACTCCGGCTCTCTTAGCCAAAATAAAATGGCCCAATTCATGGACAAAAATAATCAAACCAAGTATTAAAATAAAGACAACAATTACTATAAACATAATTAGGGGGGTTGGGAGTTAAGAAAGTTGGGAGTCCGACTCCCAACTTTCTCCCAACTTTATTCCAATTACACCGTCATTATTTCCTTTTCCTTTTTATTCTTTATCTCTTCTATCTTCTTATTATAATCATCTATTATTTTCTGGAGTTCGTCTTTGGCTTTAAATTTATCGTCTTCGGTAATTTCTTTGCTTTGTTCCAAAGCTTGAATCTGACGCCAAATTTCTTCCCGGTTCCGCCGAACGCTAATTCGACACTCTTCCACTTTTTCGTTAAGAATCTTAATTAACTCCTTTCGTCTTTCCTCGCTTAAAGCAGGCACTTTCAAACGGATAGAATCGCCTTCTACTATCGGACTTAGACCTAATTTTGATTTTCTGACAGCCCACTCTATATTTCTGATAACTGACTTATCCCAAGGACGAACCGTAATCGTGCGCGGCTCCGGCGTTTGAATAGCAGCTAAATCCCGTAAAGGCATTTTCTGTTCATAGGCCTCCACTTCTAAATTCTCGAGTAAGCTGGGTGTTGCCCGACCAACCTGCAGACTGTTTAATTCCCCTCTAAGATAATCAATGGTCTTATCTAATTGAGGTTTAATTTTCTCAATAATTTCTTTGTACATCGGACAAAACCCTTTATGGATAATAGTACACAAATAATTTATTTATGTACTATTCATGCATCCCCGCAAAGATTATATTTGCGTCCTTAGGATCAATAACAATCGCTTTAATATTTCTCTTGCTATTTAATTCATGGACGGTCCAATTAACCCCTTGGTTTAAACTGCGGTATAAGATTGGACCGGCTCCATAGTATAAATGGTCTGAATTTTGCAATTCAATAGCCAAGCTTAAAACCGGTTTTGATTCCGGCGGCATAATAATAGCCACTTCCTGCCAGGTCTGACCGCTATCTTTAGAAGTCAATAATCCATATTCGGAGCCGGCATAAAGAACATTGGGCCTCTGCGGGTCAATAATTAAATTTTCCACTTTTTCCGCCTGTTTAAAATCTTCTAATTTTTCCTTAAACGATTGCCAGGTTCTTCCCTTATTAGTTGTCTTGTAAATACCTTCTTTAAAAGTGCTGACATAAACAATTCGC
This sequence comes from uncultured Candidatus Saccharibacteria bacterium, assembly GCA_964650035.1. Lineage (GTDB taxonomy): Bacteria > Patescibacteriota > Minisyncoccia > Portnoybacterales > UBA2143 > CAZYSH01. The sequence continues at coordinate 6,397 of CAZYSH010000016.1, read as the reverse complement.
GTATCTTTGGGATTAATCGCAATATCAGAAATAACATCATCAAACCATTTTATTATTTCCCAGGATTTACCGTAATCAGAGCTTTTTAGAAAACCGCCTTGAGCTGTACCAATATAAACTACAGAAGGGTCATAACTATCAATTGCTACGGCAAAAACAGAATATTTTTCTTCAGACATAACATAAACCTCTTCCCATGACTCTCCTCCATCCTGACTGCGGAAAACCCTACCTTTTTTATCCTGATAAGCGCCGATATAAAGACGATTTGGCTCTTTGGGATCAATAGCAATATCATAAACATTAGCCCGATTCAAAAGCGCTCCGTTTTTATCCTCCAGCTTATACCAATGCTCGCCCTGACAACAACTCTTATAAATCCCTTTAGTTCGGGTTCCGGCATAAAGGATATTTGAATCGTTGGGGTCAATAGCAACGCTTAAAATATCCATAGAGGCCAAAGAAACATCATCTTTAACAGTCAATTGCTGCCAGCTTTCTCCCATATCCCCAGATTTAAAAATACCGCCGTCTTTGCTTATTTCTTTGCAATCTATAGGTGAAAAAGCCAAAAAAGCGAACAAAGGAATAATAACTAAGAGCGGCTTTTTCATAATTCCAACATCAGGACTTCTAAAGCTAGCCGGGCATTAATGCTCGGGTTAGTTAAAAGCCAATCTGTTTTTTTAATTGTTTCAATAATCTTTTTTAATTTAGCCAATGAAAATGAATAAGATTTTTGGTATTGGATTGCTTCCGGATGAATAACTAAATCCGAACAACCTACAGTCAATAAAAACAAATCCCTAAACCAAAAAAGCCAGTAATTAAGGATTTGCCTAGCCATTGGCGCATCCTTAGCCATCTGTTCAACATATTGATAGCGTTCATTTAAATCAGACCTTAATAATTTTTCTAATTGGGAAATAATCTTATTTTGTTCATCTAAAAGCTCTGGATTTTTTAGATAATTAATCGCCAGACCGGGTCGGCCGTTAGCCAGCCGGATAATCTGTTTTAATTTGGTGGTTGGGAGTGCGACTCCCAACTTGTTGGGAGTCGCACTCCCAACTTTCCCCTCTAATTTTTTCTCTATCTCCTCAGCTCTGACCGGCAAAAAATTAACCAGTTGACAACGAGAAATAATAGTTGGCAAAAGTTTTTTAGGACTAGCAGTAACTAAAATTAAAATTGCTTTACCGGTTGGCTCTTCTAAAGTTTTTAAAAGACAATTAGCCGCTTCAATGCTCATTTTTTCAGCCTGGTCAATCAAGGCGATCTTGTAATCCGCTTGATAGGGAAACATGCTCATTTGGTGCTGAATTTCCCTTGCCTGTTTAATAGTAATGCCTGATTCTTTTCTAATTTCTTCTTTTTCTACTGTTTTTGGTTCAATAATTGAAATATCCGGATGGACCGCTTTGTCTATTTCATTACCCACCAACATTCTGATAAACTCCAAAGCAACAGTTCGCTTACCTAAACAGGCCGGACCGGTAAATAAATAAGCGTGAGCCAGCCGTTTATTCTTAATGCTTCCTTCTAAAAACTCTAAAATTCGCTCATGTCCAATAACCATACCCATATTTTATCATAACCAGCCCAAACAATAAAGAGTCGTAGTTCAAGGACGTTCCTTAAAATGACGTCCTTGTGCACAAGGACGTCATTTTAAGGAACGTCCTTGATTTAGCGTCCTTGATTTAGAAAGTCCCATTTTTTCTCTGTTCAATTACTTCAATGACATATTCCTTTATCGCCCGTTCAAATCTGTCTTGGGAAAACTTCTCCGCTCTTTTTCTAATTACCAAAGGACTGTAATTATCTAAATTAAGCAGTAACCGCCTCACTCCGTCAGCTAATGATTCGCTGGCCGGCTCATCAAAAAATTCGCCGGTAATTCCCTCTATAACTGTTTCCATAGCCCCGCCTTTGCGATAAGCCAAGACCGATTTGCCAAAGCTCATTGCTTCAACTGGCGCAATGCCAAAATCATCTTCTCCCGGAAAAAGAAAAGCCGTACAATTTTGAAAATATTGCTTAACTTTTTCATCTGTTTGCCAGCCCAAAAACTTAATATTTTCTTGAGCCATCTTTTGCAATTTTCTCTTTTCCGGCCCTTCGCCAATGACTACCAAGGGTATTCCCAACTTATTAAACGCCTCAATTGCCAAATCAATTCTCTTATAAGGCGTCAATTGCGAGACAATCAGGAAGTATCTTGAGTTGAGGCCGTACCTGAAAACATACGGCCTTTGCAAAGGCCGTATGTTTTCAGGTACGGCCTCAGATACAGATACCGGCGGATAAATCACTTTGGAGTCCCGCCCGTAGAATTTTCCAATCCTGGCGGCTGTTGCTTTGGAATTAGCAATAAAATAATCTACCCGACTGGCGGCTGATTTATCCCAAAGCCGAACATAATGCATCATTAAACGAATAGCTGTATTGGTTAAATATCCTTTTCTTTGCTGCTTAACATAAGAAGCATAAGCATCCCAGCCAAAACGCATCGGGCTATGGCAATAACAAATATGAATAGCTTGAGGCCGGGTAATAATACCTTTAACAAAACTATTGGAAGAGGAAATAATTAGATCAAACTCCCGCAAATCAAATGTCTCCGGAGCCATAGGAATAAAAGGCAAAAGATATTTTTGCCGCTGGCGCCAAAATTTGGGAAAACTCTGAAGAAAAGAAGTATGGACTTTAGTATCTGAAAAATACCGCCCCATTTTCTTTTTATCATAGAGTAAAGTAAAAACTTCCGCCTTGGGAAAAATCTTGCGCAAATTTAAAAAGACCCTCTCGGCCCCTCCAAAACGAATTAAATAATCATGAACTAAAGCAACTTTCATAAATTAGTTAAAATTTTCAGTGTTTCCCGGGCGCATTTTCGCCAGGAAAATTTCTTAACATTTTGATATCCTTGATTAACCAATCTTTTTCTTAAATCTTTATCACTAATAACTTTATACATCGCCTGGCAAATTTCTTCAACATTTCTCGGCTCTACTAAAATTGCTCCCTCTCCCGCCACCTCCGGCATTGAGGAAACATTAGAAGTTATTACTGGACAACCAGCCGCCTGGGCTTCTAAAAGAGGCATGCCAAAGCCCTCGTAAAAAGAAGGTAAAACAAACATATCTGCTTTCTGTAATAATTGCGTTTTTTCCCGCTCTGAAATATAACCTTTTTCAATTACATCTTTTTTAAAACGAATTTTATCAGAGCCATAACCTTTAGGACCAACTAAAATCAATTGATGGGACACCTGATATTTCTTTTTTAACAATTCAAAAGCCCTAATTAATCCTTGAATATTTTTTTTGGTTTCCAGACGGCCGATGTAGAGAATATAAGGAGAGTTAGTTGGCAGTTTTTTGGGGAGTCGGACGCCCCACAACTTTGGGGGGCGGCTCCCCAACTTATGTTTTTATAATACA
>CAZYSH010000016.1:0-2941 GCA_964650035.1 uncultured Candidatus Saccharibacteria bacterium | reverse complement strand
GTGTTTTTTTTTTGGGGTTGCCTCACCCAAAATTTGGGGGTCGTCCGACTCCCAACTTTCTGATTATCTACTCCATGGTGAACCACTTCTATTTTCTCCGGATTTCCATTATACAATCCAATTAAATCTTTTTTAGTATTTTCTGATACGGCAATAATTTTACGAGCGTTTTTTAAAGCATACTTGGTACTCCAGCGCAAATACTTCAAATGTCCTAAAGGATACATTTTGGGCTCATATTCATATTCCAATCCATGAAGAGCAACAATTGAATTTTTAGGATGAACCAAAGGCAAGACATGAACCGGGATGAAAAGAACATCCAATTGATTTTTTAACATTTCAAAAGACAATCTTGTTTGCGTCCACATAATCCAGGGCCACTTCAATTGTCTGACCTCAAAATTATCCGGTAAAGAAAAATCGAAATTATCTTTATTTTGAGAGTATAAAAGAAAACGATGCTTTCTACTTTCCTCCAGCATCGCTAAATGTTTAATTAGTTGATAAGTGTATTCTTCTACGCCAGTGCGCGGCTGTTTGAATGCCGCCGCAGCATTAATCCCAATAAGCATGCTATTTTTTACTCATTATACTTCTTTTATAAACTTCCAAATGGTCCAAGGCCATACCTGCCCCTTTAGCTACACAAAGAAGCGAATCTTTAGCAATACGGCAAGTAACACCTGTAGCTTCATTGATTAATCTATCTAAATTCTTTAATAAAGCGCCGCCGCCGCTCAAAATCATACCACGATCCATAATATCAGCTACCAATTCAGGCGGCGTCCCTTGGAGAACGCTTTTAATTGATTTAATAATCTCTCTTAACTGTTCTGAAATCGCTTCAGTTATCTCATTTCCTTTAACTTCAACTGTTTTAGGTAGTCCGCCAACTAAATCGCGGCCTTGTATTTTTAAGAAAGATTCTTCTTCTTGAGGCAAAGCGCTGCCAATCTTTATTTTAATCTTTTCCGCTGTCCTTTCGCCAATGGCTAAATTGTGTTTTTTTCGAATATATTCGCTGATTGCCTGGTCAATTTTATCTCCGCCCACTCTAACTGAAGTACAAGAAACCACTCCACCTAATGAAATAACAGCCATTTCTGAAGTCCCGCCGCCAATATCAATAATCATCTGACCAATTGGCTCATTAATCGGCAATCCGGCTCCAATGGCGGCTAAAACTGGCTCCTTAACTACATAAGCGTTTTTTGCCCCTGATTTAATAGTCGCTTCAATAACCGCTCTTCTTTCAGTAGAAGTAATTCCCGCTGGCACTGAAACCATAACGTCTGGCCGGAAGACACGCCAGCGCCCTAAAACTTTACTAATAAAATATCTCAACATTGCTTCTGTAATCCGATAGTCGGCAATCACTCCGTCTTTCATTGGCCGAGAAACAGTAATAATTTCCGGAGCCCGCCCTAGCATTTCCTTAGCCTGATTCCCCACCGCTAAAATCCGGTTATCCTCTATGGAAACCGCCACCACAGTTGGTTCATTAACAACTACTCCCTTTTTAGGAAGATAAACCAAAGTATTAGCTGTGCCTAAATCAATGCCAATTTTTTTCGCTAACATATTAACTAAAAATTATTTTAAGTTCGGAAATAGAGTAATACAAGAATCTATTCTCAAACATCAACCCGCTCAATATTAGCCCCTAATTTTTGCAGACGCTCCTCTATTCTTTCGTACCCTCTATCAATCTGATAAATGTTCTCAATGACTGATTTACCTCGAGCAATTAAAGCGGCAATCACCAAAGCAATTCCCGCCCTAATATCAGGACTTATTAAACGCCGAGCATACAATTTGCTTGGACCTTGGACAATTACTCGATGAGGGTCAGCCATTACAATTTTAGCGCCCATCTGATTCAGCATATCCGTATAAAAAAGACGACCTTCAAAAATTGTCTCATGAATCAACGAATCACCCCTGGCTTGAGTCATTAAAACCGTAAAAGGCGCCTGTAAATCAGTTGGAAAGCCAGGATACTCATGAGTTTTTAAATTAACCGCTTTTAATTTAAAGCCCGGTTTAATTTTAACAAAATTTTTGCCAATTTCTAAATCAACCCCGGCCCGAGCCAAAAGAAACCAAAGAATATCCAAATGGTCAGGATTCAAGTCAATAATTTTTATCGGACTTCGCAGAGCCGCCCCTAAAATAACGAAACTGCCGGCCTCAATTCTATCGGGAATAACCCGGCACTGGCCGCCTTTTAATGAACTTACTCCTTCAATTTCAATATAAGGAGTGCCAGCGCCTTTGATTTTGGCTCCGGATTTATTTAAAAAATCCGCCAAATTAACAATTTCGGGCTCGCAAGCGGCGTTTATCAGCTTTGTTCTTCCTTTAGCCAAAACAGCAGTTAAAATCATTGTTTCAGTGGCGGTAACGCTAATTAAAGGAAAAACAAACTTCGCTCCTTTTAATCCTTTGGTTTTCAATTGATAACCTTTCCTATTTTCTTTAACTTTTACTCCAAACGATTCAAAACCGGCTAAAAAAATATCGCGCGGACGCTGACCAATAACACAACCGCCTGGCTGGCAAAAACTAACTTGACCAGAACGAGCCAATAAAGGACCAGCCATTAAAATTGAACCCTTTAATCGGCTGACAATATCAGGATTCAATTGAGCTGTATTAAGAACTTTGGCTTTAATTTGGAAAACACCTTTTGACTTTTCGGAAACTTGAGCGCCTATTTCTTTTAGTAACTCAATCAACCGAAAAATATCCTCAATATACGGAACATTACTAACAGTCCATTGTTTGTCGGTTAAAAGAGAAGCAGCTAAAATCTTCAAAGCGGCGTTTTTAGCGCCATTAACCTTGATTGTCCCCTCCAACGGCTGGCCGCCCCTAATCGCAAATTTCTCCATACATCTTTATCCTATCCCATTATCAGCCCCTTGGCAAGCTAATG
>CAZYSH010000015.1:0-19675 GCA_964650035.1 uncultured Candidatus Saccharibacteria bacterium | reverse complement strand
TTAGTCGCCGAGCGAAGCGAGGCGAACCAAAACTCTTTGACTTTTCCTAAGTGGTACCCCGTAAGGGAATCGAACCCCTATCAATTGGTTAAGAGCCAACGGCTTTACCATTAAGCTAACGGGGCATAGCCCGCCAGAGGCGGACACTTTTTTTATCCCCAAAACAAGTTTTGGATAAAAATAGTGAGCGCCCGGCAGGACTCGAACCCGCAACCTGTTGATCCGAAGTCAACCGCTCTATCCAATTGAGCTACAGGCGCAAATGCAAAACAATAATAACATAGAAAATAGAAATGAACAAGGGGTTTCTCGCTTCAAGAAACCCCAAATTAAAAACTTTCCATTTGACTCTCTCCTTTTAAAAAGTACTGGTTTCGGCCTTTGCTGAATCTTGAAAAGGCAAAAGTTTTTCTCTGAAAGCGTTGTCCACTTCGCCAGTTATGCCTCCACCCTTCTCTTTCCAATAATCTATAGCTATTTGAACCCTTTCAGTGGCAGTATTACCCATTAAATTAAGGTTCTGAAAAAATACATGAAGCTCAAGAAAACTTACTCCGGCCATATCATCACCCCCTTTGTATAATTGATTCCCATATTCATTTGTGCTACAATCTTAGCATAAAAACAAGAAATTTGGAAGCCCAGCTTCCAAATTTACGCAAATGAAATTACCAAAAGAAATACAAAATATTTTAAATAAAATAGAAAAAAACGGATTTGAGGCCTATGCGGTTGGTGGTTGCATCCGTGACCTTTTGATTGGAACAGAACCAAAAGACTGGGATATAACTACTGACGCTCGGCCGGAACAAATCCAAAAAACTTTCCCGGACAGTTTTTATAAAAATAAATTTGGCACGGTTACAATCAAAACCAAAAGCAAAAAACAAAATCTTCAGGAAATTGAAATTACCACTTATCGCACTGAGCAAAAATACACAGACAAGCGTCATCCCGATAAAATCAGTTTCACTGATAACAGCGAAGAAGATTTAGCCCGTCGCGACTTTACCATCAATGCTCTGGCTCTAAACAGAAAAGGAGAACTGCTTGACTTGTTTGATGGCCAAAAAGATTTAAAAAACAAAATCATTAAAGCAGTAGGCGAGGCCAAAGAACGATTTAACGAAGATGCCTTGCGCATGATTAGAGCTGTCCGCTTAGCAATAGAACTTAATTTCCAAATTAAACCTAAGACCCTTAAAGCCATTCAAGAAAATGCCGGCTGGCTCCAGGCAATTGCCAAAGAACGAATCAGAGATGAATTGATTAAAATAATTATGTCTGAACAGCCAGACAAGGGAATTGAATTATTAAAAGAAACCGGCTTGCTAAAATATATTATCCCGGAATTAGAAAAGGGAATTGGTATTGACCAAAACCTTCATCATATTTACACTGTTTATCAACACGCCGTCCTGTCTCTGAAATTTGCCGCCAAGAGGAAATACAATCTGGAGGTACGATTAGCTGCTCTATTACATGACATTGCCAAACCCCAGACCAAACAAGGCCAAGGTCCTGAGGCCACTTTTTACAATCATGATCATTTAGGCGCCAAGTTCACAATTAATATTCTTTCCCGACTTAAATTCCCTAAAAGAATTATTGAAAAAACCGCCCTCTTGGTTCGCAATCATATGTTTGTTTATGGAGTTGATGAAGTAACCGAAGCCGGAGTAAGGCGCTTATTACGCCGAGTTGGACCGGAAAACATAAATGATTTGATTAATTTAAGAGTAACTGACCGTTTAGGCAGCGGCTGCCCCAAAGCAATACCCTACAAACTGCGTCATCTCCAGTATGTTATTGAAAAGGTCTCCAAGGACCCTATTTCCGCCAAAATGCTGAAAATAGACGGCAATGATCTAATGAAGCTTTTAAAGATTAAACCCGGCCCTAAATTAGGACTGTTAATTGAAGCTTTGTTGGCCGAGGTCTTAGAAGAGCCAAAACTTAATACCAAAGAAAAGCTCTCTCAAAAAGCTAAAAAGTTGAATAAGCTTTCGGACAAAGAACTTAGAGACAAAACAAAGAAAGTCAAAGAAAAGAAACAAGAAGTTGACCTGGAAACAAAAGAAAAGTATTGGGTAAAATGAAAAATGAAAAGAGAAAAAAATACTTAGTTGTTGGAGGGGCCGGTTTTATTGGTTCTCATTTAAATAATAAGCTAATTCAACTAAATCATTGGGTGGCTGTTTTAGATAATCTATCAACCGGTAAAAAAGGTAATGTCAACCCTAAAGCCAAGTTTATTAAAAAAGATATTAGAAACTTAGATCAAATAATCCCTTATTTTAAAAATATTGACGGTGTTTTTTTGTTAGCCGCCCTGCCCCGAGTTCAATATTCTATTGATCATCCAATAAAAACTAATCGCAATAATATTGAAGGAATCTTAAATGTATTGGTGGCTAGCCAAAAATCAGGCGTTAAAAGAATTGTTTATTCATCCTCTTCAGCTATTTACGGTCAGCCAAAAAGATTGCCCTTAAAAGAAAACCTAAAGTCAAATTCGCTAAGCCCTTATGCTTTACAAAAATATACAGGAGAAGAGTACTGCCGCCTGTTTTCAATAATTCATAATCTAAAAACAGTATCTCTAAGATATTTTAATGTTTACGGTCCTAATGTGGATGACAAAGGAGCTTACGCATCTGTTATACCTATTTTCCTAAAGCAAAAATCCAAAAACCAACCCTTAACCATTACTGGCAACGGGACTCAAACTAGGGATTTTATTTATGTTAGCGATGTGGTTAAAGCCAATATTACGGCTATGAACAATAAAAAAGTTGGTCAAGGCGAAGTCATTAACATTGGCGCCGGCAAAAGCTACAGCATTAATCAGGTAGCTAAAATGATTAGTGATAAAATAAAATACATTCCGGCCAGAACTGAACCTCGTGATTCTTTAGCTGATAATTCTCTGGCCAAAAAACTTCTTAATTGGCAGCCAAAAATAACTTTAGAACAGGGGATTAAACAACTACTAAAAGATAATTAACGGAGCGTGGCCTAGTGATTAAGGCACCCCGTTCGGGACGGGGAGATCGCAGGTTTGAATCCTGTCGCTCCGACAAGATAACAAATGGAAAACACACATTTAGATATTTGGGCTAAACAAATAATTAAGAAAACCAATTTTAGATTTGCTAAAGAAATTAGGCGGGCGGACTATTATTCTCAAAGTAGAATAAGGGTTTTAATTTTTACTGGACAATACAAAAATAAACCAGCTATTTTAAAAATCTACGATGACCCCCGAATTAACGAAGAACCTTTATCTCAAATTAAGTTTAATCAACAGAACAAAAGTAAAATCCTAAAAGCAGCCCAAGTATATGATTATGAGATCGCTTCTCCGCAAAAAGGCTGGCTCATAATGGAAAATCTGCCAACCAGAAAACACATTTTTACCAGACCGCTTAAACCCGAACAAAGAAAAGAATTCTTGCAAATATATTTAGAATATCGCAAAAATTTTCCTCTAAAAACAAACAGGACCATGAATTTAGCTGAATATCTGCCCGCTCATAAATTTCACCTCTTCAGAATTGCCCGCTGGTTTCAACTAGCTAATGATAAAGAAGCGGAATATCTTTTAAAGAACCAAAAACCAATTCTTAATCCTAAAGAATTTATTCATAGATATGAAAAAGGCATCGCTTTAATTGAAAAAGAATTTAGAAATAGAAAGATGATCTGGTGTCATGGTTTATTCAACCCAACCAAAATATTAAAACACAAAAATCAATACTATTTAATAGATTTCGGGCATAATAAAATGTATCCTCAAGGATATGAACTCGCTTTTATTATTTGGGCTGATTGGCTCATAGAGGCAAATTGGAAAATGAAATATCCTGATTGGGAAAAAGGAATAAATCAATGGATAAAAGAAATTAAACCAATAGCTCAAAAACTAAAAATTAAGAACTTCAATTCTTTAATCAAAGCTGGTTTAATTGAGAGATGTTTAGGTACTATCTTGGCTGATATATGCGCCACAGATAAACCCAGAAATGAAAAACAAGCAAGGATTAAGCTAATATACAAGCTAATGGACGAGCTTATTAAATAATGAAAACCTTAAAATTCCGAGCTCATTTAATAGGCCTTATACTCAACAAAAATAAAACTATTACTTGGCGACTATTTGATGACAAAAACATTTCACCGGGAGATAGTTTGTCTTTTTTGGATTGGGAAACAAACAAAAAATTTGCCCAAGCAATTGCTATGTCTATACAAGAAAAATCTTTTAAGGAATTAACTAAACAAGATTGGCAAGGCCATGAGAAATTTGATTCAGCTCAAGAAATGTACAAAACCTATTCAAAATATTACAATAGGACAGTTGATGAAAATACAAAAGTTAAAATAATAAAGTTTAAATTAACAAACCAAGGAGATAAAAATTTATGAATCAGACAATACAAAATTTAACCAAGGCCTTTATTGGCGAAAGCCAGGCCAGAAATCGCTATACTTTTTACGCTAAAGTCGCTAAAAAAGAAGGCTATGAACAAATAGCTGGAATTTTTCTGGAAACAGCTGAACAGGAAAAAACCCATGCTAAACGCCTGTTTGAACATATTCAAGAACTAAAAAAGAAAAGCCGAGAAAAACTGAATGAGATTAAAGTTGAGGCGGCCGCTCCAATTATCTATGGTAAAACGATTGATAATCTTAAAGCGGCCATAGCCGGAGAAAAATACGAACATAGCAAAATGTATCCTCAATTCGCTAAAACAGCGGAACAAGAGGGACTTGCTAAAATTACCGCTCGCTTGCGGAGCATTGCTAAAGCCGAAGAACACCACGAGGAAAGATACAAAAAACTCCTGAAAGTTGTTAAGGCCAAACGCGTTTTTAGAAAAAGCAAAAATGTTCAATGGGTCTGCCGAGAGTGCGGCTATATGTATTTTGGCAAAGAGGCGCCTAAAATGTGCCCGTCCTGTGATCACCCTAGGGCATTTTATCAACTAAAATGCGAAGAATATTAATTTAAGGTTCGTCGTTTTGAGGTTCAACCTGAAAACGACGAACCTTAAAAGGGCTTATAGTACAGTGGCAGTACGCCGCACTCGCATTGCGGAGACGTGGGTCCGATTCCCGCTAAGTCCACTAAATTATGCCTAGTCCAACAAGAAAAACAGGGGATATTGGCGAACAAATCGCGGTTGATTATTTAAAAAATAATGGATATAAGATTTTGGAAAAAAATTATCAAAAGCCCTGGGGTGAAATTGATATTATTGCCCAAAACCAGGGCCTTATTTTTATAGAAGTCAAAACCAGAACCAATACTAAAATCGCTTTTCCTGAAGAAAATGTTAACTTTAATAAACAACGAAAATTGATTCGGGCAGCTGAAACATATCTTTTAGAAAAAAACCATTCTCCGGAAACCCCTTGGCAAATTGACGTGATTGCCATAGAATTAAATCTTAAAATCAGAAAAGCGAATTTAAAACATATTAAAAACGCGGTCTGGGAGTAATAATTAATTTTTTGGAATTTTTTTTGGAAGTCGTACTTCCAAATTGGAAGTACGACTTCCAAAAACCGTTAATTCCTTTGAGGCCGCGCCTCAAAATTAAAATATGAATTACTATAAAAAATCATTGGAGCTGCACAAAAACAAAAAAGGTAAGTTAGAAATTGAACTTAAAGCGCCTTTGAATAATAAAAACGACTTAAGCACTGCCTATACCCCAGGTGTGGCTCAGCCTTGTCTTGAAATCGCCAAAAACCCAAAAGAGGCCTATAAATACACAATTAAAGCCAACAGCGTGGCTGTGGTAACCAATGGAACAGCTGTGCTGGGCTTAGGCAATATCGGGGCCCAGGCAGCTCTACCAGTTATGGAAGGCAAGGCAGTCCTGTTTAAAAAATTCGCTGATATTGATGCCTACCCTATTTGCTTAAACACTCAAGATAACCAAGAATTGATTAAAACAGTTAAAATGCTGGCGCCGGGGTTTGGCGGGATTAATTTAGAAGATATTAAAGCGCCTGACTGTTTTGAAATTGAAGAACAATTAGAAAAAGAATTGGATATTCCGGTTTTTCATGATGACCAGCACGGCACTGCTATTGTTACTTTAGCCGCTTTGATTAACGCCTTAAAAATAGTTAAGAAAAAGATCGACCAAATCAAAATTATTGTTAATGGCGCCGGCGCTGCCGGCATTGCCGTTACCAAACTTCTTTTGAAGGCTGGAGCTAAAAATATAATTCTGATTGACAGTAAAGGCGCGGTTTGCCGAGACAGAGATGATTTAAACGGCTATAAAAAACAATTAACTCAAACAACTAATCTAAAAAACACCAAGGGAAGAATTGAAAATGTGATTGAAGGAGCGGATGTTTTTATTGGTATTTCTGTAGGAAATATTCTTAAGCCGGAATGGGTCGCTTTGATGGCGTCCAAATCAATAATCTTTGCTATGGCTAATCCCACTCCAGAGATTATGCCTGATTTAGCTAAAAAAGCCGGGGCAGCAATTATAGCCACCGGAAGAAGCGATTTCCCCAATCAAATTAACAATGTTTTGGCTTTTCCGGGAATTTTCCGCGGGCTTTTGGACGCCCGAGCTAAAAAAGTTACCATGGAAATGAAATTAGCCGCAGCTCAGGCCTTGGCTGCAATGGTTAAAAAACCAACCCCTAATAAAATTATTCCTAATGTTTTTGAAAAAGGAATTGCTAAAACAATAGCTAAAAGTATAAAATAGCAAGGGTAGCATTTTTGAGGTACGGCCTCAAAACATACGTCCTTTAAGGGTAGTAATTTTGAGGCCGTACCTCAAAATTACTACCCTTATTATAGAAAAACAAATATGTATCAATTAATTATTACTGGCGCTGGACCAGCTGGTCAAACAGCCGGCATCTATGCCCAGCGCTACGGACTCAACTTCATAATTATTGGCCAGATTTCCGGCGGCACAGTTAATGAAGCTCATCTGGTGGAAAACTACCCTGGTTTTAAGTCAATTGCCGGCCCTGACTTGGCTAAAAAATTTCAGGAGCATTTAGATATTAAAATAAAACAGGAACAAGTTGAAAAAATCTGCAAAAACGGGACCGACTTCAAAATTCTTACTAACAAAGGAGAATATCAAAGCCAGGCCTTGATTTTAGGCATGGGTATGAAAATAAGAAAACTTGGTTTTAAAAATGAAGATAAGTTTTTAAATAAAGGAATCTCTTACTACATCTCAAATAACCTCAGCCAATACAAAGATAAAAAATTAGCCGTGGTCGGCGGGGGAGACAGCGCTTTAACTAATACCTTCAAACTATCGGAGCAAGCTAAGAAGGTCTATGTCATCCACCGCCGAGACGAATTCCGAGGCGCCCCGGCTCTGGTCAAAAAAATACAAGAAAAAGACAACATAGAAATTATCTATAATGGCCAGATTGTTGAAGCCCAAGGCAAAAACAAATTAGAAAAAATCGTTCTTAACACCGGCCAAGAACTATCCCTTGACCAACTGTTTATTGAGATCGGCGGCGTGCCCAATGTTCATCTCTGTGGAGAATTAAATATTGAAATGGAAAATAATTTTATTAAAGTTGATAAAAACCAAACTACTAATATACCAGGGGTTTTCGCGGCCGGGGATGTGACTAACAATCCCTTGAAACAAATTATTACCGCGGCGGCTGAAGGGGCCATAGCCGTAACCAGCGCTTACAAGTATTTAAAAAATATTAACAGTTGACAAGTAAATTAACTCTGTGATAACCTAAATTAAGACAGATATGAAAGAAAAGCTCGTTCCGATGGACGAGCTTTTTATAAAAAACCTCCAAAAAACCAATAAAATAATCTATGGATACAAAATCATTCGCTTCAGCCGTTGAGCAAATCTGCGAAGAAAAAGGCATTTCCAAAGAAAAAGTTTTAGAAACCATTGAAATGGCTCTGGCTGCGGCTTACAAAAAAGAATACGCCCGTAAAGGACAAAACATCAAAATTAAATTTGATTTAGAAACTGGCCAAATGAAAGCATCCCAGGTCAAATTAGTAGTGGATGAATTAATGTTAAAAACAGACGAAGACAAAAAAGAAATTGAGGAAGAAGAAAAACCTGCCAGTAATATTTCAGATAGCGAGACAGGCGAGGAAGAAACTGAAAAGAAAATCCGATTCAATCCAGAAAAGCACATTATGATTGATGAAGTAAAACAACCTAAAACAAAGAAACCTAAAACAAAGAAAAAGAAATACCAGCCGGGCGACGAAATAGAATTTCCTTTAAAGATTGAACGGGAATTCGGCCGAATTGCCGCTCAAACCGCCAAGCAGGTAATTATTCAACGAATCCGCGAAGCGGAACGAGAAGCGGTTTACGAAGAATATAGAGAAAAAGTCGGACAAATAGTTAATGGGATAGTCCAGCGAATGGAAGGAAATAATATCTTTATGGATATTGGCAAAGCCACCGGAGTTCTTTTCCCAGAAGAACAAATTCCCCAAGAACGCTACCGAATCGGCCAGCGTTTAAGGGTTTACATTACCGACATTCAAAAGGATTCTCGCGGTTCAACCATTTCCCTTTCCCGAGCTCACCCCAAAATGGTCAGTCAGCTTTTTACTCTGGAAGTGCCTGAAATCTCCGCTGGGACAGTGGAAATAAAATCAATTGCCCGAGAACCGGGCTCCCGTTCCAAAATCGCGGTAGCCACCACCGAAGAAAGGGTTGACCCGATCGGCTCCATGATTGGACAAAAAGGTACGCGCGTCCAAGCAGTAATCAATGAATTAGCCGGAGAAAAAATTGATATTGTTGAATGGTCCGAAGACCCAGCTGAATTCATCAAAGGAGCTCTTTCCCCGGCTAAGGTTATAGAAGTAAAAATAAATGACAAAAAAAACCAGGCGGAAGTAATTGTGCCTGAGGACCAGCTTTCTTTGGCTATTGGCATTAAAGGACAAAATGTTCGTCTGGCGGCTAAACTGACTAACTGGAAAATTGACATAGTAGCTCAAAAAACGGACGGCAAAAAAGAAAAAGTTAAAGTAGAAAAAGATAAAAAAGATAAGAAAAAGGCAAAGAAAAAAACTAAAACAACCAAAGAAAAAACAAAAAAATCAAGTAAAGATAAGTCTGTTTCTAATAAAAAGACCGCTAAAAAAACAAAAACAAAAAAAGGAGAAACCAAGAAAAAAACAGAAAACAAGCCCGCTAAAAAACAGATCAATAAAAAAAAGGCAACCAAAAAAAACTCCCTTAAGTAAAAAAACAGCCAAAAAACCAACTTCCAACTTCCAAAAGAAAAAGGACTGATTGACAAGTCCTTTTTTCTTTGTTAGAATAAGGGCGTGAATAATTTAGTTATCATATATAAATTCATTAGTTATTCTCTGAGTAAAAATTCATATAATGGGATTTGACACTATTTATAATTGGAAAATTTATCTTCAACCGATTATTTTAACGAATCGGCTGTTTGATTATTTGACTCAGACAGTAATAATGGATTTTGGTATGAAATCAATTTATGGACAATTTAATTATTTTTGTTGGAGCTATTGTTGGAACTTTAATAGTCGGCTCAATCCTCGGTTATTACACCCGACAAACAATCGCTAAAAAACAAGCCGGGACAATTGAGGCCAAGCTTAATAAATTAATCAGCGAAGCAAAAAACGAAGCAAAAGAAAAGATTATCAAAGCAAAAGAAAAAGCAACCCAGATTTTAGAAGAAGTTAAGACCCAAGAAAGAGACAGACAAAAGCAATTAACCCGAATGGAAGACCGTCTGCTTAAAAAAGAACAGAACGTTGAACAAAAAGGCAATCAATTAGAACAAAATTACGCCACTCTTAAAACTAAAGCGCAAAAAGTTAGACAACTTAAAGACGAACTAACCGCTCTTCAACAGGAACAAATCAAAAAACTGGAAAAAGTCGCCAGATTAACCCAAGAACAAGCCAAGGAAGAATTGTTAAGCGCGGCAGAAAAAGAACATCAGCAAGTTTTATTAGAACGAATTAAACGCTTAGAACAAGAAGGCCAAGAAGAATTAAATAAAAAAGCTCAACGAATTACCGCTCTGGCAATACAGCGCTATGCCGCTTCCCAGGCCAGCGAAATTACTTCCACTGCTGTCACTTTACCCAGTGACGACCTTAAAGGCAGAATTATCGGCAAGGAAGGCCGTAATATTAAAACCCTGGAAAAATTGACCGGGGTGGAGGTTTTAGTTGATGACACTCCGGGAGCAATTATTGTTTCGGGTTTTGACCCGATTCGCAGACAGGTTGCTAAAATTGCTTTAGAAAAATTAATGCTTGATGGAAGAATCCAACCAGCCCGGATTGAAGAAACAGTAGAAAAGGCAAATCAGGAAATTACTGAAAAAATCAATGAAGCAGGCGAGGCAACTGTTTATGATGTCGGCATTGTTGGATTAAATCCTCAATTAATCAAATTATTAGGCCGACTTCGCTTTAGAACCAGTTATGGACAAAATGTCCTTCTCCATTCAGTTGAAGTAGCTCATTTGGCTGGAGCAATTGCTTCAGAATTAGGCGGCGATGTTGAAACATCTAAAAAAGCCGGTTTACTTCACGATATTGGCAAAGCGGTTGACCATGAAATTCAAGGCTCGCACGTGGAAATTGGCCGAAGAATCCTTAAAAAATTTGAAATAGATGAAAAAATTATTGAAGCAATGCAAGCGCACCATGAAGAATATCCTTTTGACAGTTTAGAATCAATTATTGTTCAAGTGGCTGACGCTCTTTCCGGAGCCAGACCCGGCGCCAGAAAAGATACCCTTGAGGCCTACCTCAAGCGTCTGGAAGAATTAGAAAATGTGGCCAACGCTTTCAAAGGAGTGGAAAAAGCCTACGCTATCCAAGCTGGCCGAGAAATTCGCGTTTTTGTCCAACCAAACCAAGTGGACGATTTGGGCGCTTACAAGTTAGCCAAAAACATTGCCAATCAAATCCACCAGGAACTTAATTACCCAGGCGAAATCAAAGTCAATGTTATCAGAGAAACCAGAGCAATTGAATATGCTCGCTAATTGATGCGCAAAAACTGCCCTTAGGGGCAGTTTTTGGCTGTTGAAGATAGAGGTTGAACCTCAGGAATGTCTAGAGGTTGAACCTCGGATTTATACTTATGAACATCTTATTCTTCGGCGATGTTGTTGGCAGACCGGGCCGCCAGGCCATCAAAAAAATCCTTCCTAAATGGCAGAAAAAATACCAGCCCGATTTTATCATTGCCAATGCAGACAATTTAGCCCATGGCAAAGGCGTAACTGAAAAAACCTTAAACGAGCTTTTAGAAACAGGCATAGACCTGTTTACTTCGGGTGACCATATTTGGAGCAAAAGGGAACAAGCTATTCGTATTTTAGAAAGTAAAAAAATTCCTTTAATCAGACCAGCCAACATGTCTAAAGACCTACCTGGCCAAGGTTACCATGTTCTTAAATTAAGAACTAAAAAGATCCTAGTTATTAATTTAATTGGAACAGTTTTTATGAAAGAGGAATATGATAATCCTTTTAAAAAGGTTGACCAAATCTTAGAATTGGAAGATGATAACTTTAATGCCATAATCATAGACTGGCATGCAGAAACAACAGCAGAAAAAATATGCTTAGGCTGGCACTTAGATGGGAGAGCCACAGCTGTTCTAGGCACTCATACTCATGTTCCCACAGCTGACGCTAAGATTCTACCTCAAGGCACCGCCTACATTACTGATGTAGGCATGGTTGGAGCTAAAGATTCCAGCTTGGGAGCTGATAAACAAAGGTCATTGGAAATGTTCCTCCAAGAAACGCCTTTTAGATATAAAGTAGCCACTGGACCAACCGAAATCAATGCTGTTTTAATAGAGATTGGAAGAAACAAAAAAGCTAAAAGCATTGAATTATTACAAGAAACAGTTCAATAAATTCACTATAAATTGTTGATTTTTAGAAAAACACTTGTTAAAATATAGTAATAGAGCTAAAATACGATTAGGAGGACAAATAAAAAAGGTCGAGTATATAATTAATAAATAATTTAATAATAATATCATGGCTAAAACTTTATCAAAAACAGACTTAGTTGAAGTAGTATCCAATTGCTGTGATTCCAAAAGACAAGCTGATGACTGTGTAAACGCAATGCTTGACGCTATTACCAGCGCTCTATCTAAAGGGGATAAGGTCACAGTAACCGGCTTTGGCACTTTCAGCACTTCTAAGAGAGCTGCTCGCATGGGTGTTAATCCGCGAACCGGCGAAAAGATTAAGATTAAAGCTACGATTGTTCCAAAGTTTAAGGCCGGCAAGTCTTTAAAGGACGCCGTTAGACCGTAGAAAAGTTATTCTGCTTTCGAAAGTATAAAAGACGCCCCGCAGTACTGCGGGGCGTCTTTTTATTATACTCTGGAGCGGGTAGGGGGAATCGGACCCCCGTCATCAGTTTGGAAAACTGAGATAATAGCCACTATACGATACCCGCTTTTTCTCATTGCTTATCCATGCTATTCACCTATCTACTTATCAGCTTATTAACTTGTCCACAGTCGGGCTGCCGGGACTCGAACCCGAAATAAATCCTCCCAAAGGACTCGTGTTGCCAATTACACTACAGCCCGAGACAAAATACAACAATAACTATTTTCTGTTTTTACCTCTTTCTTTATAATGCAATATTTTATGACAATTTGCACAAAGAATAATACATTTTTCTATCTCTTCTTTTATTCTTTTCAACCCATAGCGTTTATTAAAGACAGATCCTATATCGAAATCCTTGTTCTCACTCTTAAGATGGTGAAACTCCAAAACTCTATAATCTTTAACTCCACATTTATCGCATTTACTTCTTTTTTTATAGTCAACCAGCCATCTACGATACTTATCCCAAAGATTTTTCTTTGTGGCACGGTAACAATCCCTACATTTGTGCCGTCGGTATACCTTCTTTTTAGTAGTCAAAGCGACACCAAAATACGATTCTGGATAATATTTGTTACAATATCTACATATCTTTAATTTTTTAGACATATAGATTATTCTAGCATTTTTGGACCCAATCTTCAAGACCCCAAAACCAGCTAGGCCACGCTCCGTTAAAATAATCTTACCTTGTTATCAACATTTAGTCAATTTTAATCAGTTTGTTTTTACAGAATTGGGAGTTGAAAGAAAAGAGTTGGGAGTCGGACTCCCAACTCTCAACTCCTAATTTCAAGGTACGGCCTCAAAATTACTACCCTTTGCAAAGGGTAGTAATTTTGAGGCCGTACCTTAAATCTCAAACTTCCAAAAAACCAACCGTACCTTAAATCTCATCCAACTCTACAATTCCTAATTACTATTTTAAATTTCAGGCTACTCATGTTATACTTAAAAACATCCATGAACCTAAAAGGAGTTTGTCAAAAACTGAATTTCGTCAAACAGTGTCGAGAATACAATCTGCGGCTTTGGCAATGCCCCAGCTTCCTGTTTGTTTTAATTGGTCTAATCACGGTTTTTGCTATGATTGGCACCTATTTTATAGCACTTAAATACACCCAGCCGGAAATAGTCGCCCTAATTGTCGTCATCGTAACCACCCTTTTAGTGATTGTTGGCTATCTTATCACCAAAGGGTTTGAAGACCTGGCTCAAGCTAACCGCTTAAAAACGGAATTTGTCAGTATTGCCTCCCATCAACTACGCACTCCTTTAACCGGCATTAAATGGACAATTAATCTAATCCATCAATCAAAAGATTTACCCCATAAAGAATTATTAGAAAGAATAGATGAAATTAAAGAAAACAATCAACGAATGATAAAATTAGTCAATGACTTGCTCGATGTAGCCAGAGTTGAACAAGGACGGCTAACCCTAAAACCGCAAAAAACATTATTAGATGAAATAATTCATAGTTTAATGGAGGAATACAAGGCCTTAGCCAAAGCCAGCAACCTCAAATTAATTTTGGAATCAGAATCTGAACTGCCTCCTTTAATTATGGATCCCCAGGGTATTAGTTTGGTGTTTAGAAATTTATTAGACAACGCTATAAGATATACTAAAGGCGGAGGAATAATCAGAATTAAACTAACTAAAAAACCAAATTTAATAAGATGCGAAATCCAAGATAATGGAGTGGGCATACCAGAAAAAGACCAGAAAAACATTTTCCAGAAATTCTTCCGCAGCCAAAATGTTCTAAAATACCAAACTGTAGGCACTGGCCTTGGATTGTTTATCGCCAAAGCAGTCATTGAAGAATCAAAAGGGAAAATAGGTTTCTGGAGCGAGGAAAACAAAGGAACAACTTTTTGGTTTGAATTACCAATAAAATAAACAAATAACAAAAAACAAAGAGCAAGGAACAAATAATTAATTATTTTGTTCTTTGTTCAATGTTTTTTGATTTTTAAACCATGAAAAAAATACTTTTTATTGAAGATGAACCAACTCTGCAAAAAGCGATTGGCCGATTTTTAGAAAAAGAAGGATATCAGATTGAAAGCGCGCTTAATGGAGAATTGGGTTTGGAGGTATCTAAAAAAATCAAGCCAGACCTGATTTTATTAGACATTATCCTGCCCAAGAAAGACGGCTTTGAAGTGCTTAAAGAGTTAAAAGAAGACGAAGCGACTAAAAATATTCCCGTAATTATTTTAACTAACTTAGAAAGCGATGTTGATGTAGAGAAAGCTCTTTCTTTAGGAGCAACCACCTATTTAGTTAAAGCCAATTACGAACTAGAAGAAATAACTAAGAAAATAAAAGAAATTCTTGGTTAATATTTGTTGGGACGGAGTTAGGAGTGCCACTCCCAACTCCGTCCCAACTCTCTCTGCCTTATGAAAGTGGAGGACTCACAACTTAAGGCCTTTATCCTTGACGCTAATTTAGCTACCAAGGAAAAATTAGCCAAAGCCGAAAAAAAAGCCAAAAAATTAGAAAAAAAATTGGCTGATGTTTTAATTAAGCAAAAAATACTGACTCAGGAACAACTAATCAAACTAAAGGCCTATATCCTCGGCATTCCTTTTGTTAGCTTAGAAAAAGAAATTATTCCTAAAGATATTCTTCAGATTATTCCCGAACCAATTGCCCGAAGGCATAATATCATTGCTTTTCGGAAAAAAGACAACGAGTTAGAAGTAGCCATGCTTGACCCAGAAGACCTTCAGACGATTGAATTTATTAAAAAGAAATCGGACCTTAAAATACTGCCTCGGTTAACTAATCCTGACAGCATTAAAAGCGCTTTAAAACAATATCAGAAAACCTTAAAAGCTGAATTTGGCGATCTGATTAAAAAAGAAGGGACAAAAATAAAGATCATCACTGAAAAAGGCAAAGAGGAAACTAAAGAAGATTTGGAAAAAACCGCTGAACAGATGCCGATTATGAAAATTGTTGATACTCTCCTAAAACACGCTATTTTACAACAGGCCTCTGATATTCATATTGAACCCCTGGAAAAAGAAATAATTGTTCGCTATCGCATTGATGGTATTTTGCACGATGCTATGGTTCTGCCTAAAAAGGTTCATTCTGGAATTATTGCCCGAATTAAGGTTCTTTCCAACTTAAAATTAGACGAGCATCGCCTGCCCCAAGACGGCCGTTTTAAAATTGAAACTGAAGATTATAAAATTTCTTTTAGGGTTTCCATGTTGCCGATCTATGACGGAGAAAAAGCTGTCCTTCGCCTCCTACCTGAAGACGCCAAAGGATTAACCTTGGAAAAACTTGGTTTAAGGGGCGAAGCCCTGGAAAAAGTTCATCAGTCAATTAAAAAACCAAACGGCATGATTTTGGTAACCGGCCCGACTGGCTCCGGCAAAACAACTTCTCTTTACACAATTATGGATATCCTTAATCAGCCGGGCATTAATATCGCTACGGTGGAGGATCCGATTGAATACCGCATGCCTCGGATTAATCAAACTCAAGTCAAGCCTCAAATTGGCTTAACTTTTGCTAATGGCTTGCGCGCTTTAGTTCGTCAAGACCCTGATATTATTATGGTTGGCGAAATCAGAGATAATGAAACCGCTGGACTGGCTATTAATGCCGCTTTAACCGGCCACCTGGTTCTTTCCACCCTTCATACCAACAGCGCGGCCGGGGCCTTCCCCCGATTAATTGATATGCAAGCCGAACCCTTTTTAATTTCTTCAACCACCAATATAGTTATTGCTCAACGACTAGTTCGAAAACTTTATCCTGAAACTAAACAAAAATACAAGCTTTCGGCCGCAGAAATAAAAAGTTTACAACAAGAGATTGATTTAGACAGAATTCTGGAAATTCTCAAACAAGAAAAAGCTGTTAAACCAAACAATGACTGGTCAACCATAGAATTTTACCATCCCGGCAAAGCCGAAGAATGCCCTGACGGTTATAAAGGCCGGATTGGTATTTATGAGGTTTTGCAAGTCAGCGAAATAATCAAACAACTAATTGTCAAAGAAGCTACTGCTGACCAAATTCAAGAACAGTCCCGAAAACAAGGTATGTTAACTATGTTAGAGGATGGATTTATTAAAGCTGTCCAAGGCGTCACTAGCATTGAAGAAATTCTAAGGGTGACTAAGGAGTAAAATTCCAAAGTTGAAACAATACAAGAATCTAATTTTCAAAAGACACAAATAAACATATAGGCACAATTTCACAACTTAGAGATATGGTTTTTCAGCTAACGCAAATTTCCCCAGCGAGGAAATTTGCTGCTTATAAATGCTCGCTCTTTTTGCTTCGCAAAAAACCATGCCCGCTCGCATTTCTACGCCGCTGAAAAATATATCTCTAAGCCTAAGCTTTTGAAAATTAATTCTTGTATTATTGAACTATATTAAATTAATAAATGGCTAATTACATCTACACAGCTAAAAATAAACAAAGCCAGACCAAGACCGGCCACTTGGAAGCCAATAATCAGCATGAATTAGCCGCTGCTTTGCGAAATCAGGGCCTGGTTTTAATTTCCGCTGAAATGGCCGGAGCCGACCAATCCGGCAAAAAAATTATTAATTTCTCTAAAAATATCCTTAAAAAATGGGGTCGGGTTTCTTTAGTGGAAAAAATGATTTTCAGCCGTCACTTGGCTGTAATGGTTAATGCCGGACTCTCGCTTAATCAATCACTCAAAATCTTAGCCAAACAAAGCAAAAATCCTAAATTTAAAAAAATCATTAGTCAAATCGAAGAGAGTGTTCGCCAAGGCGAAGCATTTAGCCAGGCATTAGCTAAGTACCCTAAAGTTTTTAACGAAATATATATTAATATGGTTCGAGTGGGCGAGACCAGCGGCAACTTGAGCGAAGTTCTTAAAATTTTAGCCGAACAAATGAGAAAAGACCATGAATTAATTAGCCGGATAAGGGGAGCAATGATTTATCCAGCTGTGATTATCTGCGCTATGATTGGCATTGGTATTTTAATGATGATTATGGTCGTGCCCAAACTGACTGAAATTTTCACCGATATGAATATTGAACTGCCCCTAAGCACGAAAATAATCATCGGAGTGAGCAACTTTTTAGAACATAACTATATCTGGGGAATAGCTATTCTTATTGTTTTAGTCATCCTTATTAAAACCCTGGCCACAAAAGTTGAATTAGTCCGAAAAACCCTTCATAAAGCATATATTTATCTGCCAATTTTTGGCTCGTTGGTGAGAAAAGTTAACTCGGCCCGCTTTGCCCGAACCATCAGCTCCTTGATTGAAAGCGGCGTTTCATTGGTAAAATCGCTACAAATTGTCTCAGGCACCCTTAATAATATTCATTTTAAACAGGCCTTAATTCAGTCCGCTCAACAAGTTCAAAAAGGAGAAAATTTAAGCGTTGCTTTAACTGAATATGAAAATCTTTACACGCCTATGGTTATTCAAATGATTGACGTAGGCGAAAAAACAGGTAACTTGTCCGATATTTTAGAAACATTGGCTGATTTTTATGAAGAGGAAATTGATAATACGACCAAAAATCTATCATCGGTTATTGAACCAATTATTATGATAATAATTGGAGCGGCTGTTGGTTTTTTTGCTGTTTCTATGATTCAACCAATGTATTCAATGATGGGAGGGATATAAATATCATCATTGACAGAATATCTGCTCAATTTATAATAAACTTATATGGAAAGAGAAACTAAAAAAGAATTTCAAAATTTAGGCCGGATAATCAAAAAAGATTTTGACCATGTTGATAAACGATTTAATAACATTGATAAACGATTTAAAAGTGTTGATAAAAAATTCGAAGAGGCAAGGAAAGATAGAAAACAAATTCGTCAAGAAATGAAAGATGGATTTGATAATGTTAATTCCAGATTTGACAGTTTGGAAAAAGATATAAAAAGTTTCGTTACTCGCAATGGATTTGAAGATTTAATGTCTCGAGTAAGATATTTAGAGACAAAACTGGGCATTGAAAGCGGAAAATAATTTTATCCTTTGCCAAAAAGGACTATAAAAACATGTCTAAAAAATTATTAGTTATTATTACTGGATTACTTTTGGTGACATTTCTTTGGGTTATCTTCGGTACGGGTAATATCATAGCTAGCGTTACTAGAGTCGGCGCTACAAATCCCTATCCTACAGATAACTATGACGAGGATTATCCAATAGATTTAACGTTTACTTGGGATGATAATCTGGTAGAATCAGGATGGAATCCCGGTTGCGCTCCGGCTTCAAGTTATGATCTCTATGTAAGCGTTTACAGTGACCCTACAACAAATCCCATAGTTGCTGTATCTGGTTTGACAAATAATTCTTATCATGTTACTAATCTGGAATATTTTAAATTCTATAACTGGAGAGTAGATGTTTATGATTCTTGCGGTAACGGAGCCGCCTTGGGTGAAGTATGGAGCTTTATTACTGAAGTTGAACCTGTTCCACAGGCACCAAATAACTTAAAAGCCCAAATAATTTCCAGTAATAATGTCAAACTAACATGGAGTGATAATTCTGATAATGAAACTGGATTCAAAATTGAACGTAAGAAAGAAGGAGACATGGACTATAATCAGATATATGCGGTGTATAGCAATGTTACAGAATTTACTGATACAGGATTAACAGAAGACATTTATTATTATCGGGTACGAGCTTACAGCTCCACTGGTAATTCTGATTATTCTAATATAGTTAGTACAGATATAGTTAGTACAGAAAAAACTATATCAATCGGTCTTGACAGCAGTAGTCCTGCGGCTGGCAATATTCAACCTGGCTGGCAAGATATCGTTTTTACGAAAATAAAGCTTTCTTCTACGGCTGGTGGTCAAGACGCAAGTATTAGTAGTTTTACGATTGAAGCCAATGGGGATATTACTAATGACCTTGAGCAGTTTGAAATTTATGATGGTTATAATTTATTAAATTCCTGTATACCCGTTTATCAAACAAACCATAATATATCTTCTTGTGATATTTATACAGCAACTCCTATCTATCCAACATATCAATGGGTAATTCCTGCTGGTTCCAGCAAGATTCTAACCATTAAATCTTCTGTCAAAAACACAGCAACAGAAGGCAAAAAAATAAAAATAGGATTAACTGGCATTGTTTCTGATGATGAGTGGTTTGCCACTGACAGTCTGCCAATTTACGGAAATTATCAGACCGTCATTAGTGATGCCGCTAAATCCATCGCAGTCA
>CAZYSH010000014.1:6080-21896 GCA_964650035.1 uncultured Candidatus Saccharibacteria bacterium | reverse complement strand
ACCTCCAAAAAACTTCCAGAAAATTAATTCTTGTATTATATATCTTCAGGTCCGATTTTGGAAGATAGGTAGTAAGTTTAATAAGGCAATAAAGATAAGGGTTTGAGAAATGCCAAATAAAGGAATTAGGAAAAGAGCAGCCAGGATTGCTCCCAAACCAGAACCAATTAAATCAGCATTGTAAATAAGGCCTCTTTGATGAGGTCTATTTTTATCCTTAAGATAAAAGGAGTTAATAAAAGCGAATTCCAAACCAACTAATCCGCTGATGATTAATATTGAAATAACAAAGAGGGATTCTTGAAAGATTAAATTGGTTTGGAGCAAATAATAAAGAGCAAGAGTGTAGAGAATAATAGCTAAGTGAATTAATTTAATAAAATTAAATTTAACAGCTCTAATCTTAATTCCTAACCAAGCTCCTAAAGCTAGGCCAAGCATAAATAGGGCAAAGATTAAGGCCAAACGATAATAAAGGTAACCAAAAGTAAATTGATAGGCCAGAATTAAAGTGATTTCCAAGCCCATTAAAGAAAAACCAGCCAGAGCCATAAAAAGCCAGAGTTTTTGTTCTTGTTTTAATTGTTTAAATAGAAAGAAAACAGCTAAAACTGCTAAGAAAATTAACAAATGCCAAAATTCAATTTTAAAGACACCTCTTAAATTATTAGCTAATTGAGGGTGAAAATAGTTAAGCCAGGCAAAAAAGTTGTAAGCATAAGCGATTGGCCAAGCGTCCTGATTAATTTTTATTTCTCTTTGGTATTCTTGTTCAAGTAATTTAATCCTAGGATTGTTAATAACATAGTCAAGATATTGAGGATTAATAAATTTGGTTTGGATGCTTTTTTGTTTGTATTTTTGAATAATCAAATCAGATGAAATTTCTGAATCACTAGCCAGAAAAGTAATGCTATCTTCTTCTGGTAAGATAGATATTTGAGTAAAATCCTTTTTTAAAGTTTGAAAAATCGAACTCTCTAATTTAAGAGAGTCCTCATTTTGAAAATTAGGCGAAAAAGAAAGATAAGTTGTTAAAGAACCTGATGGATTAAGATGGTTTTTAATTTGTTCAAAAAATTCCTGGGTATAAAAGCGATTAATTAGAGCAGTAGAGGGGTCAGGTAGATTAATTATTATTAGATCAAATTTTTGATCTGTTTTTCTTAAAAAACTACGGCCATCCTGGTAAACTATATCAATCCTTTTATCTTTTAAAGACAAATAAGGCCAGATGGATTCAATTAACCAAGGGTCAAGTTCTAAATAGGTTATCTTATCTGGATTATGTTTTAGTATTTCTTCAATTAATCCATTAAAACCAAAGCCGATTAAAAGGATTTGTTTAGGATTTTGATGAGCCAGTAGGGAAAAATGAGCTAAGGATTCTTGAAAAGAAGTTTTTTGGCTAGAACCAAGCCAAAGTCCATTTTGGTAAAAATGAAATATTTTATCTGACTGGCTGATTAATATTTCTCCATGAGGAGAGTTAATAATCTCAATAATTTCTTGATGAGGCAGGCGCCATGATTGGGTTTTTTCTTCTAAGGGTTGGTTGAATTGAGGAAAAATTAGAAAAACAGAAGCAAAAAGCAGAATTAAGCTAATTGTTTTGAATAAAGAATATTTTTTTGAAGCAGTAATTATTAAAACAGCCAGATAATTCAGAAAAGCCAAGACAAAAATACTTAACCAGATATTAAATTTAATCAGGCCGAAGCTGAAAATCAGACCAGATAAGACAAAGCCAAGCGATTCAATTAAATACCCTTTGTTAACTGATAAATATTTAGTACTGACTGTGAATTGGAGGCCAAGAATCAAACAAAGCGGTCCTGGAATTAAAATTCCTAGGATTAAGCTGGGTAAAAGATCAGGAATTTGACCTAAAGCCGGAGTCCATGTTTTGGTTAGGCGGATTAAAATAATTGAGAGGGATAATAAGATGGGAATTAGAATATGGCAGGATAGCAGTGTTTTAAGGTTATCTTTAAATAATTTAGCCAAGAAAAAACTTCCCAGGCCAACCCAAATTAACCAAACAGCCAAAATCAGACCAAGAAAAAACTCATTGCCGTAGAAACTAAGCATTAATTCGCGCAGGAGTATTACTTGACTGATTAAAGAAGTAAAGCCAAGAGTGAATAGAGAAAAGATAAAAGCCATATTTTTAGCTTGGCATAAAGTTTGATTTTGATAAAGTGTTATTAGGGAACACCCTTTTCTCTTTAGTAAAAAAAAGAGTATAATTAAGTAATGAAAATAATTGTTCTGTTTTTAATTAAACTTTATCAGAAGACCATATCGCCGGATCATGGTCATTTTCCTGTTTTAAGATTATTAGGCCAATGTCGGCATTATCCAACTTGTTCTCAATATACTTATCAGTCAGTTGAAAAACACGGAATCCTTAAAGGTCTTCAGCTGGGCTTAAAGCAAATTTCTACTTGTCATCCCTGGAGCAAGAGTTTATCATAAGGAGAGTTAGTTTTTTGGAAGCCCTTTTTGGAAGTTTTTGGAAGCGAAGCTTCCATTTGGAAGCTTCGCTTCCAAAAACTTCCAAAAAGGGCTTCCAAAAAACTAACTCCCAACCCCTAAAAAGTTTATTATAAAATTATGAAGTTAAAGATGAATAAAATAATTAAGATTTTGATTCTTTCAGATGTGGCTTTGGTTAGCGGCTTTGGTTTTTTAGCGCCAATTTTTGCTATTTTCCTGACTGAGCGAATTCAAGGGGGTAATATTGAAGTAGTTGGTTACGCGGCTGCTATTTACTGGATAGTTAAATCAATAGTTGTTGTTCCTTTGAGCAGATACTTAGATAAGAACCACGGCGAGAAAGATGATCTTTGGTTTATTGTCACAGGGAATATATTGGCAGCTTTGGTGGTCTTTGGATATATTTTTTCCCGTTTACCCTGGCATGTCTATGTTCTACAGGTGTTTTATGCAATTAGCATGGGCATGAACGTGCCTGCTTATACAGCCATATTTACTAGGCATATTGATAAAGGAAGCGAGGCTTCTGACTGGGGTATTAGAAGTTGTTTTATTGGTTTTGGGGCAGGTATTGCCGGCGCTTTGGGCGGGATAATTGCCAATCGCTTTGGCTTTAATGCGCTTTTTATTGGAGTGAGTATTTTTGTTCTTCTAAGCGCCCTTTTCCCTTTATTAATTTACAGAAAAATTTCTCCCCAGGATAAAAAAATACCGAGAATTCCAATAGATAAATGAAAAACTTAGAACTTGCTCAAATCTTTTATCAGATGGCTGAATTTATTGAAATGAATGAGGTTTCTTTTCAATCCCGAGCGTATAATAAGGCGGCCCGGGTTTTGGATTCTTTAGATATGGATATAGAGGAAATTTATCAGAAAGAAGGGATAAAGGGGTTAAAGAAAATTGAAGGAATTGGCGAAAGCATTGCCAAAAAAATTGAAGAATATATTAAGACAAATAAAATTAAAGCATATCAGCGTTTCAAAAAGCAGTGTCCGGTTGATTTGGAAAAATTAATCGCCGTAGAGGGCTTAGGCGCCAGAAAAATTAAAGTTCTTTATAAGGAATTAGGTATTAAAAATTTGAAAGATTTAGAGCGAGCAGCTAAAAAAGGCAAGATAGCAGAATTAGAAGGTTTTGGTCAGAAAAGCGAACAGAATATTTTGCAGGCGATTGAGTTTGTTAAATCGGGTCAGAGTAGATTTTTACTCGGAAGGGCCTTGCCAATAGTTAGACAAATAATCAGCAGGCTTGAAGAATTGCCAGAAGTGAAAAAGATTAACCCAGCCGGTTCAATTAGGCGAATGAAAGAAACTATTGGCGATGTTGATATTTTGGTTGTTTCTTCAAAACCAGCCATGGTAATGGATTTCTTTGTTAAGATGCCCGGAGTGGTTAAAGTTTGGGCGCAGGGTTCGACTAAATCATCGGTCCGGTTAAAAAACGGACTTGATTGTGATTTAAGAATAGTTAAAAAACAAAGTTTTGGCGCTGCTCTCCAGTATTTCACCGGCAGTAAGGATCATAATATTTTAGTTCGGCGGCTGGCCAAGAAAAAAGGATTAAAATTAAACGAATACGGAGTTTTTAAGGGTAAGAGACAAGTTGCTGGCAAGAATGAAAAAGAAGTTTATCAGGCAATTGGCCTGCCATACATTGAGCCGGAATTAAGAACTAATACTGGCGAGATTGAAGCGGCTTTGAAAAATGGATTGCCTAAACTGATAAACTATAATGATATTAAAGGAGATATTCATTGTCATAGTGATTGGAGCGATGGAAGAGAGACAATTGAACAAGTGGCTAAGGCGGCTAAAAGATTCGGTTATCAATATATAGCGATTACTGACCACGCCGGCTTTTTAAAAATTTCTCATGCTTTAGACGAGAAACAGCTCTTGAAACAAATGGCGGAAATAGATAGGATTAATAAGCGGCTTTCCGGAATAAAAATTATTAAAGGAACTGAAGTTGATATTAAAGCAGATGGCAGTTTGGCGATTAAGGATGAGGTCTTAGCTAAATTAGATTTTGTTATTGGAGCGGTTCATTCTAATTTTAAAATGAGTAAGCGGGCTCTGACTCAAAGATTAGTCAGGGTTATGGAGAATCCAAACATTGACGCTATTGCTCACCCGACCGGCCGAGTGCTCCAGCGCAGGGAAGAATATCAGCTGGATTTTGAACAAATTTTTAGAACAGCCAAGAAAACCAAAACCGTCTTGGAAATTAATGCCAATGCCAGTCGATTAGATTTAAAAGATGTTTATATCCGTCAAGCGGGGGAAGCGGGCGTAAAAATGGTAATTGGCACTGATGTTCATCCTTTGAATTATATGTCAATGATGGAATTGGGGGTAGCTCAAGCTCGTCGGGGTTGGGCTGTTAAAAAGGATATTTTAAATACAGGTTCGTTAACAAAGTTCCTAAAATATTTTAAAAAATAGCGATATTGATACGAGCTGGGAGTTGGGAGTCGGACGACTGAGGCCGTACCTCAAAATTACTACCCTTTGCAAAGGGTAGTAATTTTGAGGTACGGCCTCAACTAAAAAACTTTAATTAAAGGGGGGAGTATGGAAAAGCAAGAAGAAGATAAGAGTCAGTCAAGCGATAAATTGGAGGAACTGAGAAAATTGATTGAGGGGTGCCAGTTTGGTTTAGATAAACCAGTGCAGGAATTGGGTAGCTTGAGACAGAAGTTCATGGAATTAAAGTTTGAGATAGATGGTGTTCTAAAAGGGAAAACTGAAGATAACCCAACAAATTCAAAAGAACAAGCTAATGCATTAGCTCGAGAGATGGCTAAAGTAATCCCAGAAATACAGAGTCAGATGACAGCAGTAAGCGATCGTTTGAATAATCATTTATCTGGTCGAGATTAGGAGGAATAAGGTTTTTCTTAAAGGCCTCAATATGCTAAAATGCATTGAGGTCTTTATTATATAGAGGAGTTGGGAGTCGGGAGGAATTGGAAGTGTAACTCCCAAGCACTCCTAGCTCAATTAGGTCTTAACTAAAATTTCAAGAAAGGAGGGAATATGGAACAAAAACTGAAGTCCTTGGCAGACGAATTAAGAAAGATGGAAAGGTCTATCAAAGATAGCTTGGAGATAGACCAACTTAATCGTATTCGCAGGGGAGCCAGTGATGTTGTTGCTGCCGCTGGCAGTTTAAGGGACAAGATAATTAGATTAAGAGTGGAAAGACAATAATATCATTATCAAAAGACCGCGTTTGTGTTAAAATAGCAGATGCGGTCTTAATTTTTATGCAGGCAAAAATTAAAAATTGGATATTTGTTTTTTTATGGGCTGGTTTTATTTTCTTTCTTTCCCATCAGCCCGAACTTAGATCAGATTTGCCTAACCAATGGGATTTTGTTTTGCGCAAGCTGGCTCATATTACTGAATACGCTGTTTTAACTTGGCTTTTAATTCGGGCTTTAAAAGAATATCGATTGACTAACAAGCAGATTATAATCTTAGCCATTAGTTTAGCTGTTTTTTATGCTTTATCTGATGAATATCATCAGACATTTATTGTTGGCCGTCAGGGTCTGCCCAGAGATGTTTTAATAGATAGTTTGGGAATTTTGTTAAGCGCTTGGCTCAATAAAGGAAAAATGATAAAATGATACAAAATATGTTTAATTTTTCGCAAAAACCAGCTTTTGGTTTAGATTTAAGCGATTGTTCTTTAAAGATTGTTCAACTCAAAAAGAAAAAGAGCAAATTAGCCATAACCAGCTTTGTTAAAGAAAATATACCTCGCGGCTTGGTTGAAGCAGGTGAAGTAAAAAAAGAAAAAGAGTTGGTGGACATCTTAAAGAAATCTTTGAATAAAGTAAAAGGAGAACCGCTTGATAACAAGCGGGTGGTTTGTAATCTGCCGGAAGAGAAAGTTTTTATTCGGGTTATTCAATTGCCCAAAATGAAAGAAAAAGAATTAGACAAAGCGGTTAATTGGGAAACGGAAGCCCATATTCCTTTAAGTATTGACGAGGTTTATTTGGGTTGGCAGGCGATTGAGCCGGTCTTTGAAGACATTGACCACTTTGATATCTTGATTGCCGCTACGCCAAAGGAATTAGTGGATAAGTATTTAAGCGCTTTAAAGAAAAGCGGGCTTCAGCCAGTTGCTTTAGAGCCGGAGTCAGTGGCTGTAGTCAGGAGTTTAATGACTAAAGATGATTTAACTCCGACTATTATTGTTGATTTAGGAGCAACCGGAACCAACTTTGTCATTTTTTCCGCTTTAGCCATTAGATTTACTTCGCATATCAATATTTCCGGGGAATTATTCAATCAAGCAATTATCAAAGAGTTAAAAGTAAACAATGAACAAGCCAATCAATTAAAGATTAAAATCGGTTTGGATAAAAAGAAAGAAAAAGGCAAGGTTTATCGGGCTTTAGAGCCAATTGTTAATGATTTAGTCAAACAGATTAAAGATTATGTTATTTTTTATCATGAACACGCCACTCATGTCCATGGTCCAAATGGAACAATTGGCCAGATAATACTTTGCGGGGGTGATTCTCTTTTATTGAATTTACCGGATATTTTGAGCGAAAAGTTAAATTTGCCGGTTAAATTAGGCAACCCGTTAGTTAATCTTTCTTTTAATAAAAAAGAAAATGACTTTGCTATTTCTAAAAGAGAGTCCTTTGTTTATACGACCGCTTTAGGATTGGCTTTTAGGGATTTGATTTAAAAGTAATTAGGAGTGCCACTCCTAACTCAATTTAGGTAAAATAGTTATGATTAAACTTAATCTTTTGCCGCCTCAACAAAAAGAGGAATTAAGATTAGTGGAATTTAATCGTCTGCTTGTTTCTTTTGCTTTTCGTTTTTCAATTGTCTTGGTTATTTTTATATTACTTCTAATCAGCTCTTATTTTTGTCTTTTAATTATTATCAGAGCTCAAAATAATTTAATAGAGGTCAGGCAAAATGATGAAAAGGCGCAATATCAAGCAGAGGTTGAACAGAGGATTGAACAAATCAACCAGGAGGTTGGAAAGATATCCGTCAAGCAGGATAAACTGATTATTTGGACGCCAATTTTAGAAAGATTGAGCAAAATTACTCCACGCGGACTTTATTTGATTAATTTTTCTTATCAAGCGTCAAATAATAAAGTGAGTCTTACTGGTTGGGCCGAGAACAGGGATAAGTTGTTAAGATTTGAAAAGTTATTAAAAGAAACACCTTATTTTGGAGAAGTTGAGGCGCCTTTAAGTAATTTAATTAAACAAACCGATATTAATTTTAGTTTTATTATTAAGGTTGGACCTTATGTGAAGTAGAGGTTGAACCTCGGGTTATAACCTTGGCAAAAAAAAATGAATCAATCACAAAAAAAACTTATTGGTTCTCTGGGTATTGGTTTGGCTATCTTGATTCTTTTTGTTTGGCTGGCGGCTTTGCCTTTAATAGGAAAGATTAGACAAATTTCTCAAGAATATTTGGCCAATAAAGAAACTTTAATGAAGTTGGACAAGCAAGAGCTTTTATTTAGGAATCTGGGGGAAAGCCATCTGGAAAAGCAATATCAATTATTAAATATTGGAGGGGCTTTTCTTAGCCAGCAAGAAACAGTCAGCTTTATTTCCACTCTGGAGGATATTGCTCAAGGAACTGGGAATATTTTTGAGATTAAGACAGCTAAATCATTTATTCCTTCAGAAGAACAAGGTGGGGAAGGGTTTTTGAGCTTGCAAGTCTCTCTTTGGGGCGATTTCAGGAGTTTACTTTTATTTTTAGCTAATTTAGAAGATAGTCCTTATCCACCTTATCGTTTATTAGAAATAGACAGTTTTTCAATTAATAGATTATCCAAAGAAAGCAGAGAAAGGATTAGTTTGGGTTTAGCTGAAGGTGATTTGGAAACAATTTTAGGAATTAAAATTTACACCAAATAGCTGTCATCCTGAACGAAGTGAAGGATCTCGTAGAAAACTATCCATTATCACGGGATTCTTCGGTCGCCTTAGGCGACTTCAGAATGACTAATAGTGTTTATGAGAGCAGACCGCATATCAATAGAAAAAATATCTTGTTTTTTAAGAAAGTATTACTTTTGGATTTTAGGAGTGATTTTCTTTTTGTTGCTTTGTTTGAACGCTTTTGTTTATTATCAATACGTTTATCTGACAATGAACATTCAACCGGAAGTGGCCGATGAACGGGTGGAGATTGACGGCGAGGCGCTTAATAAGGTAATAGATGATATAAACAAAAGGGGGGAGAATTTAAATCGGGTAAAAAAGGGGAGTTATTTTAACCCTTTTACTGATTAGTTATAATCCGAGGTTGAACCTCAAAACTACGAACCTCTGTGAGGTTCGTAGTTTTGAGGTTCAACCTCTAGACAGCTTCCCACGGCCCTTTGACTTTTAGTGAAAATTAAGTATAATTATGATTATGCGCCTGTAGCTCAGTGGACAGAGCAAGATCCTTCTAAGATCGAGGTCGGGGGTTCAAATCCCTCCAGGCGCGCACGATTTTTATTCAAAACTTGTTTTGAGTATAAAATCAATATTCGCCTTTGGCGGACTAGATGGCGACTATAGTTTAGTGGTAAAACTCCTCTCTGTGGAAGAGGCATCGAGGGTTCAATTCCCTCTAGTCGCCCCGGAAGATTAAAATAATGCAGGAAATTATTTATAAATTTATCAATAAACTCGGACCTTGGTTTTGGTCGCATGGGATGCGGATTTTAGTTATTTTGCTCGGCGCTTATATAATCCGTCGTTTTAGTAATGTTTTGATTGATAAGATTATTAGGAAAGCGGTAATGGCCAAAGGTTTTCTTTCACCTGAAGCGGAAAAGAAAAGGGAAGATACTTTAATTTCAGTTTTTGAAGGCGCTATCAGAGTTATTATCTGGGCGGCGGTAATTCTAATGATTATTTCCGAACTAGGAGTTAATATCGGTCCGCTTTTGGCTGGAGCGGGCGTGGTCGGTTTGGCTGTTGGTTTTGGCGCTCAATATATTATCCGCGATTTTTTTACCGGTCTTTTCATTATTTTGGAAAATCAATATCGGGTGGGCGATGTTATTTGCGTTGGCGCTGTTTGTGGTCTGGTTGAAGATATTAACTTAAGGGTGACGATTATTCGCGACGCTGATGGAGCTGTTCATCACATTCCTAATGGCGAAATTAAGATTGCTACTAATAAGACCAAGGGGTTTGCTCGGGTTAATTTAGTAGTGGGCGTAGCTTACAATACTGACATAGAAAAGGTGAAGAAGATTATTAATAAGGTTGGCCAAGATATGGCCAATGAATTAGAATGGAAGGATAAAATTCTGAAAGCGCCAGAGTTTATCCGAGTGGATAATTTCGCCGCTTCATCTATTGATATTAAAATTTCTGGCGAAGTTAAGCCCTTGGAACAATGGGGCGTTTTAGGCGAATTGAGAAAAAGAATCAAATACGCTTTTGATGAAGAGGGTATTGAAATACCTTTCCCCCAGAGAGTTGTCCGACAGATAAAAGACAAATAATGCGGTTGCGAGATTGACATCAGAGTTATTATTTGCTATTTTGTCTGGGTGAGGTATTTTTTTTTGTTGACTATATTTATTTATATATATGCCTACAATTCAACAATTAGTTAAGAAATCAAGAAAGATTGCAAAAAAGAAACCAAAAACACCCGCTCTGCGGCGAAGTTTTAATTTAAAGAAAAACAAGCCAGGTCAGGGATATTCTCCTTTCAAAAGGGGTGTTTGCACTCGGGTCTATACAACTACTCCCAAGAAACCGAATTCTGCTTTGCGTAAAGTAGCCCGAGTTCGTTTGACCAACGGTATGGAAGTGACCGCCTATATCCCGGGCGAAGGTCATAATTTACAAGAGCACTCTGTGGTTTTAATCCGGGGTGGTCGAGTTAAAGATTTGCCCGGCGTTCGTTATCATATAGTTCGAGGCGTTTTAGATGCTCAAGGGGTTGAAGGTCGCAAACAATCAAGAAGTTTATACGGGGCCAAGAAAGGGAAAGTCGGCGGCGCGCCAGCTGACAAAGAAAGTGAACAAGGGGCGGCCGAAGCAGCTCCAGTTGAAAAAGCGCCGGCGGAAGAAGTTAAGCAAGGTGGTTAGGAGTGTTAGGAGTCCGACTCCTGAATTCTTTAGGAGTCGCACTCCCAACAATCTAATTAACTAAAATATGCGCAGGAAAAGAAATATAAAAAGAGATATTAAACCAGATCCTAAGTATAATAATACTTTAGTTGCTCACTTTATTAATTATTTGATGAAAGACGGCAAGAAGTCAGTTGCCCAGAGAATTTTTTACAGAGCTTTTGATATTATTGAAAAGGCAATTAAAGGCAAAGAGCCCTTAGAGGTTTTTGATTTGGCTATTAAAAACGTGTCGCCTTTAGTGGAAGTGCGTTCAAGAAGAATTGGCGGAGCTCGTTATCAGGTGCCTCGAGAAGTAAGAGGCGAGCGCAGAATTACTCTGGCTATTCGTTGGATTATCCGGGCGGCCCGTTCGCAAAAAGGCAAGTCAATGGATAAATGTCTGGCTGAAGAACTGATTAATGCTTCTAAGAACGAAGGGGTAGCTGTTAGAAAGAAACAAGATACTCATAAGGTTGCGGCGGCGAATAAGGCTTTTGCTCATTTTGGCTGGTAAGGGGTTTTATTATTTTATTATTAGGAAGGAATTGAGAGTAGTTTGGGAGTCCGACTCCTAAAGAATTTAGGAGTCGGACTCCCAAACTACTCCTAACTCCTAACGAGAATATTTTTTAGTTATGGGAAGAGAATATCCATTAGAAAAAACAAGAAATATCGGCATTATTGCTCATATTGATGCCGGAAAAACCACGGTCACCGAGGGTATTTTGTATTTAACCGGCCGTACCCATAAGATTGGGGCGGTTCATGAAGGCGATACTCAAATGGACTGGATGGAGCAGGAAAGGGAACGCGGTATTACCATTACTTCAGCGGCAACTACTTGTTTTTGGGCGCGTAAATGCTATCCCGCAGATGGTGAGTACCGGATAAATATCATTGATACGCCCGGCCATATTGATTTTACAGCTGAAGTCCAGCGCAGTTTGCGGGTTTTAGATGGAGCCATTATTGTGCTTGATGGCAAAATGGGTGTTGAGCCGCAATCAGAAACAGTTTGGCGTCAGGCAGATGAGTTTAATGTTCCTCGACTCTTCTTTATTAATAAGATTAATCAGACGGGCGGAGATTTTTATAAAAGCTTAGATTCAATCAGGGAGCGATTAAGCGTTAACGCTTATCCGGTTCAGCTGCCAATTGGTTTTGAAAAAGAAACCCGGGGAATAGTTGATTTAATTAAGCTCAAGGCCTATACTTATAAGGATTTTCACGACAAAGAATTGATTGAAGAAGAGATTCCGGATGATTTGAAGGAAAAAGCGCGGCAATATCGTCAGGAATTATTGGAAAAAGCGGTTGAAATTGATGATGCTTTAACGGAAAAATATTTAGAAGGTAAAGAAATCAGCCAAGAAGAATTTGTTGAGGTAATCAGAAAGAATACTTTAAATGGCGATTTTTTTCCGGTTTTTGCCGGGGATGGCCGCGGGGTGATTGTTGAAACATTGCTTGATGCTGTTATCAACTATCTTCCTTCGCCAATTGATTTGCCGCCGGTTGCCGGAATTGAGCCCAGAACAGAGAAAGAAATTATCAGAGAAACAAAGGATGACGCTCCTTTTTCCGCTTTGGCTTTTAAGATTGCCACTGACCCTTATGTTGGCCAGCTTTGTTATTTTAGAACCTATTCCGGAACTTTGGAAAGCGGTTCTTATATCTTAAATGCGGCTACTGGCAACAAAGAGAGAATTGGCCGGATTGTCCGGGTGCACGCTAATAAAAGAGAGGAGATTAAAGAAATTTACGCGGGCGATATCGCGGCTATTGTCGGCTTAAAGGGAACAACTACCGGTGATACCTTATCTGATGTGGCTCATCCCATTATTTTAGAAAAAATTGAATTTCCAGAGCCGGTTATTTCTATTGCCATTGAACCTAAAACTAAAGAAGACCAGGAGAAAATGGGTTTGGCTTTGCGAAAGTTAGCCGAAGAGGACCCAACTTTCCAGATTAAAGGTGATCCGGAAACCGGCCAAACAATTATTTCCGGTATGGGTGAATTGCATTTGGAGGTAATTGTTGATAGAATGCTAAGGGAATTCAAAGTGGAAGCCAATATTGGCAAGCCCCAAGTCGCTTACAAGGAAACCATTAA
Source organism: uncultured Candidatus Saccharibacteria bacterium (assembly GCA_964650035.1). Taxonomy (GTDB): domain Bacteria; phylum Patescibacteriota; class Minisyncoccia; order Portnoybacterales; family UBA2143; genus CAZYSH01. The sequence goes on along the minus strand of CAZYSH010000014.1, from coordinate 9,150 downwards.
AGATAAAGCTGAAGCCGAGGGGAAATATATTCGCCAGACCGGCGGTCGGGGCCAATATGGTCATGTCTGGCTTAAGATTGAGCCCCAGGAACAAGGTCAGGGCTTTGAGTTTGTTGATAAAATTAAAGGCGGTATTATCCCCCAAGAATATATTCCGGCTGTGGGAAAAGGGATTAAAGAAGCAATGGATAAGGGTGTCTTGGCTGGCTATCCCTTAGTTGATTTAAAAGCGACTCTTTATGACGGCTCTTTTCATGATGTTGACTCTTCAGAGGCCGCTTTTAAGATTGCCGGTTCCATTGCCTTGCAAGAAGCGGTTAAGCGAGCCAGCCCCATTTTATTGGAGCCAGTTATGAATTTACAAGTGGTTGTTCCGGAAAAGTTTATGGGCGATGTGGTTGGCGATATTAATTCTAAACGGGGTAAAATAGAAAAAATGGAAGACCGGGGCGAAGGAGTTAATTTAATGAAGGCAATTGACGCTCAAGTGCCTTTGGCTAGTATGTTTGGCTATGCCACTCAATTGCGTTCTATGACTCAAGGGCGCGGCACTTCAACTATGGAGTTCAGTCATTACGCCGAGGTGCCTAAAAATGTGGCTGAAGAAATAATAGGTTCAGATCAAAAATCCAAGTGAGAGGAGCTAGAAGTCCGGAGGAGTCGGGCTCCCAACCCCTCTTAAAATTATCATGTGGGAAAAAATCAAAAAAATATTACAAAAAGAAGGAGGTAAATGTATTATTGTAGAGGCTGACCAGCCGAGTTATTTGGTTATGCGTTTGGATGAATACCAAAGAAAGTTAGAGAATCAGGGCCTTTTAGAGAAAGAAATAGAGGAAGTAAATCGCGATATCACCGAATTAAAAGCAGAAGAAGCAGAAGAGGAAATAAGAGACTCAGAAAAAGAAAAAGTTGAAGTAGAGGATTTGCCGTTCTAAATGGCAATGGTATTTGCTAGGTGAGTGTTGACAATAAATGCTTTTTTTGATAGCTTAAAGATATAAGTAAAAAACAATTAAATTTAATAAAAACAAAGGATTTTGGGTAATGACCAAATTAGTGCTTTTTGTTGTTCATTGTTCATAGCCTATTGTTTAATGTTTTATGGCCGAAAAATTTGAACGAAGTAAACCACACCTTAATATAGGAACAATTGGTCATGTTGACCATGGTAAAACCACTTTAACCGCTGCTGTTCTCAAATGTTTAAAGGCGGCTGGGTTTGCCTCTCAAGATAAAGGTGTTGATCAGATTGACAATGCGCCTGAAGAAAAAGCGCGTGGTTTAACTATTGCTGTGGCCCATGTTGAGTATGAGACCGAAAAGCGTCACTATGCTCATATTGATTGTCCCGGTCACGCTGATTACATTAAAAATATGATTACCGGAGCGGCCCAGATGGACGGAGCTATTTTAGTTGTTTCCGCGGCTGATGGTCCTATGCCCCAGACCCGCGAGCATATTCTTTTAGCTCGTCAGGTTGGTCTGCCTGCTTTAGTTGTATTTTTAAATAAAGTGGACCAAGTTGATGATCCTGAAATGCTTGACTTAGTTGAACAGGAAGTAAGAGAATTATTAACCAAGTATGAATTTGACGGCGAAAAAACTCCTATTATTCGTGGTTCGGCTCTTCAGTCCTTGGAATGTGGTTGCGGCAAGCAGGACTGCGATAAATGCGGTCCGATTTTGGAATTAATGAAATCAGCTGACGAGAGTATTCCAGAACCAAAGCGAGCGGTTGACGAAACATTTTTGATGCCTATTGAAGATGTTTTTTCTATTGAAGGACGAGGTACGGTAGCTACCGGCAGAATTGAGCGCGGCAAGGTTAAAGTTAATGAAGAAGTTGAAATAATTGGCATTAAAGATACTCAAAAAACAGTGGTTACCGGCATTGAAATGTTTAATAAGTCGCTTGACGTGGGTCAGGCCGGTGACAACGCTGGTATTCTTTTGCGCGGTGTTAAGCGGGAAGATATTGAAAGAGGGCAAGTATTATCTAAACCGGGTAGTATTACGCCTCATACTGGATTTGAAGGCGAGATTTATATTTTAAGCAAAGAGGAAGGCGGTCGTCATACTCCATTCTTTGCCGGTTATAAACCCCAATTCTATATCAGAACTACTGATGTAACCGGAGAAGTTACTTTGCCTGAAGGAACAGAAATGGTAATGCCGGGCGATACAGTTAATTTGAAGGTTAAATTAATGGCTCCGGTCGCTTTGGAAAGCAAGCAGAGATTTGCTATTCGCGAAGGCGGCAAGACAGTTGGCGCCGGAGTGGTTACTAAGATTATAAAGTAGTTGTTTTTAGATGAAGCCCTGCCTGATTATAGGCAGGGTTCGTTGAACATAGGTTGAGATTGTCTAGAGGTTGAACCTTGAAACTACGAACCTCGTAGAGGTTCGTAGTTTCAAGGTTCAACCTCAGATTTAGAACCTCAGATTTTAGGTTCAACCTCTTAAATAATAACAATGGCACCTAAAAAAGACGAAGAGATTAAACAAAGAATTCGTATTAGAATTCAGGCTTACGATCACAAATTAATCGATCAGTCAGTCAAGCAAATCGTGGAAACGGTTGAGCGTTATGGAGTTAATATGCGCGGGCCGATTCCTTTACCGACTGAAATTCATAAATATACCATTAATCGAGCGACTTTTGTTCATAAGAAGTCGCGGGAACAGTACGAGATGAGAGTACATAAACGACTGGTTGATATCATTAATCCTGGTCCCAAGGTTATTGATGCCTTGATGGAGTTAACTTTGCCAGCGGGTGTTGATATTGAAATAAAAATGATATAGATAAAACCCTCAGGGTTTTATAGAATATATAATTTATGATAGAGTCATTATCAACATTAGAATATGTTTAGGATTGGTAAAAAGGATTTGGTTATTTGTGACCGGGGCTGCCCCGGTTTTTAATTGTCGTAGATGTGTTATTGAATTCAGAGATATACTTTTTCGCTAACGCAAATTTCCCCAGTTTTTTAGAAGTTTGAGGAGTCCGACTCCGAAATAAATTTTGGTTAGGGCGCCACAAAAAAAACATAGCAAAAAAAAC
>CAZYSH010000014.1:0-6070 GCA_964650035.1 uncultured Candidatus Saccharibacteria bacterium | reverse complement strand
ATATGTTTGCGGAGCCCCACACATAAATTTTTTCGGAGTCGGACTCCTCAAACTTCTCTTCGCAAAAAACCATGCCCGCTCGCAATTCGACGCCGCTCAAAAGCATATCCCTGAATTCAATATCTTATATTCATTACCAAATCTCCAGATGTTTTAGAAAAAAGACAGATTAGCTTTAAAGTTAATTTTAGTTATATGAAATTCATTCTAGGTAAAAAATTGGGCATGAGTCAGATTTTTAATGAGGAGAGTAAGGTTATTCCAATAACCTTGGTTGAGGCTGGGCCATGTCGGGTGATTCAAGTGAAAACTGAAGAAAAAGACGGTTATTCAGCGGTTCAGATTGGTTTTGAAGCAAAAAAAGACAAACATACCAACAAAGCCCAGCAAGCTCATTTTAAAAAAGCGGGTATTAAAAGAAATTACCGTTATTTAAAAGAATTTAGATTGGAAGCCGAAGCCGGGCTTTCAAAAGACGGGGTATTTAAGAAAAACGACCGAATTGATGTTAGTATTTTCAACCCAGGAGAAATAGTTAAGGTTAGCGGAATTTCTAAAGGCAAAGGGTTTCAAGGAGTGGTTAAAAGACATGGCTTTGCCGGAGCGGATGCCACGCACGGGACTAAACATAATGAAAGAGCGCCCGGTTCCATTGGTTCAGCTTTTCCTCAAAGGGTTTTTAAAGGGAAGAAAATGGCTGGTCGGATGGGCGGCAATCAGATGACTGTCAAGGGTTTGGAAGTAGCTCAAGTTGATAAAAAAAATAATTTGTTAGCTATTAAAGGAGCTATTCCCGGAAGCAAAGGAACTCTTTTAGAAGTAGTTGCCACTAAAGAAATAGAGGTAGTGGAAAACGAACCCGTCAAAGAACTAAAACCAGCAGAGGAGAAGAAAGAAGAAAAGCCGAGAAAAAAGGAAAAGGAGCTAAGCTCTTCTTAGAAACTTAGCTCCCAAATAGTTCTTGGTTAAGTGGTAAAATCCATTATTTTTTCATAGGCCGTAGCGGCATAATGGATGCAATAAGGGCATCTGCCGGCAGACCTAACTTCAGTTTCGGCAAGAGCATGGTTCTGGCTTCTGCATTCAATTCGTTTTGCGTTTGCCCATTGGAGAACTCTTTGCACGGCATCCACTATGTCTAATTCAATCAGTTTTTCGTCACATACCGTGCAAATTGACTTATCTCTGCCTAGTACCCCGCTTAGTCCACTTACGCACTTTGTGCAGAATTTTACCCTTTTTTTCAATTCTACCGTTTTCATTTTATCCTCCTTACCATTGAATTTTATTTGTTTATGTTATATGTAGATTAGTGCCACTTTTCAAGGGACTACAATGTATTTGGAATAGTTTACCATATTATATTATGAATGTCAAGTTATACAATCAAAAAGGTGAAGAAATTGGCAAGGCGGATTTGCCAGCCGAGGTTTTTGGTGTGGAATTTAATCCTGATTTGGTGCATCAGGCGGTGGTTGCTCAAATGGCTAATGCCCGGAAAGTAATCGCCCACACTAAAGACAGGAGCGAAAAGCGGGGCGGCGGCCGCAAGCCCTGGCGCCAGAAAGGCACTGGTCGGGCCCGTCACGGCTCAATCCGTTCGCCGATTTGGCGCGGTGGCGGAGTAACTTTCGGACCAACCAAAGACAGGAATTTTAAAAAGAATATTAATAAAAAGATGAAACAAAAAGCTCTTTTAATGGTTTTGTCTTCTAAAAATAAAGCTCAAGAAATGGTTTTAATGGATAAAATTGATTTAACCGAAGGTAGAACTAAATTAATGGTTGGACTCTTAAATAATCTGAAAGATAAACTTAAAAAGGATTTAAATAAAAGCGTTTTGATTGTTTTGCCAAAAACGGATTTAAAAATTAGCCGAGCTGTCCGCAATATTCCTAAAATTAAGACCATTCGGGCAGATAGTTTGAATGTATTGGATATTTTGAATTATAAGTATCTAATAGTTTTACAGGATGGAATAAGGATAATTAAAGAGACGTACCTGAAGTAATTTCCAATGAAATTTGAAAGCCGGGCTTCCAAATTTCATTGAATTAAATATATGGCTTTATTAGACAGATTTAAGAAAAAAGAAAAGAAAGAAAAAAAACCTATTAAACAAGGTCCGGTTTTAGATAAAAAAGAAGAAAAACCAAAGGCAGTTAAAAAAAACGTCAGAAAAACGCCAGCTGGGGTTTATCAAATTATCAGGGAACCCCACATTACAGAAAAAGCAACTTGGTTAGTAGACCAGAATAAGTATGTTTTTAAAGTTTATCCTAAGGCAAATAAAGTTGAGGTAAAAAAAGCAATTGAAGCGCTTTACGGAGTTAAAGTGGAAAAGGTGCATATGATTCATTCGGCTCCTAAAAGAAGGCGTTTAGGTCGATATCAGGGCTGGCGGGGCGGTTTGAAAAAAGGATTTAAAAAAGCGATAGTTACCTTAAAACAGGGCGAGAAAATAGAGTTATTAGCGCGGTAATTTAAGAGGCTTAGGAGTGCCACTCCCAACTCCCTCATAAAATAGTTATGCCTACTAAAAAATATAAACCAACTACACCAGGCAGAAGAGGAATGAGCGTTGTTGATTATTCCTCTTTAACCAAGAAAAAGCCGGAAAAGAAGTTAGTCAAGAAATTGATTCAAAAAGCCGGCCGGGGTTATCGTGGTCGGATTACTACTCGTCATAAAGGAGGAGGGCATAAAAGAAGGTACCGGCTGATTGATTTTAAAAGATTTGACAAAATGGGCATCCCGGCTAAGATAGTTTCTATTGAATATGATCCTAACCGAACCTGTTTTATCGCTTTAGTAAATTACCAAGATGGCGAAAAAAGATATATTTTGGCGCCCGACGGCTTAAAAGCCGGCCAAAAAGTTATTTGTCAGGAGAAAGCTCCTTTAAACCCGGGCAACCGTATGGAATTAAAGAATATTTTGATTGGCGCTTCTGTTTATAATATTGAGCTTTTAGCCCGAAAAGGAGGCCAGTTGATTCGTTCAGCCGGCAGCTCGGCTCAAGTAATGGCTCACGAGGGCGGTCAGACGCATCTTAAATTAGCTTCCAATGAAATAAGAGTGGTTAGAGATAACTGTTTAGCCAGTATTGGTCAATTAAGCAATCCCGAGCACAATACTGTGGTAATCGGCAAAGCAGGCCGGAGCCGTTGGCTTGGTCGACGTCCAACTGTCCGCGGTTCAGCTATGAATCCGGTTGACCATCCTCACGGCGGAGGAGAAAATCGTCAGTCAATTGGTTTAAGGAAAGGTCCAAAAACCCCTTGGGGTAAGTTGGCTTACGGGGTTAAAACCAGAAAAAAGAAGCCAGGTGATAAATTAATTTTAAAAAGGAGGAGCAGGAAAAAAAGAAAGTAAAAAAAAATGTCACGATCACTAAAAAAAGGTCCATATACTGATGCCAAGTTATTAAAAAAACTGGCTAAGTTAAAGTCAGGGGATAAAACGGTTATTAAAACCTGGGCTCGGGCTTGCACTATTATTCCAGAAATGGTTGGTTTTACTTTCGGAGTTCATAATGGCAAAGAGCATATTTCTGTCTATATTACCGAGGATATGGTTGGTCATAAATTAGGCGAGTTTTCGCCGACCCGAAAGTTTATCAGGCACGGTGGTAAAATGCAGAAAGAACAGGAGTCAGCTGCTCGACAAAAAGTGGCCGGTAAGTAAAAAAGTTGGGAGTTAGGAGTGAAGTTTTTTTAGGAGTGCGACTCCTAAATTCTTTAGGAGTCGCACTCCTAAAAATACTCCCAAATTCATAAAATCAGCATGATTAAAGCTAAGCTAAAACATTTAAGAATATCACCTCGGAAAGTCCGGTTAGTAACTGATTTAGTCAGGGGTTTAAGCGTGGAAGAAGCGGAAAAGCAGTTAAAATTTTTAACTAAGCGGTCAGCTGAACCAATTTTGAAATTATTGAATTCAGCTGTGGCCAACGCTCAAAATGTATATAATCTTGCTAAAAATGATTTAGAAATTGCTAAAATTTTAGTTGATCCCGGTCCGACCCTAAAACGGTGGATACCTCGGGCTATGGGGCGAGCTACACCAATAATGAAAAGAACTAGCCATATTACTTTAGTTTTAGAACCTAAAAAAGGCGTGACTATGGAAAAGAAAGAAGTTGAAGAAAAACCAGTTAAAAAAATAATTAAGGACAAAGAAAAACCGGCCACTAAAGAGGAAGACACTGGTTTATTAGAAGAAATTGTTCGTCCTGTAGAAAAAAAAGAGGATGATAAAGAGTTGGTCGATAAACCAAAATCAGTTGTTCCGCCTAAACCGTATCAGACCGCTTCCCAATCCAAGAAAAAATTCTTTAGCCGTCAGACATTTGGCAACGCTAAAAAACTTTTTAGGAGAAAGAGTATATAAGTAAATTTAGGTAAAATAATTATGGGCAGAAAAGTTCATCCATTTATTTTTAGAATAGGCACAACCAACAAATGGAGGTCGCGTTGGTTTAATAAGAAAGAGTATAGGGAATTACTTAAGCAAGATGTTAGATTGCGCGATTTTATAATGAAAAAGTTAAATAAAGCGGCCGTTGAGTCAATTGGGATAGAGCGTTCGGCTAATTTAGTCAATATTATTATCAAAACGGCCAGACCTGGTTTAGTCATCGGTCGCGGAGGCAGCGGCGTTGAAGAATTAAAGCAGGAATTAAAAAAGATTATTAATAAAGGACAAACTAAATCAACTAAGACGGATATTCGTTTAGAAGTGGAAGAAATCAGGCATCCCAACAGTTGGGCGGCGATTGTGGCTCAAGATATGGCTGGTCAGATAGAAAGACGTTTCCCTTATCGTCGGGTAATGAAACAAACCTTAGATAAAGTTATGCAGGATAAAGGAATTCAAGGAATAAAAGTGCAAGTTAAAGGTCGTCTCAATGGAGCGGAGATTGCTCGAAAGGAGTGGTTGAAAAAGGGAAAGATATCTCTTCAGACTTTGCGGGCTGATATTGACTATGCTCGGGCAACCGCTTACACTACTTACGGAACAATTGGCATTAAGGTTTGGATTTACAAAGGAGAGATATTTTAAGGGCTTGAACCATGTTGACACCAAAGAAAGTAAAACATAGAAAATGGCAAAAGGGACGAAGAAGAGACAGAGGCAAGGAAACTCGGGGAACAGAGATAGCTTTTGGTTCATTCGGTTTAAAGGCAATGAGCGGCGCTTGGTTAACCGCCCGACAAATTGAAGCTGCTCGTCGGGCTATGACAAGATATGTTCAGCGAGGCGGTAAAATTTGGATTAGAGTATTTCCTGATAAACCCGTTACCAAAAAGGGCATTGAAGTGCCTATGGGCGGAGGCAAAGGGAGTGTTGACCGTTATGTGGCTGTTATTAAGCCAGGTCGAATTATTTTTGAGATGGATGGTGTTTCCCAGGAAATGGCTAAAGAAGCAATGAGAAGAGCCGGCCATAAATTGCCGACAAAGACAAAGTTTGTGGTTAGATAAAAGTAATTTGAAAATAAAAAAACGCCAACCAGACATAATTTATATCTGATTAGCGCTTAGTAGGGCATTTTATTCAGGGTTTGACTCTGAATAAGATTAAGTTGTTTTTTTGGATTGTGGCTCTTACATTGCATCCAGCCCATTCCGAGCATGCGTTAAAGTAGTTTAATATTTCCAGAGTAGCCCTGTCAAAATAAAGGGTTACTCCTATTCCGGATTTATCAGGACGAGGCTTGATTCTGCAAAATCCATTTGATGGGCCTTTGAATTCATACTCAAAGATTCCATCTTTACATATTTCTTGATTTTGGATGTTATCTTGAAGTATTACTTCGGTTATTGCAATATTAGGTCCGCGCTTTAGGGATTTAAGGGGCTTAGACGTGCATCCTGTTATTATGGCCATTGTTACTGCTATCGCCAATATCATACTAATCAGTCTTTGCATATTTCCTCCTTTGCTATTTATAAATTCATTAAAGATTTTAAATTTCACTTGCTACCTAAGCTGACCATAAAAATAAATATTTGTTTAATTACAGTCAATTTAGGCGGCAAGTGAAAATCAGTTTTTAAAGAGCGCT
>CAZYSH010000013.1:0-22178 GCA_964650035.1 uncultured Candidatus Saccharibacteria bacterium | reverse complement strand
AGGACACTATCCGAGGTTAAATTAAAAAGGACACTTCCCCGTATATTCCACAAGAGCCCAAACAGAAAGGGCTGTGGTATGAGGATTTTCTTCCTGGCCAAAATATTCAGAATATTTTAATGTGCTCCAACCGCCGGACTCCTCCTGATTTTCTATAATAATTTCTATCCAATTATCCTGAATCATATTCTCGAATCCGCCAAAAAACAAAAAAGCGACCCTTTCTGAATATAAATCGTTAAAAGCGGCCTCTTTTGCCTCTTTGATAATTTTCTCACTCGCTTCTAAAATACTGCTGTTAATGTCATATTCTTCTTTATTAAGGCAATTTCTGTTCTTTAGAAATAACATTGCTAAATATCTATGAGTAAGATTATAATCAGAAGCATTCTCAAAAGCAAAAATATTTATCAGAGTATTATCTGGAATTGTATGCGCCTCGCAATAAAGCGCTGGAATGATAATGTCATCAAAATAAAACTGTCTTGTTTTTAAAAGTTCATAATCTATTTGATAAACCGCCTCTTTATTAAAAAGCTTTTGATAAGCTGATTCAACAGGATGATTTTCAAATTCCTTAAAACGGTCTTTCCAAAAATCATCAAGAAAAGGCAATTGGCAGTATTTATCATTAATCATTTTTACAACCCAGAGAATACCCGGGTCTAAAAAATCTTGTTCATAATTAATCAGCCACTCACCTCCCAACCGAGCCGAAACAGTTGCCCTTTTTTTAATAGAAGAAAAATGCTCATCAGACAGCCACCCGGGCCAAATAAAAATAATGATAACTAAAAAACAAATAATAAAAGGTAATAAAATATTCTTTTTCATAGTGTTCTGTTCAAAGTGTTCTGTTCAAATTCTAAATCTTTTTACTTGCCCGCCTCCGGAAGAACAGAAAAATACTTCCTAATAAAACAACCAAGCTAACCCATTGGTTAATAAATAATCCAAAGTATTGAGGATCGCCTAAACGGGCAAAATCTAAAACAAAACGGGAAAGACCATACCAAATTAGAAATATAATAAAAAGCTGGCCTGGTTTTTTAAATCTATTTCGCAAAGAACATAGAACCAAAAACATTAACAAGCCATTTAAAGACAAATAAGCAGCTACTGGATGGCGTAAGATTCCATCGGGCCATTCCAATGCCCAAGGTAAATTAGTAATTATCCCTTGATGATCATGAATTAAAAAACAACCAATCCGACCGATAAAAATCCCTAAAGCAATAGCTGGCGCCAGAATATCAGCTATCTGCCAAAAATCTGGTTTGGAAGCTCGGTCTCCATATTTTTGGAAGCCGAACTTCCAAAAATATAACCAGCCAGCCATTAATCCCCCAAAAAGGCCGCCATAAAAAGCTAAACCGCCAGTCCCAAAGTTTAATATTTCCAATAAATCAGAAAAATATTTTTGAGGGAATTGTAAAACATAACCTAAACGAGCGCCTAATAAACCGCCAATAAAAATATAAATTACTAACCAAAGATATTTTTCATGGTCTATTCCCTGTTTTTTAATTTCTTTTAAAGCAAACCAATAACCAATTAAAAAAGCCAAACCTAAAAACAAACCCCAACTATAGAGCGTAACTGGACCCATATGAATTTCCGGATAAGAAAAAAACGGCATAATTTAGGCCAAGGACGTTCCTTAAAATGACGTCCTTGGCAACAAGGACGTCATTTTAAGGAACGTCCTTGATTAAGAGGTTCAACCTCGATTCTTTAATTTCGGCGAATACTTAATCATTAAATTCTTGGCCTCAATTAACGATTTTTCCAAAATTTTATCTTTACTCCTGATTAAAATAGTTGGCCCGGGATATCCCTCTGGCTCTATTATAACATCCCCTTTTTGTTTTAATTTTTGAACCTGTTCATTCTCTTCTTTGTTCCGACCAACAACAATTAAATTGTCTTTTATCCAAAAATGACGGCCTAATTTCAATAATTTAACATCATTACCCTGGCAATCAGGCCAATATTTCAACATTTGCTTAAAACGTCCGGCAAATTGCAAATCAGTTAAACAACAGCCCCCGGCTGGCGAAGGATAATCCTTAATCCCGTATTTTTTGGCTAAAGCCATCTGTTTCTTTCTGCTTCGTCCAGAAATATCTAAAAGTTTTTCCCGGTTAACTAATCCTTTTTGTTCAACAATAGTCGGTTCTAACAACTTAGCTGATAAAGGACGCAATAAATATTCTTTAAGACCTGATTCTCTTTCAATTAATTCTAAGGCCTGCTTATTTTGCGACATAGGTCGCTCGCCTAAAACCTCGCCCGTAGCTACAAAATCAAAATTTTCTTTCTTCATTATTTGCTCGGCTTTCTTCAGCATTAAAAGATGACAATCAATACAGGGATTGATTGCTTTACCATAACCATAAACAGGATTCTTAACCATATTTAAATGTTCATCTGAAAAATCAAAAGCCCTATGCTTAATTTTTAATTGCCGGGCTGCTTTTTTGCCTGGTTCAGCAGAAAAAAAATAACTGACAAAACTTATGCCAGTCACCTCAATGCCCTGCTCTTGTAAAATTCTAACCGCCAAAATAGAATCTAAGCCCCCAGACAAAAGCACCAGGGATTTAACTTTACCTTGTTTTTTATTCATTAATATTAAAATATCAATTATTCTTGAATCAAATAAACTTCATCGCCCTCTCTGACCTGTTGTTCAACTTTAAGACCGGCAGCTTGTCCTTTTTTAGCTACTTCCACATTTTCATGTTCAATCTGCATTGATTCAACTGCTTGCTCAAAATCAGTAGTTGCGCCCTTAATATGAATCTTATCGCCCACTTTTAACTTATCTTTGGCTAATTCAACAACCCCCACACCGATATTTGTGAAATAATGAGTAATCTTACCGATTAATTTTTCTTCCATTTTATATAGTCACCCCCTTTCGGGCAGCCCCACGGGGAGTCGAACCCCGGTTACCAGCTTGAGAAGCTGGCGTCCTGAACCACTAGACGATGGGGCCATATAATTAATTTAACACAAATTACTATTTTTGTCCATTGGAACTTATTCCACCAATAACTTATCTGCTTTTTCCGGTTCAGCCATAATTTCTCTGACTATTCTATCCATCTGCATAGAACGAGAACCTTTTATTAAAATAACATCTCCCTGCTCCAATCTTTCTTGTAAAGGAATACCCGCTTCATCTGAACGGGAAAACTTAAAAATTTTATCTTGGGCTAATCCCTGTTTTCTTGCTTCATCAGCTAAAAAAACAGTTCTCTCGCCAACGGTAAAAAGCAAATCAACTCTTTGAGCCGCCCCTCTGCCAATCTGTCGATGGGCAATTTCTGTTTCTTCGCCTAATTCAAGCATATCTCCCAAAACAGCTATTTTTCTGCCTGGAAACTGCTCTAAAATCTCCAAAGCGGCCACAGTGGCCAAAGGCGAAGCATTATACGAATCATCAATAATCCAGGTATTTTTAATTCCCTTAATTAATTTAGTCCGACCAACTAAAGATTGGAATTTTCTCAAAGCGTTGGATATTTCAACTAAATTAAGGCCGAAATACAAACCAACCCCGGCGGCGGCGCCAGCCGCATAAACCTGCTGTTTGCCTAAGGCCTTATCAATCCTTACAGGAACTACCTTGCCCTGATATTCAAATTTAAAATTAACTCCAAAATCGCCTCTATCTAAATCCTCAAGCATTAATTGAAAATTAGAGAATTTAAGTTCTGCTCCGTCTCCAAAACCGTAATAAAAGGGTCTAATTCTTTTAGGCAAATCGTCGCCCACCGTACGGACTGACAAATCATCATAATTCATTACAGCTAAACCATCCTGAGGAACTGATTTAAGCAATATGGCCTTTTCTTGAATTAATTTGCCTTTTTCCGGAAAGAATTCCAAATGGACCGGAAATTCGCCAACAGCCGTGAAAATGCCTATTTTTATCGGCACAAAATCCATTAAATATTTCATATCGCCCGGTTTGCTAATCCCCATTTCCAAAACTAAAATCTGCGGATAATTAGGCGACCAGATAAAAGTAAAAGCTGCTTTGATAAAAATCACCAACCAACCAAATAGACCTAAAATATTAGTCGGCGGCGAAATATCCTGCCCCAAAACAGTTAAAGGCACGCCAATCTCATTATTATAGTTTTTGATATTCCGCCTAACACGAAACTTTTTCTTTAAAACAGAATAAATTGCTTCTTTAACGCCTGATTTTCCCACGCTTCCAGTCACAGCCACCACCTCCGGCTTATACCGCCAAAGTATCATCTTAGCTAATATTTTAAGAATATATTGTAAAATATTTCGCATAATTTAAAGGTTTTTTGAAAATTGAGTTAGGAGTTCTGAAGTTTCTTGGAAGCGAAGCTTCCAAATTTGGAAGTACGACTTCCAAAAAATTAACTCCCAACTTGAAAAGGTTTGACAATATACTTTTCAGCGGCGTCGAATTACGAGCGGGCATGGTTTTTTGCGAAGCAAAAAGAGCGAGTAATTCGCAGCAGCAAATTTCCACGCTGGGGAAATTTGCGTTAGCTGAAAAGTATATTGTCAAACTAATAACATCTATTGCGGTGGTATTTCTAAATAATCAAAAAGGTATTTGGCCAACCGCCTAAAAACAGGGCCAACCGAGTCAGAAGCAAAACGAATACCCTCTGGCTTATCTAATTTTATTAAAATAACGAACTCCGGTTCAAAAGCCGGCGCATAGCCAATAAAACTATGAATTATATCTTCTGAATAACCGCCTGTTTCCAAATCAGCCATTTGAGCCGTGCCGGTCTTGCCGGCAATGTCATAACCAGCTACCCGGGCCGGCTTACCATAACCATTTTCCACCACGCTCACCAGCATTTTTGTTAAGGTCTCTGACGTCTCCGGAGAAATTACCTGACTGATTTCCTTTGGTTGAGTAATCTCTTCATGCCCATCCGAATGAACTATTTTTTCAACAACATAAGGCCGCATTAACTTTCCATGGTTGGCAATTGCTCCAATAGCTGTCACCAATCCCAAAGGAGTAACTGTAATACCCTGCCCAAAAGAAATAGTAGCTAAATTAATTTCTCGCCCAGTATATAAATTGGAAATATCTCCATTAATTTCTCCTTTTAAGTCAATACCGGTTGGTTGATGGAAATTAAACCTCTCCACATAATCCTGGAAAATTTCCTCGCCTACTAACTGCTGAACATAAACCGCTCCGGTATTAAGCGATTTCTCCAGCACTTGGGTCATATTCTGATTATTGTAAATCTTGCCGTCAACGTTTCTAATAACGCTGCCTTTAATCCTGACTTGGCCTTTATCCTGATAAACAGTACTCGGACTAATCCTACCAACATCCAGGGCGGCCGCCATCGTAATTGGCTTAAATACCGAACCTGGCTCATAAACTTCCTGAATAGCCGGATTTAAAAATAGATTAATATCTTCCACTTTATTATATTCATTAGGGTCAAAAGCAGGCAAATTAACCATCGCCCGAATAGCGCCCGTCTCGGATTCCATAACAATAATCGTCCCGCTTTCCGCTCCCCATTTTTCAATCACCTGTTTTAACTCTTTCTCAGCTTTAAATTGGATATTTTCGTCAATCGTTAAAACAAGTTTGGCCCCATTTTGAGCTGGCTCTACTTGTCGATTAAGCGAAGGAATCCAATAACCAGCTATATCTTTTTCTCCAGTTAAAAACCCGGGTTGCCCTTTGAGCTCATCTTCATAATAACCCTCTAAACCATACTGGCCAACCTTTTTTTCTTTAATAATGCCAACAAAACCGGTTAAATGACTGGCTAATGTCTTATTAGGATAATAACGCCAGGTTTCTGAAGCCAAATCTACTCCTTTAATATCTAAATCCTTAATCTGTTGAGCCACTTCTTGGCTAACTTTATGTTTTAAAGGTTCATAAGGGTCGCCCGGCTTATCTATTCTTTGAGAAATAATCTCTTTATCTAAATCAAGTATTTCAACCAATTGATTAATTAATTCCTCTTTCTTTTCTTGAGGAATATCCTTAGGCACAAGATAGACCTGTTGGAATTCCTTGTTAATCGCCAAAGGACAAAAATGTTCTTGATTATCCCGTTGCTTACTGGATAAATCCTGCATAAATATCTCACCCCGTTCTGGGAAAAGCGTCTGATAAAGTTGATGCTGTCCTTGAGCTAAAGCATTATAATAATCATATTGTAGAATCTGGAGAATAAATAAGCGGGTCAAAACCCCGCTGCTTAACAAAAGAACTACAACTAATAAAAGATATATGCGCCAATACTTCATTATACTCTTCTTAAACTTTTTTTCTTGAACTTTTAAAGCCCAAGAAATTATTCCTTAACAGCTACCTCTTTTTCCGCTTTTAGATAAATCACCTGCCCTGCTTCTATCATTTTTAATGATTCAACTAAGGTCTCTAAATTAGCCGGGGATTGCCATTGAGCAATTTCCATTTCTAATCGTTGGCTTTCTGTTTCAAGTTCTCTAATTTTTTCTTTGTGTTCTCTAATTCTATAACTGCAACCAATTAAACCGTTTGTCTGAATTAAATAAAAAAAAGATAAACTAAAAATAGATAGAACAACAATAAAACTTAAAACTGCCAAACCGCGATTATGTTTGGATTTTTTAAACTTTTTAGATTTAATATAGGCAGCTGTCATGGTTTATTTTTGTTTAGGGTTAAGACTGTTTAGGGTTAAGACTTAAGAGTAAAGTTTAGGAGTCCGACTCCTAAATTCTTTAGGAGTCGGACTCCTAAATCCTCTGGCGACTCCCAACCTCGAATTCTCAATTCTCTTATATTTTCACAGCAGCGCGCAGTTTAGCGCTTCTGCTTCTGGGATTAGACCTGATTTCTTCTTGATTAGGCGTAATTGGCTTTTTAGTTAAAATTTCCAAAAGCCCCTTTTTAGCCGAATCCCTGAAAAAATTTTTAACCAGCCGGTCCTCTAATGAATGAAAAGAAATTATTACTAATCGCCCGTTTTTTTCTAAAATCTCCAAGGCCTGGGGCAAAACGCTTTCTAAATTATCCAACTCGTTATTAACCGCTATGCGCAAGGCCTGAAAAACCCGAGTGGCAAAATGAATTCTTCTATATTGATATTTTTTAGGTACAGCTTTCTTAATAATTTCTACTAATTGTTTGGTTGTTTTAATCGGCTTAATTCTCCTGCTCTGACAAATCAATTGAGCAATTCTTCGACTATGCCTCTCCTCTCCGTATTCTCTAAATATCCTAATTAACTCTTGCTCTGGCCATTGGTTAACAATCTCTTGAGCAGTCAATTCTTGATTCTTAATTCCTGATTTATAATTCATTACTAATGGTTCGTCTATTTGAAAAGTAAATCCCCGACCACTCTGTTCAAAATGCCACGATGAGACGCCAAGATCAAATAGTATGCCGTTAATTCTATTAAATTCATATTTCTTAACTATTTGCTTTAAATTTTTAAAATTATTATTAGCAAAAATCAGTCTTTTATTCCCAAGGACTGTCCTAAAAAATGATGTTCTTGGAACAAGGACGTCATTTTTAGGACAGTCCTTGATTAAATCAAGTATCTTTTTATCTCGCTCAATCCCCAGAACTTTCCCATCCGGCTTATTTCTTTTTAAAATTTCTAAAGAATGACCTCCGAAGCCAAATGTGCAGTCAACAAAATTCTCTCCTGGTTGCGGCTTAAGACATTCTAAAACTTCTTTGACAAGTACTGGCTGATGCATAACTTTAGAGGCCCAACTCCCCTAATTTAGAAGCCAAATCGCCAACATCTTGTTCAGCTCTCTGTCTGTACGCTTCCCATTTTTCTTCAGACCAAATTTCCAAACGATTATACAAACCAATAATCACCGCGCTCTTTTTTAAAAGGGCGTACTTTTTTAAATAATCAGGGATAAGAATTCTGCCTAATTTATCAAACTTTACAGACATCGCTCCGGCCAGCATCACCCTGGCAAAGCTTCGCGCTTCAATTTGGCTGGCTGGCAATTTTCCTAATTTGCCAGCCATATTTTCCCACTCCTTTAGTGAGTATAAAACCAAACAATTATCAATCCCGCGAGTAATAACAGCGCCCTGGATGAAAAAACGCCTAAATTTAGCCGGAATAGCCAGTCGTTTTTTTGTATCAAGCGTATGTTTGTATTCTCCAATAAGCATAGTTTTCCACAATTTTATGTACTTATCCCCACATTTATCCACAATTGATTACTCTATATCCATTGTATGTCACTTTGCTATACCTGTCAAACACTTAAAAATCAGTGATTTTTGCTTATTTATGAAAATAAAAAATGGCTTGTTTAAGCCATTTTAAGCGTAATTAACCTCTTTATCTATCCACATTTTATCCCCATTTATCCATTATTATGAAAATAGCTAAAAAACTAACTATTATTGTTGGTAATATACCTTGCCAAAAAGACAATCCTTTAAAAATATGTATTTTATTATGAAATATAGAATGATGCTTTAATCCCCAAGTTTTAAAATTTAGATAGAATCCATTCATAAAGTCAGGTAAAATTGAAGCAGCTACAGCAATAAAAATTATGAGCTTATTCGGTTCAGGCCAAGTTAAAACAAAAACTGCAATAGCGCCGATTAACAAATCCGCCATTACCTTTTTTATATGATTAGGATTAGAAGTTTTTACTTCTTGTAAATAATCCCAATGAGGCAGCAAATCAACTAAATAATGACTAAGGAGTCCAAAACAAAAAGCCAGCCAAGGATTAGAAACCTGACTGCCAATGGCCGCGCCAACTAACATATGCGAAGTAAGTATCATAAAAAATGTCTAGAGGTTTAACCTCAAAACTACGAACCTCGCAGAGGTTCGTAGTTTTGAGGTTCAACCTCGGATTTATAGTTGACTCTGTTCCCAACATAGGAACTAAATGGACTATAATTAGAAAAGAAAAAGCATTTTATTCACACTTACATTTGTCAATAAATAGCCCAGAAAAATAATCTTTTAACATTCCCTTTTTAGTTTCGTCTACAGAATTAAATCTTTGACATACCTCTTCGCAGTCAAAGATTAGTTGGCAACGATTGGAGACACAGACAATTTCTTTTCTAATTGATGGTGGTCCTATAATTATATCCATCCCCATTATTCTATACAAAGGACACTGCGTTTTAAAACATTTTACTTTTTTAACCATATCAATCAAATCCTGATACCTATTATTTTTCGCCTCTGAATTATACCATCTAGTCGCTGGACCATAACAGCATTTAATCCCGGCTGACAAAACACAATCAGAATCTTCGCAACAATAATCATTTATAATAAGCGGAAAAGCTGTATAGATTAATAAGGTTGCTGAAACGGCAATTAAAATTATCTTTTTATTTCTGGAAATTTGCCTAAAATTAAGCCAGTATTTTACAAAAATAAAAGACAAAACTACTATGGCAATAAAAATAAGTAGACTTAATAAGCCATTCCAAATATTATCAATTCTTCCTAAATATTTTAAAAGAGTATACAGAGACCCTAAATAATAAAGCACTAATAAAAATAGAACTGTTAAAATAACATTAATTAATCCTTTGTAAATTTTTTTTATGTTCATTTTATGTAAATAGAGATGAAATCTCTTTAGTAAATTAAAACCTCTTACCGTCTTTAATATTAACAAATATTTAAAGAAAAATAAAATTCAATTCAAACCATACTTTTTTATTATTGATTATAGTCTGCCCCTGTTTGATAGTAATCTCTTTCTTGGGGACTAACAATAAAAACCTGACGCCAGGAGTAACCCTTGTTTTCAAATTGAGCTGCTGTCACATCAAGATGATGTTTAACAGCTACCCCTTGAACTTCATCTACCTCTTCTAAAGAATAAATCCTATAATCATCAGTGGGACGATACAAATCAGAAATAATATAGGAAGAAACGATTTCTGGCCTTACCTCTTGAATACTTTCCCATTTAAGGTGGCTATAGATATTGAATATCTCTGGATTAAAAATATGTCTTTTGTAAGGAGGTTTAATAATATAAACCCTGAAATCATCTTCAGCTCGAATTAGACTTCCTTCAGGCAAAGAAGGTTTTTCAATAGCCGGGCCGGTTGGATATTGGTCAAGTTCTGCTTGAGAGATTATTTCTTGACTGTTGGGGGTCAAACCATAAGACATAAAGATATCTGGGCTTTTCAGCCACCTTTTTTGACCGTTAACTATGAGATATAGTTTCTCGGTTTGCGCAGATGTCAAAACTTTACCTTCATTAGTAAACGGCAGAGATAACGAACCAGAGCCTTCATAACTTAAAATTACAACCCCGTTTCTGCCTAAGGTTACGTAAATATAATTATTATCGGCAGTAAAAAAGGGAAAAGTGGTCAAATACAAATTTAGATCGTTATAAAGGTTATATTCTTTTTTTAGTAATACTGGATTGGCTGCATTAGTGATGTCGAAAATAGTTAAATTTTCCCCTCGTACATAATATAAATAATGATTATTCCAGATTCCTAAATCTGAAATTCCTGTATTATCTCCTTCTTGTATTTTTATTCTATCTATTTCTTTAATGTTATTTATATCTGAAAAATCGTAAAATATTACCTCATCATAATCATTATTACCACTGTGATAAGTATCAAATGTATATCCATAGTTATCCTTAAAGACAATTCTTTCAGTTAATTGTATCAGATTTGTTCTTAAGGTGGGATTACTTGGGGTAGAGACTTCTATAAGATAATTCCCCCACTGATGATTTTGATCTGGCCAACAAAATCCAGAAACTCTATTAGAAACGAGATATCTTTCATTCAAAACATCAAAATAATCAAGACAT
Organism: uncultured Candidatus Saccharibacteria bacterium; assembly: GCA_964650035.1. GTDB lineage: Bacteria > Patescibacteriota > Minisyncoccia > Portnoybacterales > UBA2143 > CAZYSH01. Next base: position 11,336 of record CAZYSH010000013.1, on the reverse strand, counting down.
CCATTTTCCTTATTTGTCCCAATGCTATATTCACCTAACAAATTAATATTTATTTCATCTGACACATCAAAAATTTTTAACGAATTTATAGCAGAAACTAATAAAATATTATTATTGCTAACTAATTTTAATCTGTCAAAATAATCTGAACCTTTTAGCGATGAATCATCAATAGTAGAAATTTCTCTAATATTTTGAGGATTGGAAATATCGTATAGTTTTATTGAATCTCCTTTTGTATTTACAAATAAAATCTCTCTAAATTTATCTATTTCCAGATACCCGCCATAAACATTATTTCCTGTAATAGTATTCACTAATTGCGGTGATGTTTTATCGCTAATATCTAATACTTCTATGCGATTCACGCCAGTATTGCTATTAAAGACAAATAAATAATCGTTATAAACAATAATATTACTGGCGTATAACTGCTGCTCTCCATAAATACTTTCTACGCTTATATTGAAACCGCCGATAGCTAACGCTGGGATATTAGATATAGCAATCATCACAAAAATTGAAAATAACAATATTAAAATATATTTTTTATTTTTCATAAAACATATGTAATCTGCCAGATGACCAAATCATCAAATACCACTTGACAAGATATTCTGAACAAAATCTTGATAAAAGAATTTTATTTTTGAACAATCATTACTCTAATTCCAAAAAAACCGGGGAAATATTGATTGCCCTTCTTTAGAGCATATCTTCGTCTTAAATCCTTTCTTATATTTTCAGCATCGCCTATTTCCAGTTCAATCCCAGGCCATTGGGCGAATATAAACAATTCAACTGTTTCTTTATCAGTTGACCTTTCTAACTCAATCTCACTCTTTAAGACATCAATTATTTGCGGTGAAACTTTATCTATATGCCAAATATCAGAAGTTTCTCCTTCAACCCGAAAACGATTTTCCATTTTTTCAAAAAATTGCAAAGCTATATTCATTCTTTTCCCTTCGCGAAAAAAAGCTGAATTTATAGATACTGCTCTTTTTTCACCCATTAAGCCCCCAAGTGAAAACTGATGAATAAATTCATTACGGAACTTTACAACGTCAAATAATTGTCTAATGACTTTCTGTTCTCCTTTTGCGACTGAAAATTCGCGAAGAGAACCGCGAAGAGAATAATATATCCAGGGATATATTATAGATTCAGAATCGCCTTGAATATTAAGGTAATAACCACCTGATGTCTTTTCTATTGACAAGGCACTAATGCACATTTCCCCCGACTTTAGTGGCTGCAGAGCAACAAGATAATATCCGCTTAGTTCGTTTATTTCTTGGGCGGGAAAAGCAACATATAATTCTTCGCCCCGTCCCTGGCCAATTTCAACTAATTTTGATCTTTTAAGACAGATGACATCATTATTTCCAAAAAAATCACCCGATACTTGGCGGAGAATTTTTTGGTTTACAATTTCCCCACGAGATGTTTTAGTTTCAATTACCCAAGCTTGACTCGGATAAATACTCTTTTCAGCAGCACCATAAAAAACACCAGCCGCAAACAAACGAATAATAAAAACAACTACTAAAGCAATAACAATTATTGAAATCGTGATTGTTATGTTTTTTTTATTTATAGTAATATTTTTTTTATTTTTAATTATTATATTTATATTTCCGACCTTTATTTTGATTTATTTGGCAGGAATCGAACCTGCGACCTTCTCGATGTGAACGGGGCGCTCTACCTCTGAGCTAATTATCCGCATTATTCTTCAAAATCTATGATTTTGTAAAGAATAATGCGTCCGCCTTTGGCGAACCCACAAGTTAAACCTTTAATCTATTAATTAACTTTTCATGCGGTTTTTCCAAGACATCCCTAAGAAAACGGTCAAACATATCATAGCGATATTTAAAATCTTCAGTGGATAAAATAACATAATCAATTTCTTTGCCTACTTCAGCCTCCAAATCCCTTAAAAAACTGGAAAGATTTTTCTTTTTAACATTATCACCTACTATCAATATATCCACCCGGGCATTTTCCGTATTAACAAATATTCCAGAAAGGACCGCTAAATTAATTCTTCCCAAAGACCTTATTCGTTTTAGGATTCTTTTTCGAGAAGCGGGACTTGACTTTAGCACCAAAGTCCTCAATTCATTATAAAAATCAAAATCGCGATTAACAGAATAATACTTCTTGCCGCTTTTAACTCGACCAGTAATAAATTTAATGTTATTTAATTTTCTAATCTGATTTTGGCAAACTTTTATATCGCTTTTAGTCCGCTTGGCTATCTCCTGCAAAGAAAACGATTGGCTTTTATTGCGCAAAAACAATTTAAGCAATCTAACTTTAACCGGAGAATCAAAGAGTTGTTCTAAAATTTCTTTAGTCATAGGACTACTCCCTTCTCCCTCCAATTAATTAAACCTGCCATAGATGGCAGGTTTAATTTTAACAAAATCTTTATTTTAATTCAACAGAACCACCGGCTTGCTCCAGCTTTTTCTTAAACTCTTCCGCTTCCTCTTTTTTAACCGCCTGTTTAATAACTTTAGGCGCCCCATCAACCATGTCTTTTGCTTCCTTCAAACCAAGACCGGTAATCTCTTTAACAACCTTGATAACGGAAATCTTCTGGTCACCGCCATCTTTAAGTTCAATATCATACTCGCTTTTTGCTTCTTCACCGGCCGCTCCCTCGCCGCCTCCGGCGGCGGCTGGCGCAGCAACTGCCATTGGCGCGGCGCTAACGCCAAATTTATCTTCCAGTATTTTAACTAAATCAGCCAATTCCAAAATACTTAATTCTTCTATTTGTTTAACTAAATCCTTGAACTTAGCTGGAACTTTGACCTCCTTTTCTTTAGAGTTAGTTTCTTTTTTTGACTCTTCTTTAGCAGGTTTTTCCTGCTTTCCTTCTTTCCCGCCAGAGGCGGACTCACGTTTTTCTTCAGCCATATTATTTTATTGAAACCTAAAACCTGAACTCTATCTAATTAATAGAACATTCTAAACTTTAGGCCTCTTTTTTTATATTACTCAAAACAAAAACTAATTTTCTTAAATTGCCTCGCAGAGCGTTCACTAAACCATAAGCCGGCGCTGAAATACTGCCGACTAACTTAGCGAACAACTCCTGCTTGGAAGGCAATTTGGCTAAATTAATTATTGCCTCATTTTTTAAATAATCGCCCTGAACCATCCCGGCCAAAATCTTAACTTCTTCATTCTCTTTGGCGAATTCATATAAAATCTTAGCTGGGATAATTTCATCTTGATATCCTAAAACTAAAGCGACTTGGCCCGGCGTTTTCTTAATTTTATCAGGAATTTCTAAACCGGCCTTTTCCAAAATCAAATCAATCAAGGTTTTTTTAACCACTTGACAATCAATTCCCTGCTCTTTGAACCTGCCCCGCAAATCCTGAAATTGATTAACCTTTAAACCGGTATAATCAAAAAAGACAATAGCTTTCTGTTTCTTTAATTTATCAACCAGGTCGCTAATTATTTCTTTTTTCCGCTCTTTAGTAATCATTAAATAAGATAGAGGTTCAACCTCGGATTAGATTAAAAAAATCCGCGGCCATAGATGCGGATTGCCCCAAAAGATATTCTTGGGTTTTCGCCTCAACAGGATTTATTTATCCGCCTCTGACTCTGACGGACTCACCTATTATCTATGGCTTTTATTTAATTAATATAATCTTATTTTATTGCTTCAATCTTGTCAAGTCAAGTGTTGCCAAGGACGTTCCTTAAAATGACGTCCTTGTGCACAAGGACGTCATTTTAAGGAACGTCCTTGATTTAACTTTATTATCTCAAATACTTCTCTTTATTTGCTTTATGCTCTTCAAAAGTTCGGCTATAAATCGTCTCCCCGCTTGGAGCTGACAAAAAGAAATTATAATCCGTGACTAAAGGATAAACAGCCGCTTTGAGCGCTAAAAGTCCGGGGTTATTGATTGGGCCCGGCGGCAGACCAACATTCCGATAAGTATTATACGGCGAATCAACTTCAGTATCTTCAATAGAATAAATCCACTTATCTACGCCTAAAACATAGGCAATAGTAGCGCAGGACTGCAAAGGATAATTATTCCTTATTCGTTTCCAGAAAATCCCGGAAATAATTTGGCGATCAGAATAAAGAGGCGCTTCTTTTTCCAAAATGCTAGCCATGGTAACTATCTCTTTAATTATCTTCCCCTGCTTCTCTGTTTCAGCAACTAAACTTTTATTTAACTTCTTATTAAAATTGTCCATCATCTCTGTAATAATTTGAGCCAAACCCGTCTCCTTACCGAACTGATAAGTATCTGGGAATAAATATCCTTCTAATTCAGACCGAGACAATAATTCTCCCTCTTCTATTAAATCAACCGCGGCCAATCGAGCGTCAATTTGTTTTAAGGTAAATCCTTCAGGAATAGTTACAATAATATCGCCGGGAATAACATCTCCCTGAAAAATCTTCTGGGCAATTTCCGGAATTGATAAAGAAGAATTCAAAATATAATCCCCGGCCTGCAACTGGGCCGCCCAACCGCGATAAAAAATATAGAGCATAAACCAAACCTTGTCCTTAATCAATCCCTGACTGTCTAAATCCCGAGCAATTTCTTCTAATCCTTGACCGGATTCTATTTCAAAAATTTGTTCCTCTCCTTCAGCAATCAAAGGAGTATTAACCTGATAATCAGCATAAATCCCTAAGCTAATAACCAATAAAACGCTAAATAGAAAACCGACTAATAAATAGAATTTAAATTTATCTACTATTTTTATCATTATTTTGTCTGATTAAAGGCACAAAGACAAACCCCGGATATTCTTTTTCTTTAAATTTATTTTTATCTTTTTTGATTAATAACCAAATGCTGTTATCTAACGGCGTAACCAAACGGCCACCAATTTTTAACTGTTCTTTCCAAATAAAAGGAATCTCTTGCGCTGAAGCGGCTGCTATAATTTTATCAAACAGCGCCTTATCCGCTAAACCCCGCGAACCATCACCATTAATAAACTCCACATTCTTAAAATTATACTTTGCGACATTATTCTCGCCAAAAATTTTTAACTCCGGAATTCGTTCAATTGCATAGACAAAACCTTTATCTCCAACTATTTCCGCTAACAAAGCGGTTTGCCAACCGGAACCGCTTCCAATATCTAAAACCTTATCGCCTTTTTTTGGCTGAAGCAATTCTAACATAAAAGCAACTGTTAAGGGCTGGGATATTGTCTGGCCATAACCAATCTGAATAGGCGCGTTATACTCTTCAACAAACTCCCCTCCTTCCTGTTTAATGACCTCCTTAGGCAAAAAATCAGCCCGCTTGATTTTTCGAAAGGCCTCGATAATCCGCGGGCTTTTTAAATAATTTTGTTCAATAAGCTGTTCTATCAGTTTGGGCATATTAATAATCTCTGTTGATTATATAGTCAGCCATTGATAAAAGAAATCCTTTTTCTTCTGGAGACGCTTTTAATTCTTTAATTAATGGCTTTGCTTTTTTAACCAGAGTTCTAGCCTTTTTTTGGCAATAATCAAACGCCCCGCTTTGCTTAACTATTTCTCTGATCCGCTTAATCTGTTCTTGAGTTAATTTCTTTTTTCCTAAATATTTCTTGAATTCTTGCTTGTCTTTTCCTTTGGCTAAATTGAAAGTTTTAACAATTAAAAGATTAGGTTGGTTTTCTTCAATATCAGAAGCAATAGGTTTGCCTAGTTTTTTTTGAGAAGCGAATAAACCAAGGATATCATCCTGAATTTGGAAAGCAATTCCTATAGGCAAGGCAAATTTATCAATCTGTCTTAAAAATCTATCACTTGCTCCAGCTAAAGCAGCTCCGATTTTCAGAGGATTAACAAAGGTATAATAGGCAGTTTTATTTTTGCAGACATTTAAAATATTTTTTTCGTTTAACTTATCTTTTTTGTCTCTAATAAATAATTCAAGCATTTCTCCGTGACAAGTATTAACTACTGCTTGATGAAAAACTTCTAAGGCTTTTGTTTTGAATTTCTCCGGGAATTTAGTGTTAATTAACACTTGGTAACCAAAAGCGGCGCTGATATCTCCGGCAACGATTGCCAAAGAAATTCCCATATGTTTATCTCTTACATTTTTTCCATAAAAAGTATGAAGGGTTGACCGACCTCTTCTCAACTCATCTTGGTCAATAATATCATCGTGGATCAAGAACCAATTGTGAATAAATTCTACTGACAAACAGGCCTTTAAAATTTCTTTTTTGTCTTTGCCGCCGGCTAAAAAATATCCGATATTAACTAAAATTGGCCTAATTCTTTTGCCGCCGCCTAAATTAACATCTCTTAATACTTTAATTGTCTCGGTTGCCTCTTTAAAAACTAATTTACTTTCCTTAATCTTCTGATCAAAAAATCTTCCCATCTCAGAATCAACTCTTTTTTGATATTGATTCAGAGTTTTGTAAAAAGGTCTAAATTGATAATTGTTTCTGTCCATTCTTATCTACCAAACCTCCTTTGGCGCCCAATATAATTTTTAATTGCTTTATTAAACTCCCCTTCATTAAAATCTGGATATTGAGTATCAGTAAAATAGTACTGACTGTTAGCTGTATGCCACATCATAAAGCCAACACTATTATGGGGATCGTTATTGCTGCCTGTCCGAATAATGAGATCTACGGGCGGCAAATTACCCGACCAAAGATATTTTTTCAAAATTTTTCCTGTTACTTTCAAATTTTTATTATTCCCCGCCTCTCTAACAATACCTTTTATAGCCGCGAGCATTTCATCTGTTCCATTATAGGCAATAAAGATATTCAAAAAACTCTTTTTGTATTTTTCTGTAGATTTGAGTAAATTTTGAATAACTTTTTTTGTTTTTGTTGGCAGAACTTCTGACCAACGACCAATTACCCTAACCTTTGTTTGATTTTTATGAATTTCCTTACTTTTAGCAACCTTAAGGAAATATCGATCATACAACCGAAAAAGACCCTTAATTTCTACCTTAGGTCTTTTAGTCAAGTTATTATACGAACCACCCCATATGGAAAAACATTTAATACCCAACTCAAAAGCAACCCGAATTAACTCTTCCGTATTTTCTGCGCCAGCCAAATGGCCCTGCCAAGGAGTTTTCCCCTTTTTTTTAGCCCAACGACGATTGCCATCCGGCACAACAACCACATGATTTGGTAAATTTTCTTTATCTATTTTTTCCATATTACTTCTAAAAGACAATAAAAAAACACTTGCCTCCAATATTTTTTTATTTATATAATATACTATCTTAACAAAATCACTTGCTAAAAGCAAGCCAGATTATCCCCAGTTCTAGTTGGAAGCCCTGTCTAGAGGTTGTGTTTCAGAACTACGAACCTCTGCGAGGTTCGTAGTTCTGATGGTCAACCTCGCATTAGGAGCTGCACTCCTAACTCTTTTATTTAAGACGCTTACTCCAAATAAAGCTTGACTTTTAATTTAATCTAACATACAATCTAAATAACGTAAGTTTTTTAGAGGTTATCTAATGCCTCTTATAAGTTTTCTCTTTCCTTATGCCTTAAGCGTAAGTTAAAAAGTAGAAACTCCAAAAGTCGGCTTACGCTTAATAAAACATATAAGGAAGTATATGAATAAGAAATTATATGTCGGTGGTCTGTCTTATGATACCACTGAAGATTCCTTGAAAGAAGCTTTTTCCAAAGCCGGAACAGTTGAATCAGCGGTTGTTATCACTGATAAAATGTCTGGCCGCTCAAAGGGCTTCGGCTTTGTTGAGATGTCTTCTGAAGAAGAAGCTCAAAAAGCTATTGAGATGTGGAATGGCAAAGAATTTGAGGGACGCAACTTGACTGTCAATGAAGCGCGTCCTATGAAAGAACGCCCCCAAGGAAGTTTCAACCAAAGATAGAAACCACAACAAAAACACCCCGCAGTACTGCGGGGTGTTTTTAATTTAAAACCTTTACTTATACAATTTAATAAGGATATAATTATATTAAAAAAGATTGCAACAAAAGGAGGTGGCAAAATGCTGACATTAGACGACTTAAAAAAGATTGAAAGCAAAGGAGTAATTACATTAACAATATTTCCCAGCACAGACTTTGATCTTATTGCAGTTAAGAAAAAACTTGAAGTTACCCCAAGCGAATGGGATAAAATAAAAAGAGAATTGAAAAAATGCGACTTTGAATATAAAAGAGAAGATGACGAATGGTATTGCGATTTAGTAAACGGTGAATGGAAACCATCTTTCCGATAAGTTAGTCCTTTAATTAGGAGTAAAAAAACGGCAGTTGATAAAAACAACTGCCTGTTTTTTTTAGAAATTCAGGTTGTTGGAAGTGCCACTCCTAACTTTATTAGGAGTGGCACTCCTAACCACTTTTTATTATCGAGTTAATGCTCTTTTACACTGAGGACAGGGTTCTTTTCCCTTTTGAATATAGCTAACGCAGTCGCAAGTCCCGGCCCTCTGATTATTCCAAGAGTTGCCCTCCATATAGCACATTGTGCAAGCAGGCTCAACACAGCAATTGTAATCTCCGCGGACTATTGCCTGTCCTATGGCAAAATCCCTTTGGCCGATAATCTGTTGGTGGAGCTCTTCAGCTGAAAGTTCGTAAAAAGGAAGGAAAGAAAAGTAATAGATTGTCAGGCCTAAGCCAAGACCAATAAAAAATATTGAAATGATTCTTAAATACTTCATATTAAGCCGCTTTACGGCAGAGGCGTCTTAGTCCCTTGCCCGTATTGAGAATACTTATTATCAATAAAATCCCTGATTTCTCGGATTGTCTCGCCTTTTTCTAATAATGTTTTGCTATCCAAAACAGTTGAATAACAAATACCGCAATTTGCCCCATGCTCATCAAAAACAACTCTGCCGTCACCTTTAAACTCTTTGATAAAACAATGTCTTACATGCTCGTGCCCCAGTCCGTTACAATCGCAGTAACAAGGCATGTTCTCAAGAAGCCCCGGATTCTCTAAGGCGTATTCGTAGGCAGCCCTGACTTCAGCTGTTCTTAAAGCGTATTTTGGCAGCTCGTTCGCATCGCTCCCTTTATTCTGCCATTGATAACTAAAGATAAGCAGAACAACAACTCCCAAACCTAAAATTATTGTCCAATAATTACTCTTCATTTATTTATTAAACAATTTAGTCACTTTTAAAATCTCGGCTATCATTTCTTGCTTTTTCTTGTTGTTTTTTGTCTGCATGGCCTCTTTAAAGCAAGTACCGAGGTGATTTTCCATTAACATTTGATGAGCTGATTTTAAAAGCCCGATTACCGCCAAGTTTTGCTGCATAATATCAATACAATACTCATTGCTTTCTACCATTTTTACAATCTTGGCAATATGGCTTTGCGCTTTTTTAAAATTAATAAGTGTTTTTTCTTTTTTCATAATGCTATAAAAAACTTAACAACCTTTATGATAGAATAAATGTATCTATCATGAAAGGGGGTGAATAATTAATATATGTATTACATTGGAATGAATTTACATAAGAATAGTTCAACATTTGCTGTTAAGGATAAACATGGAAAGGTCATTGACAATTCCAAGCTTCCTACTGAACCATCTGCCATTAAAGGATATTTAAGGCAATATCCTAATTCACGCATAACCTTTGAACCTGTATCTCAATGGTATTACTATGGCGATCTAATCCAGAATCTCGGTCTTGATGTTAAAATAGCTAATCCTTTAAAGGTTAAGGCTATTGCTTCAGCCAGAATTAAAACAGATAAGATTGACGCTAATGTTCTCTGTGATCTCTTAAGGACTAATCTATTACCTGAAGCATACTTTGCTTCTAAAGAAGTCAGATTTTGGAAAGAAATGGTTAGATTCAGAGCTTCTTTGATTAATCTAAGAACCCAGGTTAAAAACAAAATCCATAGTATTCTGTTTAAGAATGCCTTAAGACATCCTTTTACCAATCTCTTTGGCAAAGCCGGCAGATTATGGCTGGCATCTTTAGACTTAAACAAACATTTTACTTTTAATCTGAATCGTTATCTATCCTTGCTGGATGCAATGACTAATCTGATTGATGAAGCTGACAAAAAGATAGAACAAACAGTAATTAACCATCCTCAAGCTAAATTACTGACTACTATTCCAGCTATCAGCTATTGCTCTGGATTAACCATTATGTCTGAAATTGGAGATGTTAATCGTTTTCCTTCAGCTAAGAAGTTACAAGGATACGCTGGATTAGTTCCGTCTACCTATGCTTCTGGAGACAGAGTTAGGCATGGACGGATTACTAAACAAGGTAATCGCTGGTTAAGATGGACTATGGTTGAAGCGGCTCATAGACAATTGCTTTGTAAAAGGAATCCTGGCTTTGGCTGGTATTACAAGAGAATCAAGCAAAGAAAGGGTAGCGGCGCTGCCGCAGTGGCCACGGCAAGAAAACTCTTGGCCGTGGCTTGGAGGATATTAAAGGACAATCGTCCTTTTGAAACCATTCCTCCAGTTGGAAGTCCAGGAAGCTGACCGTAAAAATATCGTCTCTCATTAATTGAGAAGGACGCTTTTCATAATTGTCAGACCTGGTGTTTCCGACAGCTTTGAATGTGCTCTTGGCACGCATCGATAAGTGACTAACTAGGTCCTATCGCATATTCTCGCTGTGGCTACTGCGGCAGAGATATATTTAACTATTCTTTGCAAAGAACAAACCAACAACATTTAGTTATCCACAATGGGATTAATTAAAGGCTATTGAAGTTTTTTATCGATAATTTTTCCTTTCTTATCATACCTCTACCATAGGTATAGGTATATCTATTTTATCAAATCAAAAAAACCTGTCAACCCCTCTCCTCAAAAAAATAACCGCATAACAAAATTACTACCCTTTCTGGAGTTGGGAGTCCGACTCCTAATTGGGAGTCGGACTCCCAACTCCTCTTCCTTTGTTTACAAATTAAAAAACCGCCTCGTTTCCTCGGCGGAATTAGTAAGCTTAATAATCTCATCGAAATTATCGTCCGGGGTAGACTTAACTCGATGCTTAAAGCCGCACTTAATGCAACGGTAATGGATAATATACTTATTGCTTCTAACTTCAACACCCACCGGCTCCATCAAACCGCCGCATTCGGATTTTCTATCGCCCGGATTAATATCAATGTGTTTAGACCATAAACACCTAGGGCAATGGTCGGTATAGCCCTTACCCTTTACTTCTTTACCACATTTTTCACAGACGAAATCTTCGATTCGTCTTTGAAATTTCTTTTCTTGCATAAATTATCGCTTCCTTATTACTTCACTTACATTCCCTTCTGAAATGCAATTTTCTAGGTATAATAAATACCTATGAAAA
>CAZYSH010000012.1:9836-22224 GCA_964650035.1 uncultured Candidatus Saccharibacteria bacterium | reverse complement strand
AGCTAATGCGTCAACGCAATTATAAACTACCAAAAAGAAATGCCCCGGAATCCGTTTGGATCCGGGGCATTGATTAAACATGTCTATTTCTTTCTCTTTTTCTTAAAGAGCTTGGCCAAAAATTGACCGATTGGATGTGAGAAGTTTCGATTCATTATTGAAACGACCGCTCCACCAAGAGTAGTCTTCATAAGATTATTATAAACATCTTGAGCTTCTTCTTCACTTCCTCCCCTAATCTTTTTAAAAAGTTTATCGTTCACTCTCCTATCACCTCCTTAAAAATATTTCACGATTTCCTCAGTATATGTATTAATAAGCTGATTATAGTATACTTTATCTTCAGTTAATGAGTAAAGAACATAAAGTGTCCGAGCGCACAACCTTCGCTTCAAAGCCCACTTTACCTTCTTAATGGTCTCATCAATTTTCCCTAATAATTCCAATGGCTCAGCTATATTTTCAGCCACTAACGTTGTTTCTGGACAAATTTTCTCTGCCCGTTCAAGAATTCTCAGCTTCTTCTCCGGATCGGGCTCAAGCCAAGCATTAGAAACTAAAAATGAATTAGCTATTCCAGCCCAAAGAGGAAATAATTGAATCCTCGGATGTTCTATATCTTGCCCTAGTTGCACGGAAAGTGGATCAAATTGGACTCCATTAATTAATACAACAGCGTGAGGTTCTTCATACATGAGAAGCTCCCGCATAAATGAGGAGTCATATCTGGTCGACGGATTCTTCTTTAACATCTCCAACATAAAATTTCTTAAAAAATCTTCCCAAACTTCCGCCATTTCGATTTTTGCTCCTGGAAAATATTTTTCAGCCACAACTGCTGCTTGGACAAGATTACCCAAACAACTTCCTGGTTCAAGGTTGACATTTAAATTAGCAATTTTTTCTTGATTTACTTCCTGAACTATCGAAACCTCAAATTGGATAGTTTTCAGGGTATCAATTGGATTACTCTTTATCTGACAGCTCAATCCCTTAGCCTGTTCATAAGCAAGTTCACGAATCTCTTGAACAATATCCATTTTTGTCTCCTTTATTTTTTTGTTAATCTTTGTTTATATAATATAACTATATACTAATTTCGTCAAGATTGACGAGAATACTATATTCTGTATGCTTAAAACATGACTAAAAAAACACGTCGGATTATTCTGAGCAGCGCAATAATCTTTTTTATTCTTGTTGCCCCAGCTATTCTTCTTTACTCCTGGGGTTACAGTTTTGATTGGCAAAATAAAAAACCGGTTCTTACCGGCGGCCTTTATCTTAAATCAACCCCTGAAAATGTTGATATTTTTATTAACGACAAACTAATAAAACAAGAAACCCCCGCCTTTATTAAACGCCTTTTGCCAAAAGAATATCAGATTAAAATAACCAAACAAGGATATTACCCTTGGCAGAAAAATTTAAAAATTGAATCAAAATTAGTTACTGAAGCAAGAAACATTTTCTTAATTCCCATGAACCCAGAAATCAAAATTGTTAAACAGGATTTACCTCAAGATTTTTCTTTAACAGAATATATTGACCAAAAAGAATCAAACAATATCTTTTATATCCAAAAACCAAGCTATATTCTTTATAAGACAGATAAAAATAACTCTTTTCAGGAACAAATCAATTTAACCCCTCTGCCTGCTAATCAAGATTATCAAATTTTTACTTCAGCCAATGAACAAATAGCTCTGTTAAGCGACGAACAAGAACTTTATTTATTCAGCGAGCAAACCAGAAACTTTGAATCAATCAGCCAAAATGTCCAAAATATTCAATTTTCAAATGACAGTAAAAAATTACTCTATTTTACACCTAATGAACTTTGGGTCTATTATTTGGCAAGCGCCCCGGGACAACCCAATAAAAACACAGGCGACCGGGAACTAATTACCCGCCTAAGCCAAAAAATAAAACATGCTGTCTGGTATGGCAAAAACAATCAGCATATTATTTTTATAGTAGGAAAAAACATTAAAATTACCGAACTTGACGGACGCGACCAGCGCAATACAGTTGATTTGATAAAAATGGATATTCAAGCTCTTATTTACAGCCCCAAAGACGAAAAAATCTATTTAATCAAAAACAATGATCTATTAAGTATTTCCTTGGAATAAAAAATCCCCCCGGTAATTACCGGGGGGATTTTTTTATCTCTTCTTCCATTGCGGAGCCCGTCTCGCTTTTTTGAGACCGGGCTTTTTTCGCTCTTTTCTTCTCGGGTCCCGAGTTAGAAAACCGGCTCTTTTTAATTTCTTAGAAAAGTCAGGATTAAATTTAACCAAAGCTCGAGCTAAACCATGGCGAATCGCCTCGGCCTGTCCCCGAATACCGCCGCCTTTAACTTTTACACTTACTTCAAAACGATTAAGCGACTTCATTTTCTTAAGGGCGCTAATTATTGTTTCTTTAAGTTCAAAAGTGGTGAAAAAATCAGTATAGAACTTATCATTAACTGTAATTTTTCCTTTTTCATCTTCAAAAGGCCGACAGGTGAAAAGTCGGACCCGGGCAGTTGACCTTTTTCGCCGGCCAACCGCTTCATAATATTGCTTGCCTTTCTTTTTTATCTTTTCAGTCGTTGTTTTCTTAGTTACTTTTTTAACTGGAGTTTTCTTAGTAATAGTTTTTTTCTTAGAAGCTGCCTTTTTTGCCTTTGTCTTAGGAATAGATTTAGTTGTCTTCTTTTTTACTGGCATAATCATTTATCAACCTCTCCTTTGTATAATTTTAACTTTTTAATTATTTTATCGCGCAATCTATTCTTGGGCAACATCCCATAAACTGCCTTTCTGATAACTTCCCGCGAATCCTGTTTCATTAATTTTTTTAAGGGCGCCTGTTTGATGCCACCGGGATAACCAGAATGATGGTAATAGATTTTCTTTTCCATTTTTTGACCGGTTACCCTGATTTTATCAGTATTGAAAATAACAACTCCATCTCCTTTATCTAAATAAGGCACAAACTCCGGCTTATTTTTGCCGCGCAACAAATTAGCCACCTCTACAGCCAGCCGACCTAAAATCCTATTTTTTGCGTCAATAGTATGAGTCATTATTGTCATTTGACTAATTCAATAATAGCCATTTTAGCTCCATCGGTCTTGCGCGGAGCCGCTTTAATAATCCTGGTATATCCGCCGGCTCTATTTTGATAACGAGGACCAATTTCTAAAACCATCTTTTTTAAAACCTTAGCCGGCAAATATTTAGCTAAATACCTAATTGTTGCCAAATCATTGGTCTTACTCTTAGTAATTAATTTTTCAACAAACGGACGGGTTTCCTTAGCTTTGGCCTCAGTAGTTTTAATTTTTTCTTTCAAAATTAAACTAGCAGCCAATGACTTCAACAATGCCTTTCGCTGATTTCGCTTGCGGCCAAGTTTTCTTCCCTTTTTTTTATGTTTCATAACTCTGAGTGGCTAGAGACTATATTTTAGGAGTGCAACTCCTAACTAAGTAGCTAGAGGCCGTGCCTTGAAATTACTACCCTTTGCAAAGGGTAGTAATTTAATGGCACGGCCTCACACGCAGTCACTTCAATGTTAAACCCAACTTACCTAAAGACCTTTTAATTTCAAGAATGCCCTTATCTCCCAATCCTTCGATTTTTTTCAAGTCTACCTCGCGCTTTCTAACCAAACCAGCCGCTGTTTTAATGCCAACCGACTGAAGAACACTAGCCGTTCTGCCGGAAATCTTCAAATCCTCTATCCTAGTTTTAGTAAGGTCATCTTTTTCTTTTTTCTCTTTAGCCGGTTTTTCCTCTTTTTTTACTTTAACAGCCGCTTTTTTTTCTTTCTTCTTTCGGGCTTCTAATTGGGTAAAAATACTGTAATGGTCAACTAAAATTTGAGCCGCTTTAAGAAAGGCCTCTTTTGGAATAATTGTTCCATCGGTCTCAACATTAAATCGTATTCTATCATAATCAGTTCTTTCGCCTACCCGCATATTCTCAATTGAATAAGTAACTTTGCGGACTGGACTGAAAATAGCGTCAATGGCAATTTTACCAATCTCTATTTTCCCCTTTTTACGCTCTTCAATCGGTGAATAACCTAAACCCGGTTCTACTTCAATCTCAATTTCTAACTCGGCTTTTTTATCGGTTAAAGTGGCAATAGGGGTATTTTTGTTAACCACCTCCAATTCAGAAGTTGTCTTGATATCTCCCGCTTTAACTTCTTTCTCGCCTTTTGCTTTAAGCATAACTTTAAAGGACTGCTCTGTGTGTAACTTGAATCTAACCTGTTTAAAATTTAAAATAATTTGGACAACATCTTCAGCTACATGAGGAATAGTTGAAAACTCATGCTGAATTCCTTTTATTTTTATGCTGGTAATAGCAGCTCCCGGCAAAGACGATAAAAGGACTCGACGCAAAGCATTGCCTAAAGTAGTCCCGTAACCCGGATAACAGGCGTCAATTTGAAAAATTCCCTTATTTCCTTTTTCTTCAATAATTTTTGGTTTATTTGGAAGAGTAATCATAAATTTAAACAATTTTTAATATTAGGATTGGGAGTCCGACTCTCAACCAGCTGGGAGTCGGACTCCTAATTCCCAGTATTATTATCTATTTTTTAATTATCTAGAATAATATTCAATAATCATATTTAATTCGCCGATTTTATCCATATCTTCCAAAACTGGCTGCTTTTTTATCTTACCCTCAAATTTTTCCTTATCTAAAGACAACCATTTAGGCAGCTCATATTTTTTAAGAATAGTTTTTAAATCCTTAAAAATATTCTTTTTTTTGCTTGTTTCTTTGATTTTAACAACATCTCCTTTTTTAACCTGATAAGAAGGAATATCTACTTTTCGGCCATTAACTAAAATATGACCATGGTTAACGAGCTGCCGAGATAAGGCTCTTGAACTAGCCCAACTAAACCGAAAAACAACATTATCTAAGCGCGACTCTAACTTTTGAGCAAAAAGGTCTTCTTTGTTTCCTTTTTGACCAACAATTTCCTTAAAATATTTCTTAAATTGTTGTTCAGAAATACCATAAGCATAGCGAACTTTCTGCTTTTCAGCCAATTGCAGACCATATTCCGAAGCTCTCCGCCTCATTGACTTACCATGAACGCCAGGCGGATAAGGTCTCCGAATCATGGCGCATTTCTGACTAAAACAACGCTCTCCTTTAAGAAAGAGTTTTTGGCCAGCTCGTCTGCATTTTTTACATTTGGCGTCAATAATCATACTAAATTATAGAATCCGAGGTTGAACCTTAATCTAAGGGCTCGGACAAAAATCCTTATACCCTCCTTGGTCTACGAGGTCGGCAGCCGTTATGGGGCACAGGAGTAACATCTTTAATAGAACTAATTTCCAAACCCTGATTAACTAAGGCCCGAACAGCCGCGTCTCGACCGCTCCCAACACCTCTGACAAAAACAGATATCTCCCTAAGACCCGAACCGGATATTTTTTCAATCAATGACTCAACTACGCGCGAAGCCGCAAAAGGAGTAGCCTTTTTAGGCCCCTTAAAACCAACTGAACCGGCGCTTGACCAAACAATCACCCTCCCCTGCATATCGGTTAAAGTAATCATGGTGTTATTATAAGTGGATTGAATATATACTTTGGCACGCGTAAATTGACCAACTTTACTCTTTTTACCTTTTGGCTTTTTGACTTGAGCTTTGCGTTCAACCGCTTCCTGCTGCTCTGTTTCTTTTAAAAGCTCTTCTTCGCTTTTTTTGATAATTCTTTTCTTACCCATAACTATTTTACCTAAATTTAAGAGTCAAATTTATTTGCGAAATAAATTTAGCTGTAAAACCCTTACGTCTTATCAGCTGATTTTTTCCGACCGCTGCCCATAGACCGACGAACATTACCCCGAACAGTCCGGGTATTGGTTTTTGTTTGTTGGCCTCTAACCGGCAACCCTTTAATATGACGGGACCCCCGATAAGAGCCAATATCCTTTAATCGTTTGATATTCATCATTTTTTCTTGTCTCAATTCTCCTTCAACTCGATACTCTTTTTCCACTATTTCCCGCAAACGATTTACTTCCTGATTAGATAATTTATTCGTCCGGATATCAGGATTTATTTTAGCTTTATTTAAAATTCTTTGGCTCAAAACTAACCCTATGCCGTAAATATAGGTCAAAGCAATTTCTATTCTTTTATTATCTGGGATATTAATACCAGCAATTCGAGCCATGATTTATTTTATCCTTGCCTTTGTTTATGCCTGGGATTTTTCTTACAAATAACATAAACCCGACCTTTACGTCGGACAATTTTACAGTGGGCACAAATTTTTTTAACTGAAGCGCGTACTTTCATAACAAATTACAATTTTGCTTTTATAAGAAAAATTGTCTCTATTTCCCTCGATAAACAATCCTTCCTTTTGTCTCATCATAAGGACTCATTTCCACTCTAACTCTATCTCCAACCAAAACCCGAATAAAATGCAAACGCATTTTACCTGAAAGACGAGCTAAAATCTCTCTTTCATCGTCTAACTTTACCTTAAAAGTTAAACTAGGCAACGCCTCAATAACCACACCTTCTTGAGTGATTGTTTTTTCTTTTGATTTAACTTGATTCACTTTTTATATACTAAACAATAAATAAAAATCAGTCAACACCTTAAATCGGGGTACGGCCTCAAAATTAGGAGTTGGGAGTTACAATCCTAACTCTGATTTTGAGGCCGTACCTTGATAAAAATCTTTATTTTTTATCAGTTTATAATTCAATACTTACTTTAATCTTTTTTTCTTGGCTAGGTATTTTATTCACCCAAAAAGGCCAAAAACTAACTCTCGCTTTTTCAATTTCCGGCTGATTAGCTAAATATCTCCTTACTTCCACTTCGCTTTGACCAGCTAAATTTTGCTTTAATGATTCAATGTCTATCCGCCAAGCTATATCTTCCTCTATATTTAAAGAGAAAGAAACCTCTCTTTTAGACCAATCAATATCCGGCTGATCCCACCTAATTGCTTGCGTTTCCGAAACAGGAACTTTGTCTTCAGAAATTTGAGAAATTAAATTTAAATTAACTAAATTTTTCAAATCATCCTCTTTAAAGAACAAAGCTCTTATACTTGCCTTTACCTCTAAGGTAAATTTTTCAGCTTGCTTTCCTTTTTCCACGTCAAATGATATTTTAGTTATCTCTTCTTTTATTCCATCTTCAATTATCCTAAGTTCAGACGGAATCTGTTCGTCTAAGGCCCGTCTCATTTCATCTTTTAGCTCTTCAACTAAAGCTTTTTCAGCATCTTCTAAATCCTTAGCCAAAGCAATTTTTGCCTTACCCACATAACCGCCGCTCATTGAATCGCTTGATTCGCCGTAAAAGCCGGCGAATTTAGGTGTCCCCTTAAACCCAGGGATAGTAAAGTTAGAAGAACCGATATTATAGTCCTCACCCGGCTCATCAGCTACTACTTCTACTTTAAGAGAACTGGCGATAATCTTACCTTCTTCTATTTTTGCTCCGGGAATAGTTATGCTTTTAGGTATTCTAAAAACTTTGTCGTCAGCTGATTCAAAACGGGTAGTCGCCACTAAAGTTTGGGGACTGGAGCTATATTCATTATAAATAGTTATATAACCGCGCGCCTTTTCGCTAATATCCTCCTCTCCGGTTGTCTTAAATTCCCGGCTCTTGGCCTTAGTTATTTCTACTTCTTGAATAGGAATCTGATTTAAGGTTTGATCAACTTGAGAAATATCTTTAGAGCCAATTACTGATAAGTCAAAAGTTATTTTTTCTTTTTTAGGAGAAATAGTTATTTCAGCGTTAGGTAAAACCATAAAAGCAACAAAACCAGCCATTATTAAAGCAATAACAATAAAAACAATAAATAATTTAGACCATCTTAAACCTGCTGATTTCTCTATTTCCGTATAAATTCTTCTTTTTGGCAATGGCTCTTTAATGCTTGGTTCTGGTTTTCTTTTTGGCAATTTTCTAACTAAAGGTTCTTTTTTCTTAATAGAACGTTGAAAAAATCCAGGCTTTGATTCAGCTGAAGGAGTAATAATATCAGCCATCCTTTTAGGGGGAGAACTTTTTTGAATATTATTTTTCGGTTCTTGGGAAGGTTTTTTTCTCCAAGAAGAAAAAATAGCTAATGATTTTTTTGACGCCTTTTCCGACTCCAATTCATCAACTAAAATATCAATCATGTTATCTTTATTTTGCCCCATTTCCTGAGCTTCTTTAACTGTTTCCTCTTTTTTTACTTCTATGCCTATTTTTTGACCTGTTTCTGTTTCTGCTTCCTCTACTGCTTCATCTTCTTGAATAATTTCCTTTTCTTCTGGAACTAATTCAACCGGGAAATCTTTTTCTCTCTTAACCGCAAAACCTATCCTTTCAGCCATTTCCGCGCCCAAATCATCAGCCACAATAAAAGTGACTGTTTTATTCAAATTATCCGCTTCACGTTTTAGCAATTTTAAATTGATTGAACTCTGCCAAATTTGAGCGTTAGACGGCACTACTAAATTAAGAGCTTCGTCTTCAGCTTGAACTAACCTATCAACTACGGAAATAATTTCTTCATTTGGCTCTAAATAAATATTTTTCATAAAATTGACACCCTTTTTCTCAAGGACGTTCCTTAAAATGACGTCCTTGTGCCAAGGACGTCATTTTAAGGAACGTCCTTGGCCTACTTGGCCTATAACAAAGCCATTATCTCATTATTTTCAAAACCTGGCGCAAAACTGGCGGCAAAACTTTCTCTTCTTCGGCCACTAACTCTAAAGTTAAACTGGCTAAAGCCATCGGGGTAATATATTCCGAACCTTGTAAACTGTTAGTTCGGTCAATAATATTATTAACCTCTTTAGTTTGGATAAAATCTACTTTAGGCGGTTGGCTGAAAGGAAATTTATCCAACCATCTCTTTTGGGTTTTTTCGTTTTTTAAAATATTCCTGATACCCGGCAACAAACTGCCGCCTCCGCATAACAAAATTAAAGGAGGAAAATATTCCGCTTGATTAAATTCCTCTAAAACCAATTCCACTCCATTAAACCAAAGCTGTAAATCATGTTTTAAAATATCCCTGATTTTCCACTGGACACTCTGACTTAACCGCTGCTGACTATGTCTCATTTTTATCCTTTCCGCTTCCATAAAATCAAGGTCAAATACCTGATTTAACCGTTTGGTAAAAGTTCGGCCGGCCAGAGCAAAACTTTTTATCCCCTCAACTCTATTTTGGCGGACTAAAGCAAGATCGGTCGTTCCTCCGCCAACATCAATAAAAATAGCGCCGGCTGTCGGATTAAAACAAGATGTCTTAGTCAAAGCATATGGTTCTGCGGCAATAGAAAGCAACTCCAAACCTAATTTAGACGCAATATTCTCCACCGCTCGCAAATGCATCAAAGGAGCGTAAACATTAAAAATACCTATAGAAATCTCCTTGCCTTGAAAACCCAACGGATTAGTTACCTGATAACCGTCAATTCGCACATCGGTTAATAAAGCGTTAATTGGTTTAATTTCAACCTCTGAACGACAGGTCTCATAAGCCAATTGCCGACGCGCCTTATCAAAAGCCCTCCATTGAATTCTTTGAATAATGTTTTGTAATTCAGCTGAATCAATTAATTTTTCCGGGTCTTCTCGCGGACAAACAAAATTAACTGTTGCTCCTTTAATATATTCACCGGCAATGCCAATAACCGCCTTTTTGGGTTTGACCCGGGCCATCTGACTAGCTTGTTCAATAGCGCCCCGGCAAGTTAAAGCTACTCCATTAATATCAGCCACTGCTCCGGCCAACATATGACCTGGCATTTGTCTTTGTCGGCTAAATCCAATAATCACTCCCTGTTCCTTAATTTCTCCTTCGTCAGATATACTGTCTTTTAGTTTAAAAATTACGGCTTTAACAAACTCTGTACCAATATCCAGAGCCAGTAAACAATCTTTTTTAACTTTTTTCCTTTTGCCCAAAAACCACGCCATTAACTATATTTTACAATAAATCTTATCTATCGGCAACCAAATCTGTGGAAGAACCCAATTAATCAAGATTCAAGGTACGGCCTCAAAATTACTACCCTTTGCAAAGGGTAGTAATTTTGAGGCCGTACCTTGAAATTGGTAATTAGGAGTCGGACTCCCAACTCCCTATTCCAAAACCGCTTTAATTCTTCGGATTCCGGCAGAACTGGATTGTTCTTTGGTAATCTTAAAATGCCCCAATTCTCCGGTTCTATTTACATGCGGGCCATTACAAATTTCCTTAGAAAAACCATTGACAGTATAAACCTTAACTTTATCGCCATATTCAAAAGTTCCCATAGCGCCTTTTTCTTTTGCTTTCTCAACTGTCATTTCTTCACAAGTAACAGGTAAATCTTCTTTAATAATTTTATTAACCAAATCTTCCACTTTTTGCTTTTGCTCGTCAGTTAATTTTTCCGAATGGGAAAAATCAAAACGCAAACGTTCAGCTGTAATATTACTTCCTTTTTGAACAACATGCTCGCCCAAGACATTTCTTAAAGCGGCTAATAATAAATGAGCGGCTGTATGAAGTTTTTTGGTTTGTTCGCTGGTATCAGCCAAACCGCTCTTAAACTTACCAACTGTTGCCGTCCGCGAAAGTTCCTGATGTTTTTCATGGTACTCTTTAATTTCTTTTTCGAGACCCTTTTTATTTACTTTAAAACCTCTTTTTTCTGCTTCCTCTATAATCATCTCAATCGGAAATCCATATGTCTGATACAAACCAAATGCCTTTTTACTACTAAAAGGAATACCCCATTTCATTTCTGGCGTCTTTGCACCCGGAGAACTTGAAGGAATCAGTCTTTCAAACTGCCTTAATCCTTTTTCTAATGTTTTTTTAAACTTAGCTTCTTCTTGGTCAAGTTGGTTTAAAATAAATTCCTGATTTCTTTCTAATTCATTATAAACATCCTTATAATCATTAATCACCACCCTGGCTAATTCTTTAGTCCATAAATCTTTCTTAATATCAAGCTGTCTTCCATATCTGATAGCCCGTCTAATTAATCGGCGGACAACATAACCTTGCTCTAAATTAGAAGGAACAATTCCTTTATCATCAGCCATAACAAAAACAGCCGCCTTAATATGGTCAGCCACAATCCTCATTGTTCTAATAACCTCTTCAGACTCCTCATATTTTTTGCCAGACAACTCCTCAATTTTCTCAATCTGGTTAATAAATAATTCGGTTTTATAATCATCATCCAATTTATTCATTACAGCCAAAGTTCTTTCCAAACCCATACCTGTATCAACATTTTTCTGGCTTAACGGCTCAAACTTGCCTTTAGCTGTTTTATTATACTCCATAAAAACATCGTTCCAGATTTCTACCCAGCGTCCATCTTCCGGGTCAAATTTTTCCGGAGCCGGCGTCTCATCATCAATCCAATAAAACATCTCGGTGTCAGGACCACAAGGCCCGGTCTGGCCGGCCGGTCCCCACCAATTTTCCTTTTTTGGCAATTGAACAATCCTCTGTTCTGGAATGCCAATGCTTTTCCAGATATTAATTGACTCCTGATCTAAAGACGCGTTGTCATCCCCCTCAAAAACCGAAACAGCCAGACGATTTTTATCTAAACCAAGCCAATCAGAAGAAGTTAAAAAT
Source organism: uncultured Candidatus Saccharibacteria bacterium (assembly GCA_964650035.1). Classification (GTDB taxonomy): domain Bacteria; phylum Patescibacteriota; class Minisyncoccia; order Portnoybacterales; family UBA2143; genus CAZYSH01. The sequence goes on along the minus strand of CAZYSH010000012.1, from coordinate 10,567 downwards.
TCCCAACTCATCTTAACGGCTTCTTTTTTAAAATAGTCGCCCAAAGACCAATTACCCAACATTTCAAAAAAAGTATGGTGATAAGCATCGCCCACCTCGTCAATATCCACTGTACGAACACACTTCTGACAACTGGCCAAACGATTGCCTTGGGGATGCTTTTCGCCCATTAAATAAGGGACCAAAGGATGCATACCTGCAGAAATAAATAAAGTGGTCGGGTCATTTTCCGGAATCAAAGAAGCGCTGGGAATAATACTATGCCCCTTTGATTTAAAAAAATCCAAATATTTTTGTCTTAATTCTTTAGAAGTCATAAATTAATAAACACCTAACCTGAATATTCTCAGGACTACTATATATATCAAAATATCCTATTTCTTATCCCTTAACAAGCTTATTATACAACCAGACGAAAACCCAACCGCCAACAAATCCATCAATAAATCCCCAAATCAAACCAATAAAAGCGCCTGAATAACTGATTGAATAGCCTAAATAGAATTTATCTAAAAGCGCTAAAGTATTACCGCCGCCTCGCCAAATCACCCAAAGAGTCATCAAAAAAACGCACAAACCCCACAAAATACCGCAGGCCAAGCCAAATGCCTTTTTATCTAATTTCATTTTTCTCACCCCCTTTCGCTGAAAGTTGATAGTTATGTATTTGGGAGTGGGGCACACCAAAAAAATATTTGTGGGGACACCCAATAAAGTTTTATTTAGGGCCC
>CAZYSH010000012.1:0-9826 GCA_964650035.1 uncultured Candidatus Saccharibacteria bacterium | reverse complement strand
TTTTTTTTTTTTTTTTTTTTTCTCCCCCATTTTTTTTTATTTTTTTTTTTTTTTTTTTGGGTTGTGCTAATCAAAAAATTTTGGTTTGCCCCACTCCCAATTCTCTTTGAAGTACGGCCTCATTAAACCAACGGTTCTATTTCTTTGTTTTCCTTCTCTTGTTTCTTTTTAGTCGCTCTTTTCAATTCTTCCATTTCTTTTTCAGCTTCTGTTTTAATTCTTTCTTCTTCTTCTAATTTCTTTTTTACCTCTTCTAAAGGAAAAGCATATTTTTTTCTGCTTTGTTTTAAAATTTCCTTTTTACAAGATTGATGGGTGGCTGGCAAAACTTTAAGCGTTTCTGCGGAAAAAGGGTCAAAAGTTTCCCCATCAATAGTCATTTTAATATAGAACTCGCGGGTGCCTAAATTAATCATATCTGATGCTTGAAAAACAGGTGTCATTTCTGCTTCCAATTTTGCCGCATCATCGCCGCCTACCCGAAAAACAACAATCGTCCCAATATTGCCCAAAACCGTAGCCAAAACCTCTGACAGTAATTGAGCTATATATTGATGAGCTACTGTAATATTAAGACCGTATTTTCTTGATTCAGCAAACAAATTTTCAAAAGTAGTCGTCACCAAATTATGGAACTCATCAATATAAAGATAAAAATCTTTTCTCTCTTCTTCCTTCATTGAGGCCCGGGCCATACCCGCCTGATAAAGCTTGGTAATAAACATTGAACCGAAAAAACTGCTGTTTTCTTCACCTAATTTACCCTTGGATAAAGAAATCAAAAGAATTTTCTTTTCATTCATAATTTTTTCCAAATCAATTTTATTCTCTTTTTGGCCAAAAATATTCCTTAGCAAAGGATTGGAAAGAAACTGACTAAGTTTATTAACCAAAGGAATAATCGCTTCGGTGTCAAATTTTTCCGACCAATCGGCAAATTCAACAGCCCAGAACCTTTTAACCATATCATCTTCAATATAGTCAATTACTTTCTGTCGATAATTCCTGTCTGTTAACATTGAAATCATTCCTCTCATAGTCGCTTCCGGATAATCAAGTAGAGCCAAAGTGGTAAACCTAAAAACATGCTCCAGACGAGGCGTCCAATTAGCGCCGAACTGCTTTTCTAAGACCTCAAGCAAACCCTGGGTAACCTGATGTTTTAATTCAGGGTCAACGTTGGAAAGAGGATTAAAGGAAACCGGAAAATCCGTATCAGAGGGGTCAATCAGGATAACATCGTCTATTCTCTCTTCGGGAATAAAACCCAAAATATCCTCAATTAAATCTCCATGAGGGTCTATTAAACAAACGCCGTGACCATAGGCAATATCCTGGCGAATTAATAATTCCAAGAGTTTACTTTTGCCGACTCCGCTCTTGCCAACTGCGTAAACATGCCTTCTTCTATCATCTCTTTTAATGCCAAAGATAAACTTCTTTTCTTCTAAAGCGGCTTCATAGTTAGTTCGTCCAAAAAAAGAACATTGTTGAGGGTTAACCTTGCCGTAAATCGGCAACTCTGGAGGCGGCGGCGCGTATTTAATTTTACGTATTTTTTCCCGAGCCATATTATTAATTATACAACAAAATTGTATTTATTGGGAGGTCGTAATGTTGAGGCCGTACCTCAAAATTACTACCCTTTGCAAAGGGTAGTAATTTTGAGGTACGGCCTCAGTTACTAACTCTCAACTACCCCACCTCTTCCTGATAACATTTCTCACAATAAACAATCTCTTTTCTTTTTGGGGAGTAGGTTGTTTGGAATTCGTTGGGGCAGTGTTTATCCTTATAATGAGGATGTCCTGTTTGATTTTTGTATATCTTGTTATCTGAATGTTTTCCTGCACATTGGCATTTTCTTTTCCAGAGCTTCATTGGATTCCTTTGTTTGATTCGTTCTCTGTGGCGGCAGTCGGGACATAGACGCGGCAAGGGAAGTCCCTGTTTTTTGCAAAATTTTAATTCCTGGGGAATAATCCGAAAAGCTTTTACGCCATAACATTTCTTGTTCTCACATTCTATTACTTCCTTTAAAATACTTTCATCCACATCTTTGATGTTATCTGGTAGATTAGCTGCTTTTATGGTGGGTTTGTATTCTGGTTTAGGTTTGTCGTACCAGTTGTAGCCTTGCTCCAGTGCTTCTTTTTTGGACAAAGGAAAATATTCATTAGCTACGGTTTCATTGTAGCCATATGGCGACAACTCGGCTGGAAGAAATTCTCCATATTTATACACTCTTCCCTTTTTATCTGTATATGACATATCATCTATATGTTTCTTTATCTTAGGAACTAATTCCTCATATTCTTCCCTACTATATTGTTTATTGAGGATACAATACTGTTTATTACGCAACCCAACACAACCAAAAAGGTGATGGGAATTAAAAGAAATAATAGAATATTCCATATCATAAAGCCCAGCATCGTAATTCTTTAAATTTTTAGGCGCGTTAAACCAACAAAATTTTGCATTATAACCTCCGCTTTCTTCAATTTCATAACAAAGTTCTCCGCCAGCAATTGTCATATCATAAGAATCCTTACTGGGCCAAAAAAGAATTAACTGGCAATACCTCATATCTTCTCCATCTTTAATTGAGTGTGAATCAAAAACATTCTTAGAATTATAAATATCCTCGCCCGTCACATTAACATTCTTTCTTCCATGCATAAATTTGACTGGATATTTTAACCAAAATTCTTTGGCTTTCTTATCCAAAGACAAAATACTTTTATATGACCCGAGATTAAATTCTTCTAACTTATTAAAGTATTCATCTTTAGTGTATGGCTTATTGAAAATATGGTACTTTTTGTGTCTTAGATTAACGCAGCCAAAACAATTTTGGCAATTTACTAAATTATTAGAAAAATACACCTCCTGACAATCTGCGCAATTTGAGGAAAAATGGGTTCTATAACAACCAGCCAACATAAACCCGTCATAACATAACTCGCATTTAGCTAAATCGGAATTATCATAGCAATCTTTAGAATATTGTATATTCATACCATAAGCACAGTTTTCAGACATTCCGGCGTTAAATATAAGATAGCAATTCTTAATATGACCTGCGTTATTAACATAAGGACTATTTACTGCTTCAGCTACTGCAATATGCCCAATGCCAACCTGATGCATTAATTCTTTAAATTGTTCAAAAAAGGGACGAGAAAAATCATAATCTCGGCCATATTCTATGGCATCTATTTTAGAAGCCCACCAATAATCCGCCTTATAAACTTTAAAAGGAGATTTAGGCGAAATACTGGAAAAAACCGGCTTATCAAAACCCTTCACTTTCCTTTTATAAAGCATCCTCCCGCTTCTAAAAGCTAAACGTCTCTGCGCCCGACACTCCGGACAAAAGGTCGGCTCGGGCACATCCATCTTCTTATAGAATTCAAAATCCTCCGGTTCTATTGTGAACTTAGATTTACAATTCTGACAGGTTTTGGTTTTAGATTGAGACATAAAAGAATTTAAGGACTGTCATAGGTCAAGGACGTTCCTTAAAACATACGTCCTTAAGGACGTATGTTTTAAGGAACGTCCTTGAATCATACGTCCTTGGTTTATACACTACCCCACCTCCTCCTGATAACACTTCTCACAATAAATAATCTCTTTTCTTTTTGGGGAATAGGTTGTTTGGAATTCAGTATCACAACCTTTTTTCATACATTTTCTTTTCCATAGTTTAATTGGGTTTCTCTGTTTTAATCTCGCCCACATTCTGCATTCCGGACAATAACGAGGCAAAGACAATTTATGCTTTTTATAAAAAGCTAATTCTTGAGGAATAATCCTAAAAACTCCTGTCCCTTCACAATTAGAGGACCAACACTTAATCACTTCTTTTAAAATACTTTTATCTACATCCTTAATATCGTCTGGCAAATCTTTAGCTTTAATGGTCGGTTTGTATTCTGATTTTGGTTTTTGATACCAAGAATAACCCTGTTTAATTATTTCTTCTTTAGTTAAAGGAAAATGTTCTTGGGCAACTGACTTATTATAATCAAAAGGTGATAATTCGATTGGGAAAAATTCACCGTATTTATACACTCTGCCCCTTTTATCTGTATAGGGCATCTCATTCATATGTTTTTTGATTTTAGGAATTATTTTTTCGTATTCTTTCTTGGTATATTGCTCGTTTAAAATACAGTATTTTTTGTGACGCAGACCAACACAGCCAAAAAGATTAGAGCTGGAAAAACAATGGTCTGAATATTGAATATCATAAACACTTTCAATTACTTTCACAGAGAAATATACTCTCCTTGCATTAATCCCAGTACTAACTGATTCGTAAAGCAATTCCGCAGTAGTCCCAGCATCAAAAATATCATAACTATCTTTCAAATTATTTCCTCCGCTGTGAATATATTTACAATTTTCCAATCCCATAAGTGTACCAAAACAATAATAACAATTATTAGTATTTCGGATATTATCGCCGACTACATTATGAGAATGATAAATGCGGGCATAACGACGGGGGAATTTTAATTTAAATTCATCAAATTTCTTCTTGATTCTTAATAAATTACTATATTTCCCTAAATAATATTTTTTAATTTCTTTTTGATATTCTTTTTTGCTGTAAGGTTGATTGAAAATGTGGTACTTTTTGTTCCTCAAATTAACACAAGCAAAACAATTCTGACAATTGCGGCAATCATACAAAAACGCCGAATCAATACAGTTATCAGAAAACTGACTAAAATAAAGATTGTAATTCTTGGTACAGAATAAATCTTCGTAACAACTTTCACCATCAATCAGAAAAAAATTGTCAAAACAATTTTTAGACCTGCCAGCAATTGTATAAGCGCAATCTTCGCAGGCATTACAAAGAGATAAATAACAATTCTTTGAATTAACTGTTCCGGCGCAATAATCACAATTAACTGAATTAATATTTAAATTGTGCGGCCGCGGAACAGTCATTTTTAATTCTTCAAACTGTTTAAAAAACGGCTTATTAAAATCATATTCCCGGCCATATTCCATCGCATCCCACTTATCCGACCACCAGATTTTTTGATCATAAACCTTATAAGGACTATCCTGACGATAAATGGAAATAATGTCTTTGCCGGAAAAATCGCACTTCCTTTTATACAATTCCAACATATTCCAAAAAGTAAGCCTCCTCTGCATCCGACACTCCGGACAAAAAGTAGGCGCCGGAGCGCCTATTTTCTTATAAAACTCAAAATCTTCTGGTTCTATTATGAACTTAGCTTTACAATTCTGGCAGGTTTTGGTTTTAGATTGAGACATAAAAGCGTCTAGAGGTTGAACCTCAAAACTACGAACTTACTAACCCGAGGTTGAACCTCAAAACTACGAACCTCGCAGAGGTTCGTAGTTTTGAGGTTCAACCTCTAGACACTCCTGAGATTCAACCTCGAATAAAGGAATCTATTTTACTCTTCCTTCTTACTAATCGCTTCTTCTAATGTCTTTCTTAAATCTTTAAGATTAACCTCTGCTCTTTTTTTCTTCCTTCTGAAAGAAACCGGTTTGTTTTTTAAGGCCTCGCCTAAGCCAACCGCTGAAGGCGTTTCTACTTTTTTCCTTTCAACATTTGGTCTTAAACTTGACTTTGATATTTCTTTTGTTTTTGGACTTTTAGAAATCTTTGGAGGACTGCTTCCCTCAAATTCTATGCCTAATTCTTTTAAAGCGGCTTGTTGGTTGATTTTTTCAGTTTTTGTTTGAATAATCGGCTTATGGCGCAAAGCAACATCTTCACCAGCTTTTACCTTTTCCAAACAATTCTTACAATAAATCGGCCTTTGGCCATCCGGCTCAAAACTGACTTCTGTATCTATGCCGCAACTCCAACAAGTAGTTTTGTGTTTTTTAACAGACGCTTTTTCTTTATTCGCGCTTACTTTCCTGACTTCTTCTTCATTCTCCGAGGCAACTCCGCTCCATTTAGTGATTTTTGCTTCAACTTCTTCTCGCGAATTAGCATACCTCTCTCTGGAAACATTAATGATTTTTTCCCGCTGATTAGTCGCTCCTACATCCATAGGCGGCAAAGTAAGAGCGGAAAAAGGCCGACAACTAACCCCATCGATCATCATCTTCAAATAAATATTATAATTATCTAAATTAACTAAATCCTGAATATTAAATTCCGGAGTAAATTCTTTTTCTAAAAATTCGGCGTCAGCCGCTCCGACCCTGAAAGAAATTAAAGTGCCGACATTGCCAAAAATTGAATCTCTGACTTTGGTCGTTGTGTCTGTAATCAACTGGCCAATATATTGATGAGCAACAATCAGATTAAGACGATATTTCCTTGCTTCCGACAAAACATTAGCAAAAGAATCAGTGGCAAAGTTCTGAAATTCATCAACATAAAGATAGAAATCTTTTCTCTCATCTTCGGGAATTCTGACTCTTTCCATGGCAGCCAACTGGATTTTAGTAATAAGCATAGCGCCTAAAAGCGCTGAATTATCCTCTCCAATCCTTCCTTTTGATACATTAACCAAAAGAATCTTATTATCGTTCATTATCTCCGGAATATTAATCGTGCTTTTTGACTGGCCAACAATATTTCTAATTAAAGAAGTGGAAAGAAATTGACCAACTTTGTTTTGAATCGGAGCAATTGCTTCATTCCTGAATTGATCCCGCCAACTGGCATATTCGTTAATCCAAAACGACCTGACCACCGGGTCTTTAACATTATCAATAATTTTTTGACGATAATCTCTATCTACTAAAATTCTAACAATTCCTAAAAGAGTTGTTCCGGGAGTATCAACTAAAGCCAAAATACAATTATTCAGAATATATTCCATTCGGGCAGACCAGACATTAGCCCAGATTTTGGTAAAAATGCCCATTAAATCAGAGGCAACCAAGTGTTTATATTGGACATCAGGCACTTGAAGAACGTTAAAGCCAATTGGGTGTTCTGTATCAGCCGGATTAAAATAAACAATATCATTAATTCTATGGGAAGGAATTTTATCAACCACTTCCTCAACGAATTCACCATGAGGGTCAACAATACAAACACCGGAACCATCTTGAATATCTTGTAAAGCTATATTCTTCAAAAGAGCTGTTTTGCCGGTTCCGCTTTTCCCAATAACATACATATGCTGACGCCGGTCAGGATGTTTAATGCCAAAAACAGTTTCTTGGTCCCGAAAATTAGTTTTAGCGAAAGTTGTTAAATCTTTCATATAGAAATGAGTGTCTTTCTAGGAGTGCGACTCCTAACAAAGTTAGGAGTCGCACTCCTAACCCTTAGGCACTCCCAACTCTTAAAATACGACTTATCCTACCGGCAAACTCAAAGGTGGTTCGCCTTTTCTTGATTCCACCTTAGGCGTTAACGGCGCTTTAACAGTAACAGCCGGAAAATGATAAACCGTGGCTAATTCTTCAATATTTAAAATAAAGGGCTGGCTTCTGATAAAAAACCAGCTAAAAATCGGCAGGCGTTCGAAAATAAGGGGGTGAAGATACTTAATTGCTTTTGAATGCTGAACAAAAAATCTTTTTCGGTAATTAGTAAATACTTCTTTTCTGCGATAAAGATTTCTTGGTCCGGCTACTTCAATTTTATAATCAACCGCTCCCGGCGTTAAAGCTACATTTGGCTTAAAGCCATTTATATGCTGGGTATTAAGCTGTTTAAAACAACCCATCAGGGCTTTTTTAACTTCTCCCTCGCGGTAAATATCTTTTCTGGCAAAATAAACATATCTAATAATAACCTCAAAGCCGATTTTGCTCATTTTATCTTCTATGGCCGTGATAATATCTTTTTCTGTTTTAGTAGCCGGGTCTAAAAGAGATTTCCACCTGGGGTCATCTCCTTCTCCTCCATCGCCCTCAAGTTCTTCGCCGGTAATTAATTTGTGGGCGACCGATTTACCGGCATCTTTCCAGCCAACTGCTTCTTTTTTAATTAATCCCTCCTTCTTTTCTTTGATTCGTTTGTGTAACTTATCTCTTTCTTCTTCGCTGGCTTCTTTCCATGTGTCATTTAGCGGCCGAATTAATGTCTGAATCCAAACCTGCTCCCCATCTTTTAATTTGCTCATTATTTCCAGCAAAGAAGCTATGGAATCAACCCGTTTTTCTTCAACAGCGGCGTCTTTTTCAAAAGTAGGATAAGTTCGGATAGGATAAGGATTCTCTTTAAGAAGAACCAATTCTGTTCCCCAGACATTATAGTCCTCTGTGGGAAGCTGTTCAGGAACAGAATTAATATAATCAGGAACTTGAGTAATTTCCGCTTCCGGATATTGAGCGTAAAGATGAGCTTCAATTAGGTCGCGAAATTTTTTTAAAGTTCGGATAAAAAAATGAATATTGCCTCCTTGGCTTATCATTTCCATACTATAATAATCCTGGACCAGACCATCTATATTCCTGTCCTTCCAATTAGTTCCTCCCTGTACTCCATGAATACCAGCGAAAAACTGCTCTATGGAATAAGGAGTTTTAACAATATCGCGCGGTGGGACAATCTCTAAAAGAATCCATTCTTTTTTTTGTTCGCTTTTATTTCTAATATAACGATACCAAATGTCCCTGGCCAGAAAAAAAAGAAACACAGGGACGACAATCCATAAAATAATACTTAAAAACTTTGCCAGAAAAAAAATGACAATAATTAGAATGATGATTTTTAAGATATCAGACATATCCTCCGTTTAAAATAAGTAAATTATTTCACTAAAGAGTATTTACCTTGTTTGTTTCTAATAAAATAATTTCGGTTTTGTAAATTAATAAAAACAGTATTAGGTTTAACCAGACGGGTTTTTAAAACTTTTTCTAAAATCCCTTTCTTATCCAAAGAATGAACTTCTTTTAATATCTGAATAATAACATCCTTGACTGTTCCCGGTTGATATCCCCACTCTTTTAAAGCGTAAGTGCCCCGGCCGACTAAAATAAAACGAGGGTCTTTAATTAACTCATTATGAACTGTTTGCGCTTGAGCTAAATTAGTCCCTAAATTGGCTTGATTGATTAAATCAGCCACTTCTCTAAAATGCAAAGGGTTGCCCTGTTCTTTGAGAACAATATAGGCCTTGTCTTTAGCGCCTCGCGGACTGATTTCCGGCCATTTAACCAAACCAAATTGACTAAAATTATTCTGGCTAACCTGCTTAGTGGCGTCTAAGTAAGAAAATATGATTCTTTTTGGCAAATCAGCTCCTGCTTCCTTGCAAAAATTTAAAAGGGTTCCTTGAGAAATAGGTTTTTGAACTTCTTTTAATTTATTAACTAATTGTCCCACTGTCTTTTCAACTTGATTTAAGGCAGTTCCCGAATTAGACCAAAGTGGATGAAATTTATCTGTTTCAACAAAACGTTGATATGGCTGACCTAAAGTTAAAATAAAGAAAAGTGCCCCTCTTGCCGGATGAGGATTATCAGTTTTAGTTAAAAGAGTAAGTAATCTCTCTTCTCTAACAACTCTGCCTTCTTGATTCAAAAAACTGTCTATTGACCGAAAAGCCGGCCTAAAAACATTAGTTGGAACAGGTTTTCTTAAATCAGAAAAAGCGGCTTCCTCTACTTGGCGAACCCGCTCTCTAGTAATGCCATATCTTTGGCCAATTGCCTCGAGCGTCTTGCGCTGGCCATCTTTAAGACCAAAACGCAATTGAAGAATATCCCGAGTTCTTTGGTTAGAAATATTCTTTATTGCTTGAAAAACTAATTGTTCATATTTTACAGCCATATTTTTAATTAAATTAATTATTTATTTAGATGACCTAAATCTAACACATTATTTTTAAAGAGTCAACCTCTT
>CAZYSH010000011.1:0-23231 GCA_964650035.1 uncultured Candidatus Saccharibacteria bacterium | reverse complement strand
ACCCTGATATTAAATACTATAACGCTTTTAATCTAATTGACGGAATTGGTCCGATTGCTTTCAAAAAACTGTTGGCTCATTTTAAATCCCTAAAAACCGCTTGGTCAGCGCCCATTAATGAATTTACCCAAGCAGGGTTAGATAAGTCAATCATTGAGCAAATTAAACAAGAGCGGCCCAAAATTAACCCGGACTGGGAAATGGAGCGGCTAATCAGGCAAAAGATTAGTTTAATCAGCATCCAAGATAAAAATTATCCCAAATTACTCAAACAAATATACAATCCTCCGGCTATTCTATATATTCGCGGCCAATTTAAACCAGAAGACGATTTCAGCTTAGGTATTGTCGGCACCCGAAAACTATCTCCTTATGGTCGCCAGATTACTCCTTTAATCACTGTTGACTTAGCTCAAGCCGGTCTGACTATTGTCAGCGGATTGGCTAAGGGAATTGATACTTTAGCCCATCAGACAACCCTTAAAGCTAAAGGACGAACCATTGCCGTACTCGGTTCCGGTATAGATAAATTCAGCGTCTACCCCTCGGTTAATCGTGGCCTAGCCGAAAAGATTGCTCAAAATGGCGCCCTGATTAGCGAATTTCCTATCAACACCCGACCCCAACCTCAACACTTCCCCCAGCGCAACCGAATTATCTCAGGACTTTGTCTGGGTGTTTTGGTTATTGAAGCGCCCAATAAAAGCGGCGCCTTAATCACGGCCCGAGACGCCTTAGAACAAAACAGGGATATCTTTGCCGTGCCCGGAGATATTTTTTCTCCCAATTCCCTAGGGACTAATAACTTAATTAAAATAGGCGCCAAGTTAGTTAACCGAGCTGATGATATTCTTGAAGAACTTAATTTAGTCCATTTAACCAAGCCAAACCAAAAAAAGAAACAAATTTCCGCTGACAACCAAGAAGAGGACTTAATTTTAAAACAACTTTCCGCTCAAGCTATCCACATTGACAAAATTATCAACCAAACTAAACTATCTACAGCAGCAGTTAATTCTACACTCGCTCTTATGGAAATTAAAGGAAAGGTTAAAAACTTAGGCGGGAACAACTATGTCCTCGCTCATATCTAGAGGTTCAACCTCGAATATTTATGAATTTAGTTATTGTTGAAAGTCCAACTAAATCAAAAACAATAGGCAAATATCTGGGCCGTGATTATTCTGTTAAGTCATCCTATGGCCATATTCGCGATTTGCCGGAAAGAGCTCTTGGCGTTGATATTAAAAATGACTTTAAACCTAAATATGTCATCCCAACTAAAGCTAAAAAGGTGGCTAAACAACTCAAGGATTCAGCTAAAAAAGCAAAATTGATAATCTTGGCTACTGACGAAGACCGTGAAGGCGAAGCCATTGCCTGGCACGTTCTTCAAATTTTAAAACCTAGCAAGACTAAAAATTATCAACGGATTGTTTTTCATGAAATCACCAAAAAAGCAATTGAAAAAGCCCTAAAAAATCCCCGTCAAATTGATATGAACTTAGTTAATGCCCAGCAGGCCCGCCGAATTTTAGACCGCTTAGTTGGCTACAAACTATCTCCTTTCCTTTGGAAAAAAGTCGTTAAGGGCCTGTCAGCCGGCCGAGTCCAATCAGTGGCTGTCCGTTTAATTGTTGACCGGGAAAGAGAAATAAAAAAATTTAAACCGGAAGAATATTGGACTATTGAAGCTAAACTTCAAAAACAAGACACTTCAGACAAACTGATTGCCCAATTAGTTAAAAAAGACGGAGAAACAATCTCTAAATTAGATATTCAAAATAAAAGTCAAGCGGATAAAATTATTAAGGATTTGAAAGAAGCTCAATACCAAATTATTGACCTTCAGAAAAAAGAAGTTAAAAGGCATGCCCGGCCACCTTTTGCCACCAGCACTCTTCAACAAGAAGCAGTCCATAAATTAGGTTTTTCCGCTAAACAAACCATGAGAATCGCCCAGCAGCTTTATGAGGGCGGCCTTATTACCTATCATCGAACTGACTCTTTAAACCTTTCAACTCAAGCCCTAAAATCTGTTCAAGAATTTATCAAGAACGAGTTTGGCAAAGATTACCTGCCAGATAGTCCTAAAATTTACAAAACTAAAAGCAAAGGAGCTCAAGAAGCCCATGAAGCTATCCGGCCCACTTCAGCTAAACGCCAGCCAGATGCTCTTAAAGGGCGATTAGATAGTAGACAGTATAAGTTATATAATTTAATTTGGCGCAGGTTTATTGCCTGTCAAATGAATCCAGCTATTTTAGACGCCACGACAATTAATATTAAGGCCAAAAACTACATTTTCCGGGCAACTGGTTCGGTTATTAAATTTGATGGCTGGCTTAAGGTCTATCCCAGTAAAATTAAAGAAAATATCCTGCCTCCTTTATCTAAGGATGAAATTCTTAAATTAATCAAACTCATTTCAGAACAACACTTTACTCAACCGCCTGCCCATTATACTGAAGCTTCTTTAGTAAAAATTCTGGAAGAATACGGAATTGGCCGACCATCAACCTACGCCCCAATCATTAGCACTATCCAAGATCGCGGTTATGTCCAAAAAAACGAACAAAAAAGATTTATTCCCACTGAAATTGCTTTTATTGTTATTGATTTGCTTAAAGAAAACTTTTCTCAAATTGTTTCTCTTAAATTCACCGCTTATCTGGAAAAGGACTTGGACCGAATTGCTCATGGCCGGCAAAACTGGCTAACAGTGCTTAAAGATTTTTACAAACCATTCAAGGAAAACCTTGATAAGAAATATAAGGAAGTTGAAAAGAAAACAATAGAAGAACCAACTGACAAAAAATGTCCTCAATGCGGCAAAAATTTAGTAATTAAACTAGGTCGCTTTGGCAAATTTTATGCTTGCCCCGGTTTTCCTGACTGCAAATATACTGAACCAATTATTAATCCAACAGGAGTTAAATGCCCAAAATGTCAACAAGGCGATATTATTGAACGAAAGACCAAAAAAGGCAAAACCTTTTATTCCTGTTCCCAATTTCCCAAGTGCAAATATGCTCTCTGGGACAAACCAATCAATGAAAAATGCTCTAAGTGTGATTCGCTGCTGGTTGAAAAAGGTAAAAAAATAAAATGCAGCAATAAAGAATGCGATTTTGAGAAATAAATAGGAATTATAAAAGCCACTCTTATTTTTAATTTTATCACTTGATTATAGAGTGATTATAGAGTGGCTTTTACTAATCAGGGTTGGCCTCGTGTCCTTTCTTCTTCTGGACTAAGTTTTGAATAATCTGGACCAAGCGATCTTGGTTAAGACTAAAATCATTAGTCCCGTTAATCACAATACTTTTTGTCTTTGGAAGTCTTGTTTTTACATCGACATATTCTTTTTGCAAAATTGAAAGAAATTTCCGATTTATTATCTTTCCGGGCTGCTTTTTCAGCTGCTTGTGCCTTTTCATGGAAATGCCCGGAGAGATTTCTATTAAGATAAAAAAATCTTCATCATTAACGAGGTCTCTTGCCAGTTTCAGAGCTCTTTGGGCATTTTTCCTATTCTTGTTAGATCCGCCGTTATTATTAACGCTTAAATGTGCCTGAACAGAGGCGATAATCGCCCAGGCGCCCCGTTCCACCAAAACCACATCAAAATTTTGGGTTCTAGCTTCCTCAATGCTGTTGCCAATTTCCCGAACCGCCCATAAATTTTTTCGGTACTCATCATCATCCGGCGAATAAGGAGCATCCCAGACCCTGTCTTGGATCCATTTCGCCCGCAACTTTAACGCGATTAAACGGCGTATTAATTCCCTAGAGCTCTCGGTCTTGCCCGCATTAGGTAATCCCATAAGCTCTATAACAACCATAATATTCCCTCCTTTCTAAACCAATCCTGAAAATCTTTTATTCTATTATTTTTTAAAGCTACAAGTACCTTAAACATAACTTTATAAACTCCTCTTGTCAAGCGATTAATCTTGTTATATGATATTAGAATATGACTACCCTTAAACAAGTCATTGACAAGTTCCAACAGGCTCATCCTTCAGCCAATACCCAGCTGATTGAACAGGCCTATTATTTCGCCAAGGAAGCTCACCGAGGCCAAAAACGGCTTAATGACGAACCGCGATTAGAACACCTTCTGCAAACTGCTTATACTTTAGCCAAATTAAAATTAGACGCCGCTTCCTTAGCAGCCGGGCTTTTACATGATATTTTAGAATATACTCCTGTCAAATTAATTGAAATAAAAAGACAATTCGGAAATGAAATTGCCTTTTTAGTTGAAGGCATCACTTACGTTGATAAAATAAAATATCAAAAAAAAGACAAAGCGCCTGAAGACCAGGCGGAAAATATTCGCAAAATTCTATTAGCTATGGCTAAAGATATTAGGGTAATCTTGATTAAATTAGCTGACCGTCTTCACAATATGAAGACTTTATACGCTTTGCCTCCGGAAAAACAAAAAAGGCAATCTTGGGAAACAGTAGAAATCTACGCCCCTTTAGCTTATCGCTTAGGCATTGGCGAACTCAAGGGCCAACTGGAGGACTTAGCTTTCCCCTATATCCATCCCAAAGAACATCAGGAAATCACCAAACAGGTTCAAGATAAATATATCCAAGGCAAAAAATATATTCAGAAAATAACACCTTTAATTAGAAAAGAATTAGTTAAAAAAAGAGTTAAAATAGTTGAAATACATTCTCGAGCCAAACATTATTACAGCTTATACAAAAAACTTATCCGTTATGATATGGACTGGCATAAAATCTACGACTTAGTCGCCCTGCGAATTATTGTTCCTGATATTGAAACCTGCTATGCCGCTTTAGGGATTATTCATAAAAACTGGAAACCGTTAATTGGCCGTATTAAAGATTATATTTCAATCCCTAAACCTAATGGCTATCAATCGCTTCACACAACGGTTTTCTGCCAAAACGGCAAAATTACAGAATTCCAAATCCGAACGCCCCAAATGCACGAAGAAGCGGAATATGGTATTGCCGCCCACTGGTATTATACTGAAAAAAAAGATTTTAAAAACTATTTTAAAAAAACGCTCTTAGGTCAATTGTCAAAAAAAGAAAACCGCCAATTAACCGAAGAACTTGCCTGGGTCAAACAACTTCAAGAATGGCAAAAAGAAAAATTTTTATCGCCTCAAGAATTTATCGATTCTCTAAAAATCGACTTTCTTAAAGACAGAATTTTTGTTTTTACGCCTAAAGGCGATGTTATTAATCTGCCGGAAGGAGCTACTCCTGTGGATTTTGCCTACCAAATTCACACCGATATTGGCAACCAATGCGTTGGGGCCAAAATTGACGGAAAATTCAGTTCTTTGTCAGAGTCGCTTCAAAACGGTCAGGTAGTTGAAATTGCTGTCCAGAAAAACAAAAAGCCAAGTCGAGATTGGCTTAAATTCGTTAGAACTAACCAAGCAAAAAGCAGAATCAAAGCTTGGCACAGAAAAAATTAACCCTAAAGGCGCAGGGTTAAATTTTAGACAAATAGTTAGCTAATCTGCCCAGTTCTTTTTGGTCAGCAAATTCAATATTAATAAAGTGTTTATCACCCCTCTTAAGAATACTTACCCGCCGACCTAAGACCTTTTCAAGGTCTTTTTCTATTTTCTGAAATAACGGGTTCTTGGGCCCTTTTGCTTTCGGTTTGTTTTTTAAAGCTAATTTCCGGGCCCTTTGTTCCACTTGACGAACATTCAAACCATTCTTAACTGACGTCTGAAAAAGCGATCCTTGAGCTTCTGGCTTAGCCATTAAAATAGCTCGGCCGTGTCCCTCGCTGATTTTACCCGAAGCCATAGCTTCCTGAGCTTCCATAGGCAAAGTCAAAAGACGAAGAGTATTAGTTATTGTTGTCCGACTCTTGCCGACTTTTTTAGCAATATCTTTATGCCTTAAATTAAAATCATTTTGCAATCGCTTGTAAGCCATAGCGGCTTCAATAGCGTTAAGATTTTCCCGCTGAATATTTTCCACTAAAGCGATTTCCAATTTTTGTTGAGCGGCGCTGTCGCGAATAATCACCGGCACATGAGGCAGACCGGCTTTTTGAGAGGCGCGCCACCTTCTTTCTCCGGCTATCAATTCATATTCCACCTGCTGACCTCTTTCAGTCGGTTTCTCAACTTTAGCGACAATCAACGGCTGAAGCACACCGTGCTGTATAATTGACTCGGCTAATTCTTTTAGCCCTTCTTCGGATAAATCCTTGCGCGGCTGATTAGGATTAGGTCTGATTTTATCAATCTCCACATTAAAAACGCTTTCTTTTCTTGGTTTCATCCAACTACCTGCCCTATTTTTATCTTTTATTAAACCGGTAATTTTTGATTCTTTTTTGGGGATTAAAGATTGAAGACCCTTGCCTAATGTTTGTTTCATAGATTTTATCCTTTCACCTATCTAAATTAATTATTTCTTGAGCTAATTGTTTATAAGCTCTGCCTCCTTTGGAATGAGGATTATACTGAATAATTGACTGGCCAAAACTGGGCGCTTCAGCCAGTTTAACACAACGGGGAATAACTGTTTCAAAAACATGACCGGCAAAATTCCTTTCCATTTCCTTACGCACCTGCCGAGAAAGACGATTACGTCGGTCAAACATAGTCAACAAAGCGCCTTTGATTTTTATGGGACTGCCTAAATTATCCTGAACCAACTCAATGGTTTTTAAAAGCTGGCCCAACCCTTCCAAAGCGTAATATTCGCACTGAACCGGAATAATCACCTCGTCAGCCGCTACTAAACCATTAACAGTTAAAAGTCCCAAGCTGGGCGGACAATCAATTAAAATATAGTCGTAGTTGGTTCGGATACGGCGAAGCAATTCATATAATCTGAACTCTCGATTATCCATATTAACCAATTCAATTGTCGCCCCGGCCAAATCAGGCGCCGCCGGCATTACATCATAACCAAAAAGGCCTGTCTGGCGAATTATCTCTTCAGGCAAAAGCCCACCCACCAAAGAATGGTACAAATTCAAGGGCGCGGTTTGAGGATTAACCCCAATTCCGGAACTAGCATTGGCTTGGGGATCAATATCAACTAAAAGAACATACTTACCTTGAGCAGCTAAGTAACTCAGGGCATTTACCACAGAAGTTGTTTTCCCGGTTCCGCCTTTTTGGTTACACACCGAAATTATCTTTGCCATTGAACACTAAAAGGCTTGTCCTATAAAACGATGTCCCTCCGCAACGCGGAGGGCGTCATTTTTAGGACGACGCCTTTGGGTTAAAAACCAGATACTACCTTAATTATACTCCAACCTCCCTCAATTGACAATAACCAATTTTTGAGCGACAATAAAGATAAGCCGGAGTGGTGAAATTGGCAAACACGTGCGATTCAAAATCGCATGGACTTGTTCCTTGTGGGTTCGACTCCCACCTCCGGCACCATAAAACTGGCTATCAAGCCAGTTTTATCATTCCAGCATCTTCATCAAATCCTTTTTTGTTATCGGCCCTACTCTGGTAATTTTAGGTTGAGGACTGGTTAAGTCCAAAACAGTTGAAGGCGGGCTGGGCGGCAGTTCGCCCGCGTCAAGAATTAAGTCGGGCCGGGGATAGGCCCTGTTAAAAATCTTAACCAATTCCACAGCTGAATTCAAAGGCGGCTGACCGGAAAAATTGGCTGAAGTAGCAGTAATGGGCTCATTTAAATTTTCCATCAAGCATTGAGTAAAATAGTGATTAGGGATTCGCAGGCCAATCGTTTTCCGATTAGCGGTTAAGATATCAGGCACTATTGGCTTTTTTTCCAAAACTACGGTTACCTGGCCGGGCCAAACCTCGTTCAAGGCCTTTTCTGTTTTTTGGTCAATATAGGCGAGCTGTTTAGCCATTTCAATATCTTTAATCATCACCGGCGCGGGTTTTGTTTCCGGCCTTTTTTTAATCTTAAAAAGCCGCTCAATACTATACGGCTTTAAAATACTAACACCTAATCCGTAAACCGTGTCTGTAGGATAAACAATACTGCCCCCTCGCCTAATAACCCTGACTGCCGCTTCAATAACCCGATTATCCAAATCCTTCCAATCGCCAGCTAAATTGAATTTAATAATTTCCATTTGACAAAATGAGATTATTATTATATTATTTTATAACAACTTCTTAAAAATTAAAATTTAGTTTTTTTTAACAACACAATAGTAAAACCAAAAGGAGGAACAAAGATGGCAAAAAAAATCATGGTAGTGGATGATGACGAAAAGATAGGGAAACTGTTCAATAAAGTGTTATCAAAAAAAGATTTTGAGGTTGTCCTTTGTACTAACGGTAAAGAAGCATTATCAGCAATGAATAGCTATCAGCCGGACATAGTAATTACCGATCTTCAAATGCCTACTGTGGATGGGTATGAACTAACTAAAAAAATTAAAAAGGATCAACCCAATCTGCCAGTTATAATAATGACTGCCAACCTACACCTAATTCCCGAAGATCATCAAGCGGATGTAACAATAGGCAAACCGTTTAGTCTTAATTATCTTATCAAAATTATTGAAGATATTATTAACTAATTAATGGGGTGTTTAGGGCGTTGAGGTATCATACCTCAACGCTTTTTTCATAACACCAAATTAACTAATCTATCAGGAACATAGATAATTTTCTTTGGCTTTTTGTTTTTCAGCCATTTCTGAATTTTCTCCTGGGCTAAAGCTAATTCCTTAACTTGTTTTTCAGAAATCCCCTTTTTAACCTCTATTTTATCCCTGACTTTACCGTTAATCTGAATAATCAATTGCCAGGTTTTCTCTTGGATTAATTTTTTATCAAACTTAGGCCATTTTTGTTTGAAAATACTTTGCTTATTACCTAAGCTTTCCCATAATTCTTCGGCTAAATGAGGCGCAAACGGAGAAAGCAAAATGGCAAATTTACTTAAAAGATCATTAGAGCATCCGCTTTCCCGAGCCTTATTAACTAAAATCATTAATTTAGCCATGGCCGTATTATACTTCAATCTTTTTAAATCATGCTCTACGCCTTTAATTGTTTTATGAAGCAGTCTTTCTATTTCTTGGTCTGATTTTTTATTAACCCGGCTTAGCAAATCATAAATGCGGACAACAAACTTATGCATACCCCTCATACCACTATCCCGCCAATCTCCGCCCTGACGCATATCCCCTAAAAACATTAGATACATGCGAACAGCATCAGCACCAAACTTTTTAATATATTCATCTGGATTAACAATATTGCCTTTTGATTTACTGATTTTGGCTCCTTCGCTGATTAACAGTCCGTGGGCCCGGAATTGCTTATAGGGTTCCTCTTCTGGAACATATCCTAATTCATGCATAATCATAGTCACAAACCGAGAATACAAAAGATGAAGCACGCTATGTTCTTTGCCGCCAATATACATATCAACTGGCATCCATTTTTTTAATCGTTTTTTATCTAAAGCTTTATCATCAAATTCAGTACAGAGATAACGCATAAAATACCAGGAAGAGTCAACAAAAGGATCAGAAACATCTGTCTCTCGCTCAGCTGACCCCTTACACTTAGGGCAAGTTGTCTTAACAAAATCTTTAATTTTGTTTAACGGTCCTTTGCCAGAACCATCTGGTAAAAAATCATCCATTTCTGGCAAAAGAACAGGTAGATCTTTTTCTGGCACAGGCTGCCAGCCGCACTTCCGGCAATAAATCATAGGAATAGGCGGACCCCAATAGCGCTGGCGACTAACACACCAATCACGCAATTTGTAATTAACAAATTTTTGGCCGAGCTTTTTCTTAGTCAGCCAAACTGTTATTTTTTTAATCGCTTTTTTAGTTTCCAGCCCGTTTAAAAATTCTGAATTAGTAGCAATGCCCTCACCTGTAAAACATTCGTCTTGTGTATCTAAAACTTTAATAATGGGTAATTTAAATTTCTTGGCAAATTCTAAATCTCTTTCATCATGAGCTGGCACAGCCATTATAGCACCGACGCCATAATCAGATAAGACATAATCAGCTACGTAAATTGGAATTTCTTTGCTATCAACCGGGTTAATAGCCATTAATCCTTTAATTTCCACCCCAGTCTTATCTTTATTCAAATCAGTTCTATCTAAATCAGATTTTTTCTTAGCTTGCTTAATATATTTTTCCACTTCAGGCCAGTTTTTAATCTTTGTCTTAAGTTTCTCAAACATTTCATGTTCAGGACAAACAACCATATAGGTGCAGCCAAAAAGTGTATCAGGCCGAGTGGTAAATACTTCTAAGATGTAATCTTGATTAGAGATATTGAACTTAACTAGAGCGCCTTCGCTTTTACCAATCCAATTCTTCTGAATTGTTTTAACATCTTGGCTCCAATCAATTACCTTCAAATTATTTAATAGTTTCTCAGCATAATCAGTAATACGCCAAAACCACTGTTCCATATCTTTCTTCTCGGTCTTGGTTTCGCAGCGCTCGCACTTGCCAGCAATAACCTGCTCATCAGAAAGTACGGTTTTACAACTTGGACACCAATTAACTGAAGATTTTTTGCGATAAACCAGTCCTTTTTTGTACATTTTTAAAAAGAGCCACTGAGTCCATTTATAGTAGTTAGGTTTATAAGTTTCTACAGTTCTAGTCCAATCATAAGCATTGCCAATCATATGAAGTTGATTGTAAAAATTCTTTTCTGTTCGCCTAGAAACATCTTTAATGTGCTCTTTAATTTTAATAGCGTAGTTTTCTGAATGAATACCAAAACCATCTAAGCCAATTGGTTCAAAGACATCGTAGCCCTGTAGACGCATAAAACGACCATAAGCATCGCTATGGACAAAAGCGTACATATTTCCGATATGCAAACCTTCAGCTGAAGGATAAGGGAACATCATCAAATTGTAATATGGCTTTTTAACCTTATCCAAATCAACTTGATAAATCTTTTCCTCCTGCCACCTTTTCTGCCATTTCCGCTCTATTTTCTTCGGATTGTATTTAGGCATAAAATTTATTTATATTTTAGGAGGTGGAGTATATCTTTTTGAATTCTTTTTATACTTATCATCTAGCTTCTTTAATTGTAACGCTACTGACGATTTTAATTTATACATAATTTCAAATGCATAAACAAGATTTTTCATGCTGGCAATCCATTCTTTGGGATCTTTCTTATATACTTCTTTAGCATGATGAACAATATGTTTTTTAAGAGAAAGTTCTGTTTCATCTTTAATAGTTTCTTTTATCCACTTTCGATAATATTTCTCTTGTTGTTTCTCAGAAAGTTTTCTCCACATGATTACTTTTTGGAAGCCCGGCTTCCAAAGTTATTATATCCCAAACAACTCTCTGGCGTTTTTGGTTGTTTGTTTAGCCGCTTGTTCGAATTTTACCCCTTTAATCTCGGCAATCTTCTCGGCCACATATTTAACATATAGCGGTTCGTTTCTTTTGCCGCGATGCGGTTCTGGAGTTAGATAGGGCGCATCAGTTTCTAAAAGAATTTTATCTAAAGGCATATTTTTAATTACCTTATCATAATCCCGGGCATAAGTAACTAAACCGTTAAATCCAAGATAAAAACCCATTTCCAAAAACTTTTCCGCTTGGGACCAACGACCCATAAAACAATGCAGCACGCCTCTTAATTTTGGCGCGCAGCCCCCGCCCATAGGACAATGAGCGCAGCCAAAATTAAACATTTCTATTAAATCCGATAAATCATTATATCCTTTACGGCAATGAAAAACAATTGGTTTGTCTATTTGTCGAGCTAAATCCAATTGCTCCATAAAAACCTGTTTTTGCTTTTCTTTGGCCTCTTCAGTAATATCGTCAAAATAGTCCAGACCAATCTCGCCCAAAGCCACTGCTTTAGGATGTTTTAATAATTCTTTGTATTTCTCTATATCTAATTCTTCAAACTCTCTTTTTGAAACACTGCCATCCCATTCAGCTTCAAAACCGCCCTCATTAACATGAATCGGATGTAGGCCAATTGCCGCATAAACTCCCTTCTTGTATCTCTCCGCATATTTAATTGCTCTCTTACTGGTGCTATATTGAGCGCCCACATTAATTACCCAAGTATCTTCCTTTAAGTTTCGCTTAATTACTTCATCTCCATCCTCTTTATAGGTGTTAAAATTAATATGGGCATGAGTATCAATTAATTTTGGTTCAGGCATACTACAATAATATATCAGAGATTAACTATTTTCAAGCGGGGATTATAGTAGTACAATATAAAGTAGTATTATTAAGGTTAAAATATGCCTAAAAAAATTGCAATTTGCCATTACCGAGTCGGGGGAACCGACGGCACATCATTAGAAATACAAAAACGCAAAGAGATTCTGGAAAAACGCGGCCATCAAGTGTATTTAATTGCCGGCAACCGGAGCAACGGGGCTGATTATATTATCCCAGAATTAGAATGGGATGATGGGATTGTTCCCATAATTAAAGAAAACGGTTTTATTTATTTCAACAGAAAATATCTAGGAAATAGCGAATTAAAGAAAAAAATAGAGGGGATATCTAGAGTTATTGAAAAGAAATTAAATAATATCCAATTAAAAGAAAAATTCGATACGGTCTTAGTCCATAACATCTTTTCTTTTGGCGGCCACATTGCGGCCGCCAAATCGTTTGCTAATTGGATTAAAAAATTCAAAATTCCGACTATTGCTACTCACCACGACTTCTTTTGGGAGCGAGAGGAATTCCGTATTCCCAGAAGCAATTACTTGAAAGAATATATGCTGAAATATATGCCTCCCCAAAATCCCTGCATTAAGCATATAGTTATTAACTCCTTGGCTCAACATGGCCTCAAACAAAGAAACAACATAGAATCAACAGTTTTGCCGGATATTTTTGATTTTAACCAAAAATCATGGACCAAAGATAAGTTTAATGAAGATTTTCTTAAACAATTCGACATCAAGCAAAATGACTTGATTATTTTCCAAGCGACCAGAGTAATTCCCAGAAAAAATATTGAAATATCCATAGATTTCACTGAAACTCTACAGAAAAAAATTAACAGATTAAAAAGTAAAAAATTATATAACGGAAAGAAAATAAACCGCAAATCAAGAATTATCTTAATTTTAGCCGGCTATACCGAAGATGAAAAAAGAATCTATTTGTTTAAATTAAAAACCAAGGCCTTTGAAAATAGGGTATTGGCTAAATTTATTGCCAATAATGTCAAGGCGGAACGAAGTTTCTATTACGGCACTAAAACATATTCTCTCTGGGACGTCTACGCTTACGCCGACCTAATAACTTTTCCCAGCATTTGGGAGGGCTGGGGCAATCAATTTATTGAAGC
The DNA here is from genome assembly GCA_964650035.1 of uncultured Candidatus Saccharibacteria bacterium. GTDB lineage: Bacteria > Patescibacteriota > Minisyncoccia > Portnoybacterales > UBA2143 > CAZYSH01. The sequence goes on along the minus strand of CAZYSH010000011.1, from coordinate 9,919 downwards.
TGTTTTTGCTAAAAAACCAATTGTTATTTTTGAATATCCGGTTTTTAAAAAAGACATTAAACCGGAAGGTTACCAGATTATCTCTTTGGGCGATAAAATAGAAGGCAAGGATGAAAATGGATTCTATAAGCTTCCTCAAAAAAATATTGATAAAGCGGCTAATCAAGCAATTAAATGGCTGCTTGATAAAAATTTAGATAAAAAATTAGAGTATAATTTTAAAATTGGCAAACAATTTCATGACTATCAAATTTTAGAAGATTTTTTTGATGAACATTTATGACGCAAAAAATCATTTTATTAATTATCGCTATTTCTTTTGTGGCCGGCATTTATCTTTATCCTCAAATGCCGGAACAAATGGCTTCTCATTGGAGTGCCCAAGGCGAAGTCAATGGCTATCTTTCAAAATGCTGGGGACTGTTTTTAATGCCTTTAATCTCTTTGGTTGTATTCCTGCTCTTCCTTATAATCCCTAAAATAGATCCTCTAAAAAAGAATATTGAAAAATTCAGAAATTACTTTAATCTGTTTATTATCCTAATTATCCTTTTCTTATTATACATCCACACCCTCTCAATTTTCTGGAACCTGGGCTACCGCTTTAATATGGGGCAAATGATGATGCCGGCTCTGGCTGTTCTGTTCTTCTTTATTGGCATTATCTTAAAACACGCTAAAAGAAATTGGTTTATCGGCATTAGAACCCCTTGGACTTTAAGCAATGATACAGTTTGGGATAAAACCCATCAAATAGGCAGCAAGCTATTTAAATTCGCTGCGCTGATTATCTTAATTGCCGCTTTCCTTCCCGGACAAACAATCTGGTTTCTCTTAATTTTAATTATTGCTATTGTTCTCTATTTATTTATTTATTCATATCTGATATACCCTAAAGAGAAATAGAACTTTAAAAAGCCCCACCAGGGGGCTTTTTAGATTGAACCAATAGTTTTTTAATCCTCCGACTCGAAAAGAACTTCAATAACCTCCTTTGCAGTTCTAGCACCAAAAGCATCAACTGAAGCCATTATTAGTTCTTTGAGCTCTGGCGCTAGTTGCACAAAAAATGAAACCTGACAATTACGACATTCGGATGTTCCAATAACGTAACTAGGCAAATCAGCTGGCCTAACACGATCAAGAGGAGAAATAGCAAACTGACTATGACCGCAACCCGGACAATTACTCCCCAACCTCAAAACATCTATGTCGTATCCATTTATCTTATCAGACATAATAACCCTCCTTTGTTAAAGATTTACAATCGCGGAAACAAAACCGCTTTTTCATTTTCCTCAATCTGCTTTAATATCTTCTCTGTAGTCTCTGGTATAAACGGTTTTAATAAACTAACAATTTCTTTTATCATTGTCAATAATTCAGACAAAACCTTTTTGGCTTTATCTTTGTCATTTTTAACCAACTCCCAGGGTTTATTCTTTTCAATATATTCATCACAAAAACCAATTAATTGCCAGATTGATTCAAGCGCTTCATTAAATTTAATTTCCTCCATTGCCTGATGATATCTTTCTTGAGTCAATTTAATTTTTGAATCAAACTCTTTAGTTGTTTTTCCTGCCTTAGCTTCTGCTTTTTCTGACAAAGTCAAAACCCGGCTGACTAAATTCCCCAAACCATTAGCCAAATCCGAATTATAGCGCTCTTCTAATCTTTTAATACTAAAATCTCCATCCTGACCAAAGGATATTTCCCTTAAGAGAAAATATCTAACCACATCAGCCCCGTATTTATCTACTAAATAAATTGGATCAATCACATTACCTAAGGTTTTAGACATTTTCTGTCCTTCTATTGTGAAGAATCCATGAACAAAAATTTTCTTTGGCGGCTCTAATCCATTAGCTAAAAGAAGCGCCGGCCAAAATATGGCATGGAATTTAACAATATCTTTTGCTATTAAATGTAAATCAGCGGGCCAGTATTTTTTAAATTCAGCTGATTCCTTTTCGTAATCAATAGCAGTGATATAGTTTTGAAGCGCCTCTACCCAAACCCAGCAAATCTGCTTTTTGTCAAAAGACAGAGGAATGCCCCATTTTACTTTCTGACGAGAAATCGAAAAATTACCTAAATCCTGCTTTAAAAGAGATAAAACTTCTTTTCTTCGTTCTTTTGGTTCAATAATTAATTTATTCTTTTCAATTAATTCTTTAACCTGAGGTAAAAAATCAACTAGTTTGAAAAAATAGTTCTTTTCTGAAACTAATTCTGGCTCTTTATCATGATGAGGACACCTGCCATTAACTAAATCTTTTTTGAAAATAAAATCTTCGCAACCCTGACAATACAAGGCTTTATAATCGTCCTGATAAACTTTATCACTTTGCTTTAGTTTGGTTAAAAACTTAGCCACGCCTTTTTTATGACGTTCTTCGGTAGTCCTGATAAAATCATTGTATTCAATATTAAGTTTTTGCCAAGCTTTTTTAAAATTCTCTGCGACTGAATCTGTAAATTCCTGCGGCGATTTACCTGCTTTGACTGCGGCTTGAGCAATCTTGTCCCCATGTTCATCTGTTCCAGTTAAAAACCAAACATCATCGCCCTGTTTTTTGCGATAGCGCGCTAAAACATCAGCCGCAATGGTTGTATAGGCATGACCTATGTGCGGCTTATCATTTACGTAATATATGGGAGTAGTGATGTAAAATTTTTTAGGCATGGTTTATAACAATAACAAACTCTCCTTTAATTTTTCCGCCAGCTGGCGGATTTTCAATTTGTTCAATAACTTCTTCAATATTGCCCCGATAAACTGTTTCAAATTTCTTGGTTAATTCCCGACAAACCACTATTTTACGGGATTCTTCGGTCGCCTCAGGCGACCTCAGAATGACAAAAAGTTCCTGTAAGGTCTTTAAAATCCGATGAGGCGATTCGTAAAAGACAACTGTATATTTAGAACTGATTATTTGCTCAAAAAATTTCTTTCTTTTTTTCTTAGCTGGTGGGAAACCGAGAAAAACAAATTTATCAGCCGAAAAGCCGGAAATACTTAAAGCGGCGATTAAAGCGGATGGCCCTGGAATTGGAATAATTTTTAGACCGGGTAATTCTTTAGTCAGATAACTAATTAATTTAGCGCCCGGATCGCTAATAGTGGGCGTGCCCGCGTCAGACACCAAAGCTAAATCCCTATTTTGTTTTAACTGCTCTAAAATATATCTGTTTTTAACTAATTTGCTATGCTGGTGATAACTTATAGTCGGCTCACTAATCTGATAACGGCTTAACAGTTTTTTAGTTACCCGCGTATCTTCGCAAAGAATCAAATCCACTTCCTTTAAAATTTCTAATGCCCGAAATGATAAATCATTTAAATTACCAATTGGCGTAGCAATAACGTATAAATTCATAGTTCAATTGTATCTAAAAACCGTCCCTTTTGGCAAGGACGGCCTCATCTTCCAACTTCCAACCATAATACATCTACTTATGCAAATCCTTAAGAAATTCAGCGCCGGCCGCGGCCAAAGGCACAGCTAAAATCAATCCCATAATGCCAGCTAATTTAGCGCCAATCAACATAACAATAATGATAATAATTGGATTTAAGCCAACCGTCTTTTTCATCACCTGCGGAACAATAACATAATTTTCCAATTGCTGAACAACAACATACAAAAGAGCGACTAATAGAGCCAAAAAAGGAGCTTGAGTAAAAGCTAAAATAATTGCCGGAACAGCAGCTATAATTGGTCCGATATAGGGAACGAGCTCTAAAACACCCGCTATTAAAGCTAAAGTCAGGGCATATTTCACATCTAAAAAGTATAGTCCAATATATATTAAACAACCAACAATGAGCATTAATAATAATTGACCCCTTAACCAACCGCCAATCTTAACCTGAATTCGTTCAATTAAATCAGATAAATAATGCTGATGCTCTTGCGGGGTTAAAGAAATCAAAAACTTCTTAACACCCTTCTCTTGCACTGATAAATAAAAAGAAATAACTAAAACAATGCCGGCCGAGAATAAGCCGCCAAATAAATTGATAATTGTGCCAAAAACACTTGAAGTTGCCTGATTTAATTGTTGGCTTAACTTGCTTAAAATTGTTTGTAAATTGCCCTCTGCTGTATATTTCCCCAATAACTCCTGAAAACTAAATCCAATCTTATCCATAAAACTCGGAAAATTAGCCGCTAACTGTTTAATTTGTTCAGCCAAAGGAGGAAAAACCAAAGTAACGATTAGGCCTAATAACAAAAACAGGAGGAGATAAATAAAAATTACTCCTAAAATTCTGGGAACTTTATGGCGCTGCAGCCAACTAACAGGCCCATTAATAGCCGCCGCGATAATCACCGCCACAAAAACAATTAACAGGATATCGCGAATCAGATACAAAAACACCAAACCCAAAAGAATAACAATGGTTCGGAAAATCGTTGAACTGGAGATATTTATTATTTGTGATTCACCCATGTTAAATTTTTAAAATTTTATCAAACTTCTTTTTATCTTTAAATGGTCCGATTAAAGCCAGATTGAGTTTTTCCGGTCTGAAAATATCTTTAGCCACTCGCTGAATATCATTAGCTGTTACTTTATCTATTTTAGCGAATTTTTCTTCTAAAGTCAAAATTTCTCCGGTTAAAAGTTCTTGACTAGCGTAAAATGAGGCCTTTTCATCAGATGCTTCCATGCCAATTAAAGCAGAGCCCTTTATACTATCTTTAGTTTTTTTCAACTCTGCTGGACCAACTTTTTGTTTGGTTAATTTCTTGTATTCATCAAGAATAGTGACAATCGCCCTATCTACCCTTTGAGTATCAACACCTGTATGGGTTGTTAAATAACCCACATCTGTATCCATATCTGCTCCGGCATAAACATAATAAGCCAAATTCTGTCTTTCTCTAACAGAAATAAATAGACGAGAACTAAAACCCTTGCCTAAAATGGCGCCTAATAAAGTTAAGGTATATTTGTCCGGATGGGATAAATTATAGGCCCTGACGCCTAAAATCATATGAGTTTGGTCTGTCTTTTTGTAATAAACTGAACATTCCGGCTTTGACTGTTTTTCTTTAACTGGCAATTTATCTTTAAACCCCTGTGAGCCAATCTTTTTAAAATATTTCTTTACTTTATTAATCACTGCCTGATGACTAATGTTTCCCGCTACAGCAATAACAGTGTTTTTAGCAGAATAATGGTCTTTTAAATATTGGAGAAAATGATTTCTTTTAACACTCTTGATAGTTTTATCTGTGCCTATAATCTGCCAGCCAGCTGGCTGGTCGCCATAAAGATGTTCTATCCAAAGATCTCCAATATAACTCATAGGTATATCTTGTCTCGTATTTTTTTCTTGTAAAATCGTGCCTCTTTCTTGATTAATCTCTTTTTCATCAAAAATTGAATTTAAGTATATGTCAGAGACAAGATCCAAGGCCTTATCTAAATGATTAGCGTCAAGCTTAACCCAATATCCTGTATATTCCTGGCCGGTAAAAGCATTGTACTTGCCCCCCACTTTATCTATGGGAAGAATCAATTTAACCAAATCGGGCCGCTTTTTTGTTCCCTTAAAAAATATATGCTCTAAAAAGTGGGAGATACCATTAATATCCTTGGTCTCATACTTAGAGCCAGTGCCGACTAAGACCAACACAGCCGCTGTTTTAGTATTCTTATCAGGCACGGTAATAATTCTCAAGCCGTTTTTTAAAGTTGTTTTTTTGTAATTATTTTCCATAATTTTGTTCTATCTTTTAGGAGTGCAACTCCTAACACCTCTATTTATGATAATTTTTCTGTTAAATAATCTTTAAGTTCTTTAATTTTAACCCGTTCCTGTTTCATAGTATCACGATCTCTGACTGTAACATCATCTTTTTCCAAACTGTCAAAATCCACTGTAATTGTTCGTGGGGTTCCTATCTCGTCCTGCCTGCGATAACGCTTACCAATATTGCCATGGTCGTCAAACTCACAAACAAAGTCCGTTTTTAAGTCATTATAAATCTCTTTGGCTTTTTTAACCAACTTTGGCTTATTTCTTAATAAAGGGAAAACAGCTACTTTGTAGGGAGCCATATTAGGATGCAATTTTAGAACCACTCTTGTTTCTCCATTAGCTAATTTTTCCTCTTGATAGGCCTCAACCAAAACTGCCAAAAGGGTTCGGTCAAAACCAAAAGTTGGTTCTAAAACATGAGGAATATATTTTTTACCTGTTTTTTCATCAATATATTCCATGCTTTGACCCGAGGCTTTTTGATGGCTGGATAAATCATGGTCGGTCCGATAGGCAATTGCCCACAATTCGTCTTTACCAAAAGGATATTCATAATACATATCAATTGTTCTTTTGGAATAGTGGGCCAAATCTTCTTTGGGAATTTCAACATCATGAAGCTTTTTATCATTAAGGCCGATCATTTCTGTAAATTTATGTATATAATCACGCCATTCTTCAAAAATCTTTTTCCAATTATCATCCGGGGAAATAAAATACTCTAATTCCATTATCTCAAATTCAATCGTTCGGAAGATAAAATTGCCAGTAGTAATCTCATTTCGAAAAGATTTGCCCATCTGCCCGATTCCAAATGGAATTTTTGCAGTTGTAGAATTTAACACATTTTTAAAATTAACAAAAATATTCTGGGCGGTTTCAGGCCTAAGATATGTCATCACTCCTTCCTCCTCCACTGGACCGATAGTTGTTTTAAACAACCCGCTAAACATTTTTGGCTCCGTAAATGAACCGCCGCACTCGGGACATTTAGATGCGCTTTCCAATTTATCGGGCCTAAATCTTTTATGACACTTTTTGCATTCTACTAAGGGATCTTTAAAATTTTTAACATGACCGCTGGCATTCCAAACATCGGCCTTTAATATTATCCCGCCATCAATACCAACCATATCATCTCTATCTTGGACAAAATACTTCCACCAGGCCGCCTTAATATTATTTTTCAATTCTGCGCCCAATGGCCCATAATCATAAGTATTGGCCAAGCCGCCATAAATCTCCGAACCCGGATAAATAAATCCGCGCCGCTTACAAAGTGATACAATTTTTTCCATAGTAATCATATTATTTTTTTGGAAGCCGGGCTTCCAAAAAACTAACCCCCAACTCCCAAAAAAACAAACAATAAATTATTCAACAACAATACCATCTTTATAACCCATTAAGGGGTCATCTGGCAAGTCGGTATCAATTGCGCTGTCAATGCCGGTCAATTCTAAACCAACAAAATTATCTTGAGCAGCTAATTTTGACTGACCAATTAACTCTACTAAATGCCCTATATGAGCCACCCCGGGAATGATAGCTACTTGAAAAGCAACTTGTTTAACCGGCAAAACAATCCCTGTTCCAGCAGGCAAATCGCCGAGCTGCCAAACCAATTTCCCGGTTTGCGAACTATAATTCAAATCAGCGTCATTCGGATTAATTTTATTTTGCCATTGAACATGAGGCGGTAAAGAAACTTCTACTTTAACTTGACTTAAATCATTGCCTCGGTTAATCAGTTGCCATTTGATTGTATAGGTGGTTTTCTGGCCAACCCTAGGCGGAATTGGGCCGCTGTTAGAAATCAAATCGTCATGATAATAACCTTGCGCCTGGATAACCGCCTGACTGGCTAATTTAGTTACTAACTGGCTTTCGCCGGAAATCTCAATGTCTTTCAAAGAAAGAGGCGCTTCTGAAGAATCTATTTTAACCGTATTAGTAACAGTAAAATTTTTATCGTTATAGCTCTTAACCGGCAAGGTCTTTTTAGTATTAACTGAAAAACTTATTTGTCCTTCCTGATTAGGCCCCAAATACGATAAAGCTGGTAGATTGCCGGCATTCCAAGTAATTATATTCGTCTCTCCGTCAAAAGAAGCTCCTTTTAAATCCAGAGTAGTTAAATCTAAAACCTCGCCCTCTAATTTTGAAGTAATAACTATATTCTTTATGCCAACATTAGTCGTATTCTTATAATCAACCTGATAATCCAAAGTTTGACCGGCTTGAGCAACATAATTAGCGCTATCATTAACCGTTTGGGTAACAGATAAAGGAGAAGAAGAAATTCTCAAAGCAGCCACTGTTTCAGCATAAGGAATAAATTGTTCATCCTGCAAAACGCCTAATTGAGCTTTAAAGGACTTGACCTCTTCTTTTTCGCCCTGAATGCTGGCTCGAATAAAAATCTTTCCTTGTTCGCCAGCTATTATTTTCCCCAAAGACCAAATCTTATTTTCTTCAATTGGTTGAGGATTAGCTGATTCAAAAACAAAATCAATTGGATACTCAATCCGGACTTGAAAATCATCAAAAGAAACATCGGCCTGATTTAAATATCTTAAAGAAAAATCAAATGTTTGGCCGCTAACCAACCTTTCCGGCAAATCAAAATCCAAAACCAAAGGCACAGAAATTATCTGACTGGTAAATTCCGCCTGATTGGCGTATTGAGAGCTTAATCCGGCTGGCTGATAATTTAACTCCGCCCAGGCCTTTTTCTCATCTCCTTTTAAACCGATAATTCTGGCTGATAATTCAAGCTCTTCTTCCTGGCCGGTCGGCAAATCCTGTAAATCAATTGTTTCTGTTAAGCCAATTTGATTGGAAGGAATTGAGTCATCTGGATAATGAAAAATTAGTTTAACATTTTCCAAAGCCAATCTTGTGTTATTTTTATACTTAACTGTATATTTAACTTCTTCGCCGCTAACTACTCTTTCCGCTCCTGTAATTCCCAATTCAACTTTATCTTTATCAAAAGAAGTTAAGCCGCGCCAAAAAACAAAACCAGCCGCGGACAAAAAAATGAGTCCGGCCAGAACACTGATAATTATTATTTTTTTCTTCTTTTGCGGAGAAAGCGGCTTTTTTTCTATCTTCTGCCATTTTTTAGAAACAGCGTCTTCTTCTTGCTGTTCGGGTCGAAGGATTTCGGGCGCTTCCAATCTTTCCTCAAAATCAACTTCTGGTTTGTATAATTTCTTTTTTAACTCGTCTAATTTCATTATTTTAGAAAGTAAGGAGAGATTTATTGTTGGGAGTCCGACTCCCAACTCCTTACCCTAACTACAATTATATTATACTCCTTTAAAAAAGGCAAAAATAAAAGCCCTTGGCAAATATTGATTCCCAAGGGCTGGCAGGTTCTGGCCTACTTTGAGCTTGTTAAGCTCTATATCCAAAATTACGGTGAGGCAAGGAGATAAGTAAGATAAGGTAAACCAACCTATTTTTGTCAGCGCCGCCTGCTGGCGCTTTAGCCACCCAGTTTTAACATACTAACCTCCCAATCAGCCAAAAAAGTGATTAATGCCGCGACTATGCATCCAGCCGTCTGCGGCAAAGGAGAAAGAACAAATGGTGCCATGGCACACGCCCTGCCATGAACGGCCATTAAAAGACCCTTCACAGTATTGTCTACAACTTATAATACTACAAAAGCTTTGTCAATTGTTGATAACTCTTAATCTCGCTGTTAGCCAGTGATTCAACAAAAGAAATAAAATCCTTTTGTCGGCCATAACCCAAAAATTCCAGCAACTTATTTTCAAAATTACCAATTATCGGTTTGATTTCTTTTCTTGTATCAAGCTGCTCAAAACTATTTAAAACTAATTGCCAAATATTTTCATCTTTTTCCGGACCAACAATCAATTTATCTATTAATTCAGAAAAATATGCGGCGGCAAATAAAGCGGGAAGATTTTGATAAAGAGAGGAAAAACTTTTAATTGTTTCGGCGCTGGTAATGATATCCCAGCCGCGACCAGGAGCAACCATTAAATGAGAATACAAAAAAAGTTCAAGATGACCTTTGAGCTTGGCTTGGTTTTTCCGAATCGCTTTTCCTTTAATTGCTAATTTGCCAAAATCCTTACTATAAACAGTAATTAATCGGTCAAA